>NZ_JBEZHV010000025.1:0-101720 GCF_040650755.1 Streptomyces sp. NPDC048623
GCCGTGACGTGGCCACCGGTCTCGCCCGCTGGCCCGGCACACCCCCGTGTCGCCGGGCCCCGTCGCCACCGGAGAGGGCCGCGCACAGACAGCCTCACACCCGCCGCCCGCCCCTGTATGGGACAAAAACGCGAGGTCGGGAGGGCCGCGGCCCGCGACTCGCGCCGGGCGGACGACACGCGCCGGCCGGACGATGCGCGCCGGGCGGACGATGCGCGCCGGGCGGACGATGCGCGCCGGCCGGGTGCCGGCAGGGGCGTCGGCTCTGCCGGCTCGGCCCGTTCAGCCGGCTCAGCGCGCTCAGTCCGCTCAGCCGGCTCGGCCCGCTCAGCCGGCTCGGCCCGCTCAGGCGGCTCGGCCCGCTCAGGCGGCTCGGCCCGCTCAGCCCCCTCAGCCCGTGATCCAGGCGGCGTTCGCCGTACCGCCCGTCGCCAGCCACCGCCCCGGCGGCATCCCCATCAGCGCGTTGAACTCCCGGCCCAGATGGGACTGGTCGAAGAAGCCGCACACGGCCGCGGCGTCCGCCGCCCCGCGCCCCGCCGTCAGTTCCCCGACCGCGCGCCGCAGGCGCAGCACCCGGGCGAGCCGCTTGGGCGTGAGCCCGATCTGTTCCCGGAACCGGCTCTCCAGGTGCCGCAGGCTCCAGCCGGTCCGGTCCGCGACCTCGCGGATCCGCATATGGCCCTGGGCCTGGTGGAGCAGCCGCCACGCCTCCAGGACCGCGGGCGCGACCGTGTGCTCGGGCGCCGCGTCCGCCGTCCACGCGAGCAGGGTCTCGTCGAGCAGCGCGAACCGCTCCACCCAGCCCGGCGCGTCCGCCAGACGCTCGCCCAGCGTCCGGCAGCGCGCGCCCAGGACGTCCTCCGGGTCGGTCAGGACGTCGCCGAGCTCCGCGAGGGACGCGCCGCCGAACAGCCGGTACGCCGCCCAGGGCGCCAGGGCCAGCTCCACCCCGTGGAGTTCACCGCCGTGCCCGAGCACCCGGGCGCGGGTGTGAAGCCCCGACACGACGGACGTGTGCCGCGCGGTCGCGGCCCCGGGCCCGGCCCCGGTGCCGGCGCCCGTCCCGCCCCCGCCCACCCTCAGCTCGCCGCCGAAACCGATGAGGAGCGACACCCGCCCGCTCGGCACGACGAGCCGGTCCTGCGGCACGCCCGCCCGCGCCCGGAAGCCGCGGTACGAGCCGATGCCCGCGCGCAGCCGTGCGTCCGGCGCCTTGATGAACCACTCGCACCGACCGCCCCCCGTACACACCCGGTGTCTGACCATCGACCTCTCGAACCTCCCCGCCCGGAACCGTCCCGGGCCGGTGATCCACTGTCCGAGCCGTCACCGGACGGGGGCCAGAGGCGCCGCCGTCCCAGGGACGCGGAGGGACGTCCCACGGCTCTGACCTGCGGAGATGTGGAGGGAGAGGAGGGAGGAAGGGATGCCGTACGCCGTACGACGCCGGCTTCAGGCGTTGAGCTCCGCGAGCGTACGGAGCGTCGCCGGGTCCGGCGCCATGACCAGCAGGTCCGTCACCGGGCCCTTGCGCCATTCGGCGAGCCGCTCCGCGATCCGCTCCCGCGGCCCGACGAGCGCGATCTCGTCGGCGAACGCGTCCGGCACGGCGAGCACCGCCTCCTCGCGCCGCCCCGCCGCGAACAGCTCCTGGATGCGCCGCGCCTCCGCCTCGTACCCCATCCGCCCCATCAGATCGGCGTGGAAGTTGTGGGCCGCGTGCCCCATGCCGCCGATGTAGAAGCCGAGCATCGCCTTCACCGGCAGCAGTCCGGCCGCGACGTCCTCGCACACCTGCGCCCGTACCATCGGCGCCACCGTGAAGTCACATCTGCTCGTTCCCTCGCGGGCGTCGGGGAGCGCGTCCGGGAGGGCGTACACCTCGGCCCAGCGGGCGGGGGACCAGTAGAGCGGCAGCCAGCCGTCGGCGATCCGCAGCGTCTGCGCGATGTTCTTCGGGCCCTCGGCGCCGAGCAGCACGGGAAGATCCGCCCGGAGGGGGTGGGTGATCGCCCTGAGCGGCTTGCCGAGGCCGGTGCCGTCCGCGCCGGTGTACGGGTGCGGGTGATAGCGCCCGTCGAGCGTGACGGGCCCCTCGCGGCGCAGCACCTGCCGCACCACGTCCACGTACTCGCGCGTCGCGGTCAGCGGTGAGCGCGGGAAGGGCCGCCCGTACCAGCCCTCGACGACCTGCGGCCCGGACAGGCCGAGCCCGAGCATCATCCGCCCGCCGGAGAGGTGGTCGAGGGTGAGCGCGTGCATGGCGGTGGCGGTCGGAGTCCGGGCGGCCATCTGCGCGACCGCCGTCCCGAGCCGGATGCGCGAGGTGTGCGCGGCGATCCAGGTGAGCGCGGTGAAGGCGTCGGAGCCCCAGGCCTCGGCGGTCCACACCGAGTCGTAGCCCAGCTCCTCGGCCTCGCGGGCGAGTTCCAAGTGGGCGGGGGAGGGTCCGCGGCCCCAGTAGCCGAGGGCGAGTCCGAGTCGCATGCCGCGCCACCTCTCTGACGGTCCGTCAGGTCCGTTGCCCGGTGCGCACTGTACGCCGACGGCCCCCGGCCCGGAAGAGATCCGGGGTCGGGGGCCGTCGGGCGAGTGATCCGCTGGAGGCGTTCGGAGGGGAACCGAGCCCCAAAAAGGTGTCAGCCGCGCTGGATGCCGGTGGTGTCCTGGAGGACACCACGGCGCCCGTCCTGCGTCTGCGCGATCAGCGCCTGACCGCGCTGCTCGACCGCCAGGTACCAGGCGCCGGGCGCCAGTTCGGCGATCGGCGCGGCCGAGCCGTCCTCCGCGTACAGCGGACGGGCCGCCGGAACCGCGAACCAGAACGGGGCGAAGTCCCCGGCCGGCGCCGGCGCCGGGGCAGCGGCCTGCGCCTGGGCCTGGTGCGGCGCCGCGTCCTGCGGACCGGCCGGCTGCGGCTGGGCGCCGTAGGGCTGCTGGCCGACCCCCGAGGGGGCGGACTGGCCGCCGTACGGGGCCTGCTGGGCGCCCGGGTAGCCGTACCCGCCGGGAACACCGGCCTGGCCAGGCTGGCCGGGCTGCATGCCGTACGGCTGCGGGGTCTGCGGCTTCGGCGCACCGACCAGCGGGGCCTGCAGGGCGGGGACCAGCGGGCCGGCGACGGCGCCGGCGGCGCCCGCGAGCGAGGCGATCAGGCCGAGCACCAGACCGGCGCCGACGTTCGCCGACTCGAAGACCCACATCAGGATCGTCCACGCGGAGGCCACGCTGAAGGCCGCGCCGACCTGGCCGAGCTCCAGACCGGCCACCTTGCGCGGCTGCGACTGCGGCAGCGCGCGCGAGAGCACCACGAGGGCGGCACCGGCGATGCCGAGCAGGAAGGAGCCCCAGCCGAGCGGCGAGAGCTCCCACGAGAACGCCGAGTCGAAGGAGTCGCAGTAGTTGCCCGGCGCGTCACAACCGGAGATACCGAGGAACGAGGCGATGAACAGCACCACCGCTGCGCCGATCAGCACGCCATCGCCTCGGGTGAGGGAGCGGATATTCACGTAAGAAGTCCTTCGTCGGGTCGTCTCGTCGGGGTGGCGCGAAGCACGGGGGGCGCCCCATCGTACGGAGCGAATCTATCGTTCGCCCGATCGTTCCTCGGTCCTACCCCTTGAGGTAGGCCCCGATGCCGTCCGCGATCCCCTGCGCCGCCTTCTGACGCCACGCGGCGTCGGTCAGCCGCGCGGAGTCCTTCGGATCACGCATGTTGCCGCACTCGAGGAAGACCTTGGGAACGGTCGAGAGATTGAGACCCCCGAGATCGTCACGGACGTCCAACCCGGTACCGGATCCGATGTAGTTGGCGGGTTCCGAACCGGTCGCACGGGCGAATGCCGTGACGAGCTTCTCGCCGAGGGTACGGGACGGGCCGACGATTTTCGTCGTGTCCGCGCCCCCACCGCTCACCCGTGCGGGGAGGATCACATGGAAGCCGCGGTTCCCGGAGGCCGAGCCGTCGGCGTGCACGGAGATCGCGGCGTCGGCCTTCGCGGCGTTCCCGGCCTTCGCGCGCTCGTCGATGCAGGGCCCGTACGGGCGCTCGCCGTCGTGCACGAGGACCACCTTCGCGCCCTGCTTCTTGAGGAGATCGCGAAGACGGTGTGAAACATCGAGGGTGAAGGCGGCCTCGGTGTAGCCCGCGTTCGTGGAGGTGCCGGTGGTGTCGCACTCCTTGCGCGTCGTCCCGATGTCCACCTTCTGGTTGATCTCCGAGGAATGCCGGAAGTTTCCGGGATTGTGCCCCGGATCGATCGCGATCGTCCGCCCGGCGAGCGGCAGCGCGGGGGAGGACGTGGGGGTGCTGCCGGGGGTGGTGCTGGGCGGAACACTGGCGGTGGCCTTGGCGTCCGCGGCACGGGTGGCCCGCGGCTCCGACGCGGCGGACCCGCCGCACCCGGTCAGGGCCAGGGCCAGCGGCAGGCCGAGGGGCAGGGCGAGCGCGAGGAGCTTCCTGTGGTCGTACGGCACCCCGCGACTGTAGGGCTTCCGGAGACGGAATGCGCGCAGCGGAACCGGGCGGCGGCCGCGTGTGTGAGAGGTGGGTGAAGGGTAGGTGAGGGAGATGGCCGCGACGCCTCGCGGGTTCCGGCGCATCCCCGGCGCACCCCCGGTGCGGCGCAAGGGTGATGGTTCCGCGAGGATGAGACGACCCATCAGTCGACCCATCAGTCGACGCATCAGGCAACCACGAGGGGGACTTGTGGCGGGGGAAGAGCACGACCAGCACGGTACCGCCGGGAGACATCCGTCACCCTGGGAGTACACCGGCTCGGGCGCGGCCGGGGCGGCCGGTCAGGGGCACATCCCCGACCAGAGACGGACGCCGGACCCCGGCGAGCCGCGGGATGCCGCAGAGCCCCAGGACGCCCGGCCGCCGGTCCCGGACCCCCGGGTCGCGCCGGAGGCGGGAACGGCCGCCGGACAGGGGCAGGTCCAGGGCCAGGATCATGAGGGCGCGGGCGCGGGCGCGGGCCAGGGCCACGACGGCGCGGGCGCGGGGCAGGTGCCCCAGCAGCCTCAGGCGCCCCAGCAGCCCCACCAGCCCCACCAGCCTCAGGCGCCCCAGCAGCCCCACCAACCCCTCCCGCCTCAGGCGCCGCCTCCGCCGCCCTCCCACCCGCCGGTGTACGACGCCGTGCCCGAGCCGACCATGCAGCTCGGCGCGATGCCGGGGCCGCAGGCCGGTCCGGCGGCTGGGCAGGCGCCCGTACCCGGATTCGCGCCGCCCGGGTACGCGCCGCCCGTGGGCCCGCCCCCGCCGCCGCAGCCCTGGTCCGCCGCCGTCGCCGCCGGGCTGCTCAACCTCTCCTGCCTCGGCCTCGGCTATGTCGTCCTGCGCCAGTGGATCGGCGCGGTCGTCTGCTGGGCGGTCACCGTCGCGCTCGTCATCGCGGTCCTGCCCGCCGACCCCGACGGCATCCCGGCCGGCGTCCTCGTCGCGTACGGCGTCTTCGTCGTCCTGGCCGCCCTCGACGCGGCCCGCCGTGCCCGCCGCACCCCGCTCGCGCCCTGGGCCACGGCCCGCCAGGGCCTTGTCCTGCCGCTCGCGCTCGTGCTGCTCGCCGCGCCGGTCGGCGGCGGCTTCGCGTACGGCGCGGCCCGCGACGAGGCCAAGGAGCAGCAGCTCCTCGACCAGCTCGCCGCCGCCGACAAGCTGGTGAAGGACTCCGAGGGCCAGAGCTTCGGCACGGTCGAGACGACGTACCGCTCGGCCCTCGACACGTACCAGCGGATCGGTACGCGGCACGCCGGCTCGCGCGCCGGGAAGCTCGTCCCCGACCGCCTCCAGGCGTACTACACGTCGGTCTCCCTCCCGTACACCAAGAAGGACTACTGCCGCGCCGTCCCCGCCCTCCAGCATCTGCGCCGCCTGCCGTCCACCGTGGACAAGGGCCTGCTCGGCAGCCTCGTCGGCCGCGCCGACGAGCCGCTGGCCGAGTCCTGGTTCGAGTGCGGCACGCGGACGATCGGCACGGCCGGTCAGGAGAAGTCCTCCGCCGACCACCTCAACGCCCTGCTCAGCACCTTCCCGCAGTCGCCGTTCACGGCGAAGATCCAGCCGGCGCTGCGCGAGGTGCTGAGCGCCCGCGACAAGTCCCTCGGCGTCGCGCCCTGCGAGGGGACGGAGGAGCTGCGCCGGATCGACACGACGGTGGACCTGCTGCCGCCCGCGGCCTTCGCCTCCTTCGGCAAGGACGTCGGCCGCTCGATCCAGCGCGGCGACTTCGCGTGCGGTGTCGACCAGTTCAAGAAGAAGGAGTTCACCGAGGCGCTCGCGACGATGAACGAGTACGTCAAGGCGTACCCGTCGAGCCCGCAGACCGCGCAGGCCCGCAACATCGCCATCGCCGCCGAGATCGCCGAGGAGACCCCGGCCGCCGGCGCGAAGCTCCCCTCGGCCGCCACCTCCGACGGCTCCGGCATGGTCATGGTCGTCAGCAACGACGGCCCGGGCGAGGTCGAGCTGCTCTACACCGGCCCGGTCACCGGCCGCATCACCCTTCCGGCCTGCGGCAGCTGCAAGGCGTACCCGGGCATCGTCGTCCCGAAGGGCGGCATCAAGCCCTGCGCGGGCCCGTCGTCCACGTACCCGAAGCGGACCCTGACGCTGCCTCCGGGCACCTACCAGATGCTCCAGAAGCGCGACGGCACGCGCAGCTCGGCGGAGGTCAAGAAGGGCAGCACGACCAAGATCGAGTCGGGGTACAGCTACACGAACTGCCTGTATGTGACCTCGCTGTTCTGAGACGTGATCCGTCATCCGCCGGACCGGAGGACCGCCGGACCGGAGGTCCGACGCCGCTCAGCGCAGTACGGCCTCCAGCAGGTCGGTCCCCAGCGACGTCAGACCGGGCAGATCGGCGGTGTAACGGACGTAGCGCCCCTGCCGCCGGGCCGTGAGCAGGCCCGCGCGGCGCAGGACGGCGAGGTGGCGGGAGACCTCCGGGGGCGAGAGTTCCCAGGCGCGGGCCAGCTCACCGTTGGTGTGCGCGCCGCGGGCCAGGGTGCGCAGCAGCCGCAGGCGTACCGGATGCGCGAGTGCCTCAAGGCGTAGCGTGACCGTCTCCAGCGACACCGGCTCCGACGGGCTCGCCTCGGCCACGGGGTACTGCACCACCGGCTGCCACCCGGGCGCGTGGACCACCACCAGGTGCGGGCGGCCGAAGACGCTGGGGAGGAAGGTGACCCCACCGCCGTGGGCGGAGGTCGCGTTGTCCTGCAGCTTGTCCACGATGATGCGGTCGCCGTCCGGAGCCAGGGTCACGGCGCCGGAGACCGATGCGAGTGCGGCTCTGACGCCCTGGCGCTTCAGCAGGTCGTTCTTCAGGCGCAGATCGGTGGCGAGTCGCACGGCGACGCCCGTCCAGGCGGCGTCGAAGAAGGCCTCGGCGCACTGTTCGAGGGTGTGCCGCACCCGTGCCCGCACGGCGGCCGGGTCCGCGAGCAGCCGTTCCGCGAAGGCCTCCTGAAGCGAGCCGCGGGCCTGGGCCAGGTCCAGGGCCCGCTCGCGCGCCGTCGCGTCGGCGAGCGGCGACGGCGCGGCGAAGTGGAGCCGGTTGCTGCCGCAGGTGGTGACGAGCGCGGCGGTCACGTACGTCTCGTCGTCGAGCCGGTCCACATCGTCCAGCTCCTCGGCGAGGGTGGGCCGGGGACGAGCGGGGACCAGGAAGTCGGCCCGTGAGGAACGCCAGAGGAACTCCGCCTCCCTGAGCCGCTCGGCCAGCTCCGGCCGCAGCCCGGCCCAGACGCCCCCGGCCCAGTCGGCGAGCTGCGGGTGATGCCCGGGTTCGGCGAGCACGTGCAGCATCGCGGTCAGCTCGGCCAGCGGGGAGGCGGCGAACCGCAGGCTCCCGGAGGGCGGGCCGCCGATGTCGATCCTCAGCGTCATCCCCTCATCTTCGCCGGTCGGACGGCCGGCGCCCGCGTCGTTTGACGGTGACCGTCAACCGGCATGGCCGGCCCGGCCGTCGAGCACACCGTTGACGCCATGACCACCACGACCACGACCACGACCGCCGTCATCGCCACCGCCACCGCCGCGACCATCACCGAGATGCGGCCGAGGCTCCGGCCCCGCGCCCTCGTCCGGGCCTCCGGAGGCCCCCGCTATGCCGTCGCCCTGGCCGTCGACGCGCTCGGCACCGGCTTGCTGCGGCCCTTTCTGCTGCTCTACGGGGTGACGGTGCTGAGGCTGTCCGCGTCGGCCACCGGTATCGCCATGACGGTCGGCGTCGTCATGGGTCTGGCGTGCATGCCCGCGGTCGGCCGATGGCTCGACCGGGGCGCCCGCAGCACGGTCGTGGCGGCGTCGATGCTGGTACGGGTGCTCGGCGTGGCGCTGCTGCTCGCCACCCCGGCGGGACACGTCTGGCTGTTCGCGACGGCGGCGCTCTTCCTCGGCATCGGCAACCAGGCGTGGCCCGCCGCCCATGCCGCCCTCGTGGCCACGGTCGCCCACGGCCGCGAACGCGACGCCGCCCTCGCGGGAGGCCGCGCCCTGCGCAATGCCGGCCTGGGCGTGGGCGCGCTCCTGGCCACCGCCTGCCTGGCGGGCGGCACCACCGCGTTGCGGGCGCTGGCGGCCGTCACCGGGCTCGCGTATCTCGCCGCGGCGGCCCTGGCGCGGTCGGTCCGTCTGCGCGCGGATCCGGCCGCCGCCCCGGCGAAGGACAGGGCCGACGGGCGGGCTGGTGAGCCGGTCGGCGGGGCGGCCGGCGGGCCCGCGCCTCGGATGCGCGCGCTCCTCGCCGCCAACGTGGTCTACGTCTTCTGCCTCAACGTCCCCGAAATCGCGCTCCCGCTGGTCCTGGTGACGCAGTTGCACGCGTCCCCGGTGTGGTCGGCAGCGATCTTCGTGGCCAACACGGTGCTCGTGGTCACCCTGCAGGTTCCGGTCACCGTCCTGATGTCCCGCTTCTCCCGGCGGACCGTGCTGGCTCTCGCCGGCGTGGTCCTGGCCGTGTCCTACCTCGGCTTCCTCGCGGTCGGCTCGCCGGGACACGGGTGGGGCGCTCCGGCCGTCGCCGCGGTGTCCGTGGTCTGCACCCTCGGCGAGATCATCTACGCCGGCAGCGCCACGGCCCTCGTCACCGCCCTCGCCCCGGCCCATGTCCTGGGACGCACCCTGGCCCGCTTCCAGCTGTCCACGGGCCTCGGCCTCGCCGTCTCCCCGGCCGTCATCACCGCTCTCGCCTCCCGTGGCCCGGCCGCCCTCTGGGGCTGCCTCGCCGCCGCGACGCTTCTGTCCGCCGGTGCCGTCGTCACCGAGAAGGCCCGGTGACGGCTGCCGGACAGCGATCTCTAGCCGCGTTCCAGCTCGGCCAGGGTGGCCCGGAGCCAGGCCAGCTCCGCCTCGGTGGTGGCCCGGGCCACGGTCAGCACGCCGCGCCGGAACGGATCGTCCAACTCCTCGGCGCGCAGCGGACGTTCCTGACCGTGGGCGTCCCCCTCGCCCTCGGAGCCGTAGAAGAAGCTCGTGGGCTCCTCCAGGAAGTCCAGCCTGCGCCGCAGGACGCGGGCCTGTGCGGCCGGGTCGTCCAGGTGGCGGAGGAAGGTGAGCAGCGTGAACCAGCGGTTCTCGTCCGTGAGTTCCGGACCCTCCGCCTCGGCGAGCCGGCGGCGCAGCTCCCGCCGCCCGTCGCCGGTGAGGCTGAGGACGTGCCGGGGCGCGGCGGCGGCCGGGCCCTGCTGCGTCTCGCGCGCCAGGAGTCCGGCCTTCTCCAGGCGCTTGATCGCCGGGTACAGCGTGGACTCGCCCACCGGACGCACGTGGCCGATGAGGGCGGTGATGCGCTTGCGCAGCTCGTAGCCGTGGAGCGGCGCTTCGTAGAGGAATCCGAGGATCGACAGTTCCAGCATGGCTGCATTGTCCCTTGTTCCCTGGAGGTCAGTGGTACATCGGTAGCGTAGTACTACGTCATCGATGTATTGTCGGATCCAGGACGGACCGACGAGGGGAGTGGGTGGACTGTGCGTGAGGCACGATTCGACGCGCGAGGCAGTGTGATCCGATGGACGGAGGCCTCCGGTACGGGGCCGGGCGCGGGCCCGGACGTGGGACCGGAGGCGGGGCCGGGTGCGGGCCCGGCGACGGTGTTCGTGCACGGATTCGGCTCCATCTCGGCCGTCTACCACGCCCACATCGCCGCCCGCCCCGAGCTCGCGGGCCGCCGGATCCTCTTCGTGGACCTGCCGGGCCACGGCATCAGCGACCGGCCCGCCGACTTCGGCTACACCCTGGAGGACTACGCGGACGCGCTGGCCGCCGCGCTCGACGCGGCGGAGGTGCGCGGCGGTGTGATCGCGGGACACAGCATGGGCGGCTCGATCGCCATCGTCCTCGCGGACCGCAGGCCCGACCTGGTCGGCCGCCTGGTCGTTGCCGAGGCCAGCCTCGACCCGTTCCCGGTGGCCAAGGCGGGCAGCAGCCGCATCGCGTCGTACACGGAGGAGGAGTTCGTACGGGGCGGCGGCTTCGCCCGGGTGCTGGAGCAGGTCGGCCCCACCTGGGCGGCGACGATGCGCCTCGCGGACCCGCTCGCCCTGCACCGTACGGCCGTCCACCTGGTGCGGGGCACCGAGCCCGCCATGCGGGAGCTGCTGCTCCGGAACGCCCGTGTCGACCGCGTCTACCTCCAGGGCGAGCTGAGCGGCGAACTCCCCGGCGCCGACGCCCTCAGGGCGGCGGGCGTGGACGTGGTGACCGTCCCCGGCGCCGGGCACAACATCATGTTCGACAACCCCGAGGTCTTCGCGCGCGTGGTGGCGGGCGCGGGGCGGGAGGTCCTGGCCGCCTGACGCGACCCTGGTCCAGGCCCGGGCCCGGCCCGCGCGCAGTGCTGTCAGGCGTCGACGAGGCGCGCGAGTTCCACCCGGGACGAGATGCCGAGGCGGGCGTAGATGCCGCGCAGGTGATGGTCGATCGTGCGGGGACTGAGCGCCATCCGGGTCGCGATCTCGCGGTTCGTCGCTCCGTCCGCCACCATGCGGGCGATCAGGGTCTGCTGCGCGGTGAGCGCGCCGAGGGCGTCCGCGTCCGCGGCCGGGAGGCGGGCGCCCCGCGCCGTGTCGCCGAGCGCGCGGAGCTCCGCCTCCGCGTGCCGTGCGCTGGGCAGGGCCCCGAACTGCTCGAACGCCTGGAGTGCCGCACGCAGCCGGTCCCGCGCCTCCGCGGTGCGCCGCATCCGCCGCAGCGCGATGCCGTACAGCAACTCGGTCCGCGCGCGTTCGAGGTGACGGCCGTCCGCGTCGTGCAGGTCCAGGGCGTCGCGGTAGTGGGCGAGGGCCTCCTCGCCGGAGGCGAGCAGCGCCCGGCAGCGGGCCGCGAGGGCCAGATGGCCGGGGCTGGCGACGGTGGCCGCCCAGCGTGTGTAGCCGACGGCCGCCGCGGCCGCGGCGGCCGGTTCGCCGGCGCGGACGGCGGCCTCCACATAGTGCGGGGTGGAGAGCAGCCGGATCGCGGGATGGCCGTGCCCGGGACCGAGGCGGGCCAGGGCACGCAACCGGGAGGCGGCCTCCGCCGGGCGGCCCTCGGTGAGGTCGAGGTAGGCGAGCGCCCACAGGCTGAGCGCCGTGGCGAGCCCGATGCCGTGCTCCGCCGCGTACGCCTGGGCGTCCCGGGCGCGGTCCCGGCACGCGGTGGCGTCGCCCTGGACCGCGGCGAGCAGGGCGAGACTCCCGAGGATGTGGCAGGCGACGTTGTCCTGGCCGGTCTCGCGCGCGAGGCGGTGCGCGTCGAGCGCCGTGGCCGTCGCGGCGTCGAGGCGCCCGTTCCACGCCTCGGCGTAGGCGCGGAACTCCAACGGCCGGGGCAGGACGGCGAGTTCGCCCTGGGCGCGGGCGGCGGACTCGGCCTGGTGCGCCACGGCCAGGGCGAGATCGTCGTCGCCGAGGTAGAGCGCGGCCAGCGCCGCGTGCACCAGCACGGTGGGGTCGTCGTCGTGCCGGGCGAGGGACACGGCTTCGCGCAGCCGGACGGTGGCCTCGGCGTAGTCGCCGCGTACGGCGGAGGCGATGCCGGTGAGTCCGGCGAGCAGGGCGCGGCCGGCGGGAGCCGACGGCGGAGGGCCCTTGCGGGCGAGGCCGGCGGCGAGGACCGCGGCCTGGTGGCAGCGGTGCAGGTCGCCGGTGTAGTGGCCGACCTCGGCGGCGTACGCGAGGGCGTACGCGGCGGTCGCGGGGTCGGCGACGGCGTACCCGGCATACCCGGCGACCCCGGCGCACCCCGCGGGCGCGCCGGCGGTCGCGGAAGGCCTCGCGCCGGCGGTGGAAGGCCCCGTGCCCTTCGCGGAAGCCCCCTTGTCCTTCGTTCCCTTGTCGGTCACGGCGTACCCCCGCGGCGCCGCCGTCGCTCCCCGCACGCTGGCGAAAGCCGAGGTCGCCGCCTCGGCGAGGTCGTCGTAGGCATCGGGGACATGCCCGGACCGCAGGGTGACCAGGCCGCGCAGCAGCCGTACGCGGGGATCCGTGCCGGGAGCCGTGCGTTCCGCGGCGGCGAGGAGGCAGCGCGCCCGGTCGGGCCGGCCGGCGTGCCAGGCGTTCAGGGCGGCGTGGGCGAGGCAGGCGTGGCGCACGGCGGTGTCGGGAGTGAGGAGCGCGGAACGTTCCGCGTGGTGGGTGGCGGTCGCCGGGTCGGGGGCGGGCGCGCCGGCCAGCGCGCGGGCGAGGCGGCTGCTCGGGCCGAGCGAGGCGCAGGCGCGATGCCAGTTCCACGGGCCGGGCTCGGTCCGCGGGTCGAGGACGAGCGCCAGCGACCGGTGGGCGAGGCGCCGCTCCTCGGGTGCGGCGCTGTCGTACACCACGTCCCGTACCAGCGGGTCGGCGAAGACGAGACCGGCGGCGGTGGAGCGGATGAGCCCGGCGTCCTCGGCGGGTTCGAGGCCCGCGGGGTCGTGCCCGGCGGCGACGACCGCGCGGTCGAACGCCCGGCTCTCCACGGGGTGCTGGTCGGCGGCGGCGAGCAGCAGAAGTCTACGCGCGGAGACCGGCAGCCGTGCGAGGCGGGTGCGATGCTGCTCCGCGGACGGCAGCCGGCGGGTCAGCGGATCCGGGAGAGGGTCGAGACCGGCGCGTTCGCGCGCGGTGAGGGCGGCGGTGAACTCGGCCGCCGCGCGCGCGTCGCCGTACACCGCCAGCCGGACGCGAACGCTCACGCCGTCCTGCGGGAGCCCGTCCTGGGGCAGCCCGGGGGCGCGGTCACCCGGCCGACGTTCCGGCTGTTGTCCCGACTGTTGTCCCGGCTGACGTTCCGGCTGTCGTCCCGGCGCTTTTGCGCCACGCGGCCCAACTGGCATGTCTCGTAACGCTAGAGCTAAGTTACCGGCGTGTAAAGACTGGCGAATCCGCCGATGGCGGCGGGGTTGCGCCGACCTCACTCTGTGGGCTCCCCCTACGAGTGAGAGGAACTCCGATGCGACGATTCACCCGTGTGCTCTCCGCCGCCGCGGCGGCCTGCGCAGCGGTGGCGGCCTTCCTGCTGCCGGCGGCCCCGGCCCAGGCCGCGGTGCCCGACCCGGTGCTGTTCGTCCACGGCTACAAGGGCGGCGCGTGGAACTTCGACGAGATGGTGTCGGACTTCAAGGCGTCGGGCTGGCCGGCCGACCGGCTGTACGCGATGTCGTACAACCCCTTCCAGTCGAACGAGACGACCGCCGCGCAGATCCGCGACCAGGTCAACGCGCTGCGCGCCCGTACCGGCGCGGCGAAGGTGGACATCGTCACGCACTCGATGGGCGGCCTGGGCTCGCGCTGGTACCTGAAGTTCCTCGGCGGCACCGCGTACGTCGACGACTGGGTCTCCCTGGGCGGCCCGAACCACGGGACGAACGCGGCGCAGATCTGCGACTGGGCGATCGTGTCGTGCAAGGAGATGGCGATCGGCAGCACCTACCTCACCACGCTCAACAGCGGTGACGAGACGCCCGGGGCCGTCAACTACGGGACCTTCTACTCCACGTGCGACGAGATGATCAACCCGGACACGAGCACGGTCCTGTCCGGCGCGAGCAACACCAGCGTGGGCTGTGTGGAGCACGCGTGGCTGCTGGTCAGTGAGAACGTCTCGCAGCTGACACGGAACTTCGTGAGATGACGGAACCTCGTCGGACGACGCGGACCCTCACCGGGTGATGTCCCGCACCCGGTGAGCCCCGGGGGCGGAGGATGGTCCCGCCGGCCGTCCTCCGCCCCCGGCCACGTCCCTCGGACGGTCAGGCGGGCAGGCGGCGCAGGACGCGCAGCGAGTCCGTGACCGAGATCTCCTCGAAGTCGCCGGACTCGATCGCGCGCAGGTAAATGCGGTACGGGGCCTGGCCGCCGTCCTCCGGGTTCGGGAACACGTCGTGGATCACCAGCAGACCGCCGGCCGCGACCTTCGGCGCCCAGCCCTCGTAGTCGCCCGTCGCGTGCTCGTCGGTGTGCCCGCCGTCGATGAAGACGAAGCCGAGCTGCCCGCCCCACACCGCCGCGACCTGCGGGGAACGGCCCACGACCGCGATCACGTGCTCCTCAAGGCCCGCCTTCCGCAGCGTGCGCCGGAAGGTCGGCAGCGTGTCCATGACGCCGACCTCCGGGTCCACCACGGTCGCGTCGTGGTACTCCCACCCCGGCTGCTGCTCCTCGCTGCCCCGGTGGTGGTCGACGGTGACGGCGACGGTCCCGGCCGCCCGCGCCACGTCCGCGAGAAGGATCGTCGAACGCCCGCAGTACGTGCCGACCTCCAGGAGCGGCAGCCCCAGCTTGGCGGCCTCGGCCGCCGCCTCGTACAGCGCGAGCCCTTCCTTCACCGGCATGAAGCCCTTCGCGCCCTCGAAGGCGGCGAGAATCTCGGGGGTCGGCTCGGACATGCGGGCTCCTACTGGCGAGTACGGACGTACGGCGCCCATGGTGCCCTACGCGTCGCACTCGAACCACACCGTCTTCCCGTCGGCCCGCTCCGCGCACCCCCACCGGTCCGTCACCGCCTCCACCAGAGCGAGACCCCGCCCGCCCTCCGCCAGCGGATCCGCCGCCTTCGCGATCACGCTCCCCGCCCCCGCCGCCGCCCCGTCCGAGACCTCCACCCGCAGCCCGTACGGCTCCCGCAGGATCAGCACGGTGCACCGGCGCCCGGGCACGTGCCGGACGACGTTCGCGACGAGCTCGGTGAGCGCGAGCGCGGAGTCGTCGGCGAGGTGGGGCAACTGCCACCGCGTGAGGAACATGCGGAGGATGCGCCGCATGTGACCGGCGGAGTGCTCACCCACGGTGAACCCCATCCGGTAAGTGGTGGCAAGTACCGCTGGACAGAGCTCGGTTGCGTGATTCATGCCACCAGAGTGGGCCAGTTTCGTTACGCTCGGCTACGGACCGGAACCAACGCGTGAACGCGTCTGCTTGGGGGTGACCTCGCGTGGCCAACATCCGCAACCTCGATCCCAGCGCCTCGGCCCTGGACTACTTCGGCTCGGAACTGCGCCGGTTGAGAGAGGAGGCGGGGCTCACGCAGGACCAGCTGGGGTCGATCCTCTTCTGCACGGGCTCCCTGGTCGGCCAGATCGAGACGGCGAGAAAGGTCCCGACGCGGGAGTTCGCGGAGCGGCTGGACGCGGGACTGATGGCGGCGGGGCACTTCACGCGGCTGGTGGGCTTGGTTCTGCGGAGCCAGCTGCCCAACTGGTTCCAGCCCTACGCGGAGATGGAAGCGAAGGCGACCTACATCTCGACGTTCCAGCCTCAACTGGTCTACGGCCTGCTCCAGACGCCGGAGTACGCCCGCGAGATCCTGGGAGCCCGGAACCAGGGAGCCGAACTCGACGCCAAAGTGGCGGCCCGCATGGAGCGCCAGCGCATCCTGGATCGTGCCACACCGCCGTTGATCTGGGTGGTGATGAGCGAGGCCGTACTGTACCAGGAGGTCGGCGGGCGAGACCTCATGCGAGCCCAACTGGCCCATCTGTTGCGGATGCAGGAGCGCGAGTGGGTGAAGATCCAGATCCTGCCGTTCTCGGCCGGTGCGCACGCGGGCATGCTGGGCGAGTTCAACCTGCTGCGCTTCGAGGACGACCCGGACATCGTCTACACGGAGGACTTCGTCCAGGGCCATATGACGGCCGATCCGGCCGCCTTCAGAGAGGGCTCCCTCCGTTACGATCACCTTCAGGCCGCCGCCCTTTCCGTGGAGGACTCGGCGGCACTGATCGCTCAGGTGATGGAGGAACGCTATGGGGACCAAGCCGAACCTGACGAGCGCGAGCTGGCGTAAGTCCTCGTTCAGCGGCGACACAGGTGGCAACTGCGTCGAATGCGCGCCCCTCGGCGGCGCCACCTGGCAGAAGTCGTCCTACAGCGGCGACACTGGCGGCGAGTGCATCGAGGTCGCCGACCTCACCGCCCACGTCGCCGTCCGCGACTCCAAGAACCCCACCGGCCCCGCCTTCCTGGCCTCCCCGGCCGTCTTCGCCGCGTTCGTTACGGCGGCAGCGGACGGGCGTCTCGGGCGCTGAGTGTGGCGTCGCCACCGCCCTTCGACCCGGAAGTGCGCGCCGCCGTGGAGGCGTTGGGCGCCGGGCGGCATGAGCCGATCACCGCGGCGAACCTGGCGGCGCGGCAGGCGCGGGACGCGGCGTCCCGGCCGCGGCCGACGGTGGAAGAGCTGCGGGACGGCGGGCGCTTCGAGGTTGCCGAGCTGCGGACGCCGGAGGTCACGCTGGTGAGCGCGCGGCCGGCCGGGCTCGACGGCCCGCTGCCCCTGCTCTACTACCTGCACGGCGGGGCGATGGTCATGGGCAACGCGTGGTCCGTGCTGCCGACGGTGCTGCGTGAGTGGGCCGGGCCGCTGGGCCTGGCCGTCCTGTCGGTCGAGTACCGGCTCGCGCCCGCGGTGCGGTATCCGGAGCCGCTGGAGGACGCGTACGCCGGACTGGTGTGGGCGGCGGAGAACGCGGCGGAACTGGGGGTGGACCCCGGGCGGTTCGTCATCGGCGGCAAGAGCGCGGGCGGCGGCCTCGCGGCGGCGCTCGCGCTGCTCGCCCGTGACCGGGGCGGTCCGGTGGCCCTGGGGCAGATGCTGCTGTCGCCGATGCTGGACGACCGGCTCGACACGTACTCCGCCCGCCAGATGTCGGGCGTGGACGTGTGGGACCTGACCTCGCACGCGACGGTCTGGCAGGCGTACCTCGGGGACGGCCTCTTCGGGTCGGCGGAGGTGCCGCCGTACGCGGCCCCGGCCCGGGCCACGGACCTGTCCGGACTGCCGTCGGCGTACGTGGAGGTCGGCTCGGCGGAGATGTTCCGCGACGAGGGCGTGGCGTACGCGAACGCCCTCTGGCGGGCGGGCGGCCAGGCCGAACTCCACGTCTGGCCCGGCGCCTGCCACGGCTCCGACGCCCTCGCCCGCCACTCCCCCCTCACCCACACCACCCGCGCCACCCGCACGGCCTGGCTCCGCCGCCTCCTGGACCGGCCGGTGGGGTGATGATGGGCGGATGTTCTATGAAGATCTCAGCGAGTACGACTTCCTGGACGAGGACGCGTTCACGGCCAGCCTGGCGCATGCGGGCTTCGAGACCCTCTGCTTCCGGCCGACGTACACCCGCCTGAACATCGGGTGGCTGGAGGCCGGCCGGCCGTACGCGACCGGCACGGTTCCCGACGCGTTCGTTGAGAAGCTGAAGGCCATCCAGAAGGTCCAGTGGATGAACGTCTGCCTCGGGTATCACGACTGCGACCTGTGCCCGGAGGACGACGAGACGGCCCCGGAAGGGAACGGGGAGGTCCGGATCCCGGGCGAGCCCGGCATCGCGTACGCCGCGCCGTTTCTGGTCACGCACTACATCACCGCTCATGGCTACCGCCCGCCGCAGGTCTTCGTCGACGCTGTGCTCGCCGTTGACCTCGACGCCTGGGCCGCGGCGCGGTGGCCCGACGTCCCGTTCCCGTGGGTCCCGGCGGATGCGGAACGCATGGTGGAGTAGTCCCGCCCGACTTTGTGTCGAGGTCACTCGCTGGTGCTGGCTAGGCTGCCGCCGAGGAGGCGATCATGGGGATCGAGCTCGAACTGCATTCCGCTCGCCCGGCGCGGAATGACTGGGCCATGTCCAGGGCTACGTTCCTGCAGGGCTCGTACGAGTACGGCGAGGAACTGGCGGCGGTGCTGGCCACACTCAAGGCGGACGGCCCCGACAAGCTCTCGTGGGTGGATCCCTACGGCGACACACAGTTCAACGAGCAGGAGGCGGAAGTCGCGCTCGGAGAGATCGCGGGACTGCTGCAGCGGTGCACCACCGAAGGGCAGAGAGCTGCCGTGACCGACCTCGCGGCGATGCTGAAGTCCTGCGCGACGACGCCCGGGAGCTGTCTGTGGTTCGTCGGTGACTGATCCGACCGGTCCCCGGTCGCCGTCCCCCTCCACCCTCGTCCCCGCCCCTACGCCATGGCCGCCGCCAGCACCGCGCGCAGGTGCAGCACCCCCGCCTTCCACTCCTCGCCGTCCGACTCCTCCCACAGTTCGAGCAGTTCGGAGTCCTTGGCGAGCACCCGGTCGAGGGCCGCGACGGCCTCGGGCCGCAGTGCGGCGGGGAGCGGGGGGATGGCCTGGTCGGGGCCGTACGGGGTGGTGACCGGGGTTCCGCCGGGGAGCTGGGCGGCGACCAGGGCGGCCGCGGCCACGGCCTCGACCGCGAGGTCGGAGTCGAGGTAGTCGTCACCGGTCTCGATCACCTCGCGGAACGCGGCGAGGAGGACGTCCGCCTTCCTCTCCTCCGGCGCCTCGTCCACCGTGGACGAGAAGTCCGCGGCGGTGTCGTTGTCGAACGGTCCGATGTCCCAGGTGCCCATGGCGTGCCCACTCTCTCTGCGGTCCAGCAGCGCTCTCAGGCGCTGCTCCGCATCGTGGCAGCCGCCACTGACAACGCCCCCGCGCCCGCGGCCCGTCAGGCCTCCGCGCCGCCGATCCCGTCCAGGAGCCGGATCTCCTCCTCGCTCAGCCGGAGCGCGCCCGCCGCCACGTTGTCGGCGAGGTGGGCCGGGTTGCCCGTGCCGGGGATGGCCAGGACGTGGGGGCCCTGGTGGAGGATCCAGGCGAGGCGGACCTGGGCCGGGGAGGCGGCGTGGGCGCGGGCGACGGTGAGGATCGCGGCGTGTTCGGTACGGGCGACGGCGCCGGACTCGCGGCCCCGGCCGGCGACGGAGAAGAACGGCACGAACGCGATGCCGTCCGCCCCGCAGGCGTCCAGCACCTCGCGCCCCTCCGGCGCGTCGATGCCGAAGCGGTTCTGCACACACACCACGGGCGCGATCTCCCGGGCCTGGTCGAGGTGTTCGAGGCGCGCGTTGGAGATGCCGAGGTGGCGGACGAGGCCCGCCTCCCGGAGCTCGGCCAGCGCGCCGAAGTGCTCGCTCACGTCCGGCTGGCTCATCACGCGCAGGTTCACCAGGTCGAGGTGGTCGCGGCCGAGCTGCCGCAGGTTCTCCTCGACCTGGCCGCGCAGCTGGTCGGGGCGGGCCGAGGTGGCCCACTCGCCCGAGGCGTCCCGGGCCGGGCCGACCTTGGTCGCGATGACCAGGTCGTCCGCGTACGGCGCGAGCGCGGAGTTGATCAGCTCGTTCGCGGAGCGCAGCCGCGAGAAGTAGAACGCGGCGGTGTCGATGTGGTTCACGCCGAGTTCGAGCGCGCGGCGCAGCACGGCGACGGCCTGGCCGCGGTCGCTCGGGACGCCTTCGTGGAAGGCCGCGCTGCCGGTCAGGCGCATCGCGCCGAAGCCCATCCGGTGGACGGTGAGGTCGCCGAGCGACCAGGTGCCGGAGGCCGCGGCGGAGACCGGGTGCGACGGGGTCGACGAGGTCATTTGTTTCCTGAGCTCCGTTCGAGGGTGGAGTGCGAGCGTCGGAGCCTACAACCGTCGATCGACAACACCCGACCTCGTATCTGACCTTCCGTCAGATTGAAACGTGTTCTAGTCTGCGCGCCATGGGCATCGCCATCACGCACGAACAGCGGGAGCTCGCCCGATCCGTCCGCGGCTGGCTCACCCGCGCCGTACCGCCCGAAGAGGTCCGTAGGTACGTCGACCTCCCCGGCCTCGCCACCGCCCGCCCCGCCCACTGGGACGGCGCCGTCGCGCAGGGGCTGCTCGGGGTGCATCTGCCCGAGGAGTACGGGGGCGGGGGCGGCGATCTGGTGGACCTGGCCGTGGTTCTGGAGGAGGCCGCGCGGGCCGTGCTGCCCGGGCCGTACCTCCCCTCCGTCCTCGCCGCCGAGCTGCTGCACCGCGCCGGCCGCGGCGAGGAGGCCGCCGCCGTCGCCACGGGCGAACGGCTCGCCGCCGTCGCGCTCGGCACCGGGACCCTCGCCGCCGCGCCCTCGCGCACCGCCGACGGGTTCGTCCTCGACGGCCTCGCCCCGCCCGTCCTCGGCGCCGCCTGTGCCGATCTGCTGATCCTTCCCGCACGCGCGGCAAACAGGACGATCTGGCTCGCCGTCGACGCCGACGCCGATGCCCTCGCCGTACGCCCTCAGGCCTGCGCCGACCCCACCCGGCCCACCGCCGAGGTGCGCACCGACGGCGTCCTCGTGCCGGCCGGGCGCGTCCTCGGCCTCACCTCTGCCGCCGTCCACGACCTTGCCGCCGTCCTCTTCGCCGCCGACGCCTGCGGCACCGCCGCCCGCGCCCTCGACACCGCCGCCGAACACGCCCGTACCCGCGTGCAGTTCGGGCACCCCATCGGGCGTTTCCAGGGCGTCAAACACCTCTGCGCCGACATGCTCGTACGGCTCGAACAGGCCCGCGCGCTCACCTGGGACGCCGCCCGCGCCGCCCGCGCCGCTCGCGAGGAGCCCGACGGGCGGTCGACCAGCGCGCCCGATGCCGTACGGTCCCTGACCGCCGCCCTCGCCGCCGCGACCGCGCTCGACGCCGCGTACACCGTGGCCAAGGACTGCATCCAGATCCTCGGCGGCATCGGCTTCACCTGGGAACACGACGCCCATCTCCTCCTGCGCCGCGCCCTCGTGGCCCGCCAGCTCCTCGGCGCCGGCGATACCCACCGGCTCGCCGCTCTCGGCCACGCCGCCACCGGCACCCGGCGCGAACTGCGCCTCGAACTCCCCGCCGAGGCCGAGGAGTTCCTCAGGTCCGCCCGTGAAGCCCTCGCGCCCGCCGCCGGACTCGACCCGTACGCCGCCCGCAAGGCCCTCGCCGCCACCGGCTACACCGCGCCGCACCTCCCGGAGCCGTACGGTCTCGGCGCGGGCCCGGTCCAACAGCTCGCCGTGCAAAGGGAGATGGCGGCATCCGGCATCCGGCTGAGTCCGTTGTCGATCGCCACCTGGGTGATCCCGTCCCTCCTCGCGTACGGCACCCCGGCGCAGAAGGAACGGCATCTGCCGCCGACCCTGCGCGGCGAACAGCAGTGGTGCCAGCTCTTCTCCGAACCCGAGGCCGGCTCCGACCTGGCCTCCCTCCGTACCCGCGCCGAACGGCTGGACGACGGCACCTGGCGGATCAACGGACAGAAGGTGTGGACGAGTTCGGCCCAGACCGCCGACTACGGCATCCTCCTCGCCCGCACCGACCCCGCCGCGCCCAAGCACCGCGGACTCAGCTACTTCGTCGTCGACATGAAGAACACCCCCGGCATCGACATCCGCCCGCTCAAGGAGATCACCGGGGAATCCCTCTTCAACGAGGTCTGGTTCGACGACGCCGTGCTGCCCGCCGACGCCGTCGTCGGCGAGGTGAACGACGGCTGGCGGGTCGCCCGCAACACCCTCGGCAACGAGCGCGTCCACATGGCCGACCAGGTCGCCTTCGACACGGGCCTGGAGGCGCTGATCGCCGCCTCCGCCGAGGCCGACACCTCCGGCGACTCATCCGTACGGGTACGGGTCGGCGCGCTCGTCGCCGAGGCCCACGCCCTCGCCTGCATCGGCCTGCGCACCACCCTGCGCCAGGTGTCGGGGCTCGAACCCGGCCCCGGTGCCAGCGTCCGCAAGCTCGTCCAGACCGTCCACCAGCAGAAGGTCGCCGAACTCGCCCTCGAACTCCTGGGCCCGGCGGGCGCGGTGGCCGAGGGGGCGGGGGAGCGGGCCGTGCACGGGGTGCTGATGTCGCGCTGCCTGACGATCGCGGGCGGGACGACGCAGGTGCAGCTGAATGTCGTGGCCGAGCGCCTGCTCGGCCTGCCGAAAGACTGATCCGAGAGACTGATCCGAGAGACTGAGAGGTCCTGTGGTGAAGGCGTACATCGTGGGCGTCGGGATGACGAGGTTCGAGAAGCCGGAGACCCGGGACTGGCAGTACTGGGACATGGCGAAGGAGGCCGGCACCGCCGCCCTGGCCGACGCCGGCATCCCGTACGGCCTCGTCCAGCAGGTCCCGGTCGGCTACTGCTTCCAGGCCTCCACGGCCGGCCAGCGCGCCGCGTACGAACTCGGGCTCACCGGCGTACCCGTCTACAACGTCAACAACAACTGCGCGACCGGATCGACCGCGTTGATGATGGCGCGGCAGTTCGTGGAGGGCGGAGCCGCCGACTGCGTGCTCGCGCTCGGCTTCGAGAAGATGACGCGGGGCGCGCTCGGCGGCGGTGGCGCGGACGGCGGAGACTTCAAGGCATCCCCCGTCGCCCGGCACTACGGGATCATGGCCGCCGGGCACGGCTTCGAGACGACCCCGCCCACCGCCCAGATCTTCGGCAACGCGGCCCGCGAGCACATGGAGCGGTACGGCACGACCGAGGTGCAGCTCGCGGCCGTCGCCGCCAAGAACCACCGGCACTCCTCCCGTAACCCCAACGCGCAGTTCCAGGACGTCTACACGGTCGACGAGATCCTCGCCGCCAAGACCATCCACCGCCCGCTCACCAAGCTCCAGTGCTCGCCCACCTCCGACGGCGCGGCCGCGGCGGTCGTCGTCTCCGAGCGCTTCGTGGACGCACACGGCCTGCGCGACCGGGCCGTGGAGATCGCGGCCCAGGCCATGACCACCGACACCGAGGAGTCCTTCGCCTCCGGCTCCTGCATCGACGTCGTCGGCCGCCCGATGTCGCGGGCGGCGGCCCGGCAGGTGTACGAGACGTCCGGGCTCGGCATTGAGGACGTGGACGTGATCGAGCTGCACGACTGCTTCTCCGTCAACGAACTCCTCACGTACGAGGCGCTCGGCATGTGCGAGGAGGGCGCCTCCGGCAAGCTCGTGGAGTCCGGCGCCACCACCTACGGCGGCCGCTGGGTCGTCAACCCCTCCGGCGGCCTCATCTCCAAGGGCCACCCCCTGGGCGCGACCGGCCTCGCTCAGGCCGCCGAACTCGTCTGGCAACTGCGCGGCGAGGCGGCCGGCCGCCAGGTGCCGGGTGCCCGCGTCGGCCTCGCACACAACATCGGGCTCGGCGGGGCGGCGGTGGTGACGATGCTGCGGAGGGCATAGGCCGGCTCCGAGGCGCTGACCTCCAGTTATGTGGAGCTGCTGAGACGAATCGACATGTCGATGAATGATGTGAACTGCATCACGCTTCTGTGGTGAGCGGCGACATCACTCTGCGATCGCGTTCGCCCCGTCGAGCTCGGGCGCCGGAAGGTCACCCGCCGACGTCGAGCACGTTGCTCGTCGGCGGCGTCGAGAAGTGGACGACGACCACCACGTACACCGGTGACTCGACCGCCACCACCGCTGTCCAGGGCGGCACGGCCGGCCGGACCATCGTCGACGCGCGCGGTCGGACCGTCGAGACACGTGAGTACGCGGGCACCAGCCCCACCGACACGCAGTACGGGGCGACCCTCGGCACGGCGTACACCTCGACGAAGTTCGAGTACACGCTGGACAGCAAGCAGACCAAGATCACCGGCCCTGACAGTGCCACGTGGTCCTACACGTACGACCAGTACGGCCGTCAGAAGACCGCGAGCGATCCCGACAAGGGAACGGCCGAGTCGGAGTACGACCTGCTCGACCGGGTCACGAAGACTGTCACGGCCTACGACACGCTCAGCCGCCCTACTACGACCGAGCTGACCCTGCCGGCCGCGGACTCGCTGTACTCGTCCGTTCCCAACGGCAAGCTCACCTTCACCAGCACCTACCGCCCCGACGGCACGGTGGGCAGCAGCAGTGAGCCCGCGCTCGGCGGCCTGCCGTCCGAGACCATCGAGTACCGCTATGGAGCGGTCGGTCGGCTCACGTCCATGATGGGCCTGACCGGCTATCTGCAGAACGCCGACTACTGGGCCCTCGGCCAGGTCAAGCAGCTGGTCCTGGGTAAGGGCGGCCCGGACGACCGCAGTGCTTCGCCTACGACGGTCACCGTCGTCTGGCGGAGGCGTGGACCCCCGCGTCGCAGAACTGCTCGGACACCCGCTCCGCGAGCACGCTCGGCGGCCCGGCTCCGTACTGGACGTCGTACACGTACAACCAGGGCGGCCAGCGCAAGCTGGAGACGCAGCACGCGGCAGGTGGGGACACCACGACCACGTACTGCTACGACCCCGCCGAGCAGCCGCACGCACTGCCCACCCAGCAGCTCACCAAGCGCTACATGACGCCCTTCGGCGCCGAGCGCGGCGGCTCCATCGGCACCTGGCCGACGGACCGGGGCTTCCTGGACAAGACGGCCGACAAGACGACGGGCCTCACACACATCGGCGCCCGCGAATACGATTCAGGCATCGGTCAGTTCATCAGCGTCGACCCGGTGCTGCAGGCCGACAAGGCTCAGACGATGAACGGCTACACGTATGGTGCCAACAATCCCGCCATGTTTGCCGACCCGACAGGAAAGGCTCTGCCTGAGTGCGTGAGCGGGATGTACGTGTGTCGTGGTGGAACCGAGGTCGTCAGCAAGCGGAGCAACTACGACAAGATCGTCGCCCAGAACAATAGAGACTCCAAGTACTATGCGGAGAACCTGAAGAAGTGGCAGTCCTCTCGGTCCTCTCAGTCCGGCCATCTCGGATCGAGTTCCGGGCGGAACACGGCGAAGACCGGAAACGATAATGCGCCATTCAACTCCGTCACGCCGACCCCATCCCAGTACTCGTACTTCCAGAATCACATCCTTCCCGAGTACGAGGGATTGATCGCCGCGGCCAAGGCGGCGGGCTGGGACCTGTCGGCTGAGCTCTGGCGGCACTATCGCGAGGCCAGTGGCGACGAGTACGTGGTCGAGTTCGACAAGCTACGGGGCGACCCGGGGCTCCGGAAGGTCGTTATGGACCAGCTCCACGATTGGTCGGATACTGCCACCTCGACGTGTGCAGGCGGTGGCCCCTGCGAATTCACTGCCGACTCGAAATGGCTCGGAGTCGACCTCGATGAGCAGGATAGTCACTTCGGAATCGGTCATGCTCAGGTGAGGATTACCGGTGAGGCGCGGCCCGACGGAAAGTCGACCAGCGTCGAGATGAATGTCCAGGTCTACAAGGACTGGAACTTTGACAAGGGGAAGTGAGATGTGGGCGGCGGCCTTCGGATCGTCGCCCGCATCGGGTATGGTTCGCATCAGAAGAGGAGAAGGTATGCCGCATGGAGTTCGGGCGCTGCGATTGCTTGCCGCCATTGCCGTGGGCATGGCTCCGCCGCTGCTGCTCGTACGCGTCGTGGCAGGAGTCTTCGAGGCGCAGTCCAGTGGCGATCCCCAGCCTTTTGACTGGTGGCCCGCGCTGGGTGAGTCCGCACTGTGGAGCGCCGCCGACGTCGGATTTCTCCTCGCTGCACTGTTTCTGTTGAAGCTGATATTTCCCGACATGACGTTCCATCGGTCGGGGAGATGGCTTTTGGTGTTGGGTGCCTCGGCCGTGGCCGGTCTTGTTTCCGGTGTCCTCTACTCTTCCGTTTCCTCGCGTGGAGTAGGTGTTGCGGCGTTGATGTACTGCCTGTTCTCCTTCACCGCGCTGCTGTCCTCGGGCTTCGTCGCCTCCATCGTCCTGAAGCTGGACGCCGCCCCGACGCGCCCTGGCACGGGAAACGAGACGGCGGGCTGAGAGCGAAGGGCCGAGGAGAAATGGACCCCCAAAGTTCGACCATTGACGCCCTCTGGCTCACGTCAACTGTCACAGCCGGAGATCTTGTGGGTCGCTGATCGGTAGGGTCGGTTGTTGGGTGGTCCAGGCTCGTAGGTGTTGCGGGAGGGGCCGCCGCGGCGCCGGTAGTGGCTGACGGTGGCGCGGGTCTGGTGGAGGCGGCGCCAGAAGTTGCAGGCCAGGACGGTTTCGACGGGATGCTGGGGGTTGAGGCGAGGGCGGCTGGGCAAGCCGGATGCTCTGCTGGGAGGGCCTCAGGAGTGGTCCGGGGATCAGTCGGTGCTCTCGCTCACGGGGTCCACTTGCGGACCTGGTACTGGTCGAAGCCCACGAGCTGCTTCGCGGGTAGCCCATGCGAAGGGGGGCTCGCTGGCAGGGCGTCGGTGATCGCGGTTTGTGACTATCGGGGAACCTGCCTCGTCATCCCCGCGGTGGGGGCGCGATGCCGATCACGGTCTCCACCAACCAGGTGATGCGACGGCTTTACAGCCAGCCCTGTTGGCGGGCCGCGCGGACGGCTTCCATGCGGTTGCGGGTGCCCGTTTTGCCGATGGCCGAGGAGAGGTAGTTGCGGACCGTCGACTCGGAGAGGTGGAGTGCGGCCGCGATGTCGGCGATCGTCGCGCCGTCCACGGAGGCGGCGAGGGCTTCGCGTTCGCGGGGGGTGAGGGGGTTGGGGCCGGCGCTGAGGGCGGCGGCCGCGAGGGCCGGGTCGATGACCGTTTCGCCGCGGAGGGCCTTGCGGATGGCTTCGGCCAGGTCCTCCACCGGGCCGTCCTTGACCAGGAAGCCGGCCGCGCCGGCCTCCATCGCGCGGCGGAGGTAGCCGGGGCGGCCGAAGGTGGTGAGGATGAGGACCCGGCAGTCGGGGGCCTCGTCGCGCAGCTTCGCCGCCGCGTCCAGGCCCGACATGCCCGGCAGTTCGATGTCCAACAGGGCCACGTCGGGCCGCGCCGTCAGGGCGGTGGACACGATCTCGTCGCCCCGGCCGACCTGTGCCACGACCTCCAGGTCCGGCTCCATCCCGAGCAGCAGCGCGAGCGCGCCCCGCATCATGCCCTGGTCCTCGGCGAGGAGGACGCGTACGGACTTGGCGGGACGGTGGTCCCGGGGCATCTCGTTCACAGGGACCAGGGTAGGCCGCATCGGTGCGCGGGGGCTCGTCGTTGGACGGGCATGAACAGGACCAGGAACAGGATCGCCGCCGCTGTGGTGCTCGCGGGGGCCGTGCTCGGGACGATGACGATGGGGAGCGGGGCCGCGCAGGCCGCCGCCGGCGACGGGGCCGCGGGGCCCGCCGGAGGGCTTGTCGGGATGCTGGGGATCGGCGGCGGAAGCGGCGGGGGCGGCGACCAGGTGTCCGGGACCGTGAGCGGGAACAGCTCGGTCGCCGACATCGGCGGGCAGACGACCGAGCAGAACACATCCGGTGACTAGGCCGCCGTGTCGAAGGTGTAGTGGCGGGTGTGGTCGAGCATGTCGGCCGGGGTGACGTCGTTCCACGGGCGCATCGGGTCGTGGAGGTCCACGACGTTCGGCGTGCCGGCGGCCGGGAGGTACGGCGAGGCGGGGTGGCGGGCCTGCCAGTCCGCCCACAGCTTGTCGACGAAGGCGTGGTGCAGCCAGAAGACCGGGTCGTTGGGGGAGACCCCGGTGGCCATCTGGCCGCCCACCCACACATGCACGCGGTTGTGGAGGTTCGCCCCGCGCCAGCCCTCCAGATGGTTGCGGAAGCCGTCCGAGGCGCTGTTCCAAGGCGCCGTGTCGTACGTCTCCATCGCGAGCACCGCGTCCACCTCGGCCCGCGTCGGCAGTGGGCGGCCGCTCGCGCCCAGGTCGCGGCGCAGGTAGTCGCGGCCGTCGACGCGCACCGTGATCGGCCAGCGGTTGCCGGAGCGGGTGAACGGCCCGTCGACGACCTGCCCGTCGCGGGCCCGGCCGGTGCCGCCGAGGAAGTCGGGGGCCCAGAGGGAGGAGCGGGAGGTGCGGTCGGCCGTCCAGTCCCAGTAGGGGAGGGTGACGGCCGGGTCGACGGACTGCAGGGCCTGCTCGAACTGGAGGAGGAAGCGCCGGTGCCAGGGCAGGAACGACGGCGAGCGGTGCCCGACGCGGTCGCCGCTGTCCGTGTCGCTCATGATGAAGGCGTTGTGGGTGGTGACGAAGGCGTCGTAACGGCCGGTCCGCTTCAGTTCGAGCAGCGCGGCGACGAAACGGCGCTTCTCCTCGGCGGTGAGCGTGGCCTGGTTCTTGCGTACGTTCATGAGGTGATCGACTCCGGGGCGGTCAGGCGGAGGGCAGGGGTCAGCGGGACGAGCGGCGCGCCCTGCAGTTCGCGTACGGCCGCCCGCGCGGCGGCTCTGGGCGTGGCGACCGGGTCGTAGTGCGTGATCACGCTGATCCAGGTGCCGTCGGCGTTGCGCATGACGTGCAGTTCCGCGCCGTCGATCGTGACGGTGTAGCCGCCCCCGTGGTCCCCGTGGTGACCGCCGTGTGCGGATGCGCTGCCCTTGATGTGGCGGCCCAGGTAGACCTCGTCGAAGGAATCGGGCGTGGACGCGGGGCCGTTCACGGGGCCGTTCGCGGGAGCCGCGGCGGCCGGGCCGGCCAGGGCGAGGCCCGCGGCCGCGCCTGCGGCGCCCGCGGCGACGCCCAGGGCCTTGCGGCGGGTGATGCTGGACATGGAAACCCCCTCTTGCTGGTGCGCCGGGGGTTGGTCATATGCCCCCCGGTGCTTCCCATCGATATCCGGGGGCTTCGGTGCGGCGGAAATCGGCGCCGGCCGGTTGGGCGCGATGCGGACAACTTCCCGCGAAAAGTGCAAACTTGAACGGAGTTGATCTTGTCGTGGAGGGGTGGCGGGGCGCCCGTGGAACGAAATCCTCCGCCGGGTGCGGCCCCCTCGCCCGAATGATCTTTCGGGACGGATGTACGGGTGTGGCCGCGCCCACCTGCGGAAACTGACCGGATATACGGCCCCGTCGGCCCGCCTCAGCAGTCCGTACGGGCGTCCAGGCGCAGCCCGCGCCGTTCCTGTTCGGCCGGGGCCGCGGCTGCGGCGGAGTCCCCGTCCCCCGTCTCCACCGGCAGCTCCGCCACCGTACGGAACCCGCCGCGCGGGCCCGGGCCCGAGGTCAGCGTGCCGCCCGCCGCAGCGACCCGCTCCCGCAGGCCCCGCAGGCCGCTGCCCGGTGAGCCCCCTTCCGTATGACTGATTCCACGGCCGTTGTCCGAGACCGTCAGACGCACCCGTTCCGGGCCGCCGCCGACCTCGATCTCGCAGCGGGTGGCGCCGGAGTGCCGGACGACGTTGGTCGCCGACTCGCGCACCACCCAGCTGAGCAGCGCCTCCGTCTGCGGCTCCAGCGGCGGGCCGGACTGGCGGACCACCGGCTCGATGCCCGCCGAGGTCAGGGCGTCGCGCGCGCGGTCGAGTTCGGCCGCGAGGGACGCCTCGCGGTAGCCGGTCACCGCCTCCCGGATCTCCGTGAGCGCCTGCCGCCCCACCGTCTCGATGTCCGCGACCTGCGCGAGCGCCGCGTCCAGGTCGCCCGGCCCGAGCCGCCGGGCCGCCTCCGCCTTCACCACGATGACGGACAGGGTGTGGCCGAGCAGATCGTGCAGGTCGCGCGAGAAGCGGAGGCGTTCCTTCTCGACCGCCGTACGGGCCAGTTCCTCGCGGGTCGCGCGCAGTTCGAGCACGGTGCTGTTCAGGGCGAGGATCGCCGAGGTGACCGCGATCGAGATGAACGTGCCGTACACGACACCGAAGGACGTCCAGGAGTCCCGCCAGACGGTCACCACGCCGACCGCCGCGCACAGCGGCAGGGCGATCAGGGGCATCAGCCTGGGGCTTCGCACCACCGAACCGACCGCGAGGCCCAGCAGCGGAAAGAGGAGCAGCCACTCCCGTCCGTAGCCGATCGCGAGCGCGAAGGCGAGGGCGCCGAGGGCGCCGAGCAGTCCCCGGGTGAGCGGGGTCTCGCGGCGGCGGTCGAAGGCCCGGAAGACGATCGCGATGTAGACGGTGTTGAAGGCCAGCAGACCGAGGCTGCCCAGCCAGGGGTTCGCGGCCTCGCCCTGGATGAGGTGGGAGAGCGCGCCCAGGCTCATGAGCATCCACGGCAGCAGGCTCAGCCCGCTCGGTCCTCGCTCCCGTGACCGTTCGACCCGGCGCCGAAAGAACGTCCGCATCGCTCCGTACCCCCCAGGATCATTCCGCCCGTTCACGCCGCCCGTGCGGAACGACGGTACGAGACCGCCGCGTACGCGCCGAAAACCGCCGCCCAGGCCGCGAGCACCGCGACCGCCGTCGCGCCCGGCAGTGAGCCCTCCGCCGTCGCGCGGCCGAGCTCGGAGAAGCGGTTGGTCGGAGTGTACGAGGAGACGGTGGCCAGCCAGCGCGGGAAGAGTTCGACGGGGAACCACAGGCCGCCGACCACCGCGAGGCCCAGGTTGCAGGCCACGTTGACGACGCCCGTCGTCTGGGCGGAGAGGCGGTAGCCGTTGCCCAGGCCGAGGAGGGTGAAGGGTATCGAGCCGGCCCACAGGGCGACGGACACCGCCGCCCACTGCCAGGCGTCGAGCCGTACACCGTTGACGAGCCCGCCCGCGAGCAGCACGGCGACGATGGCGGGGAGGACGACGACCGTGCCGGTCAGGGCGCGGCCCGTGACCACCTGGCGGGGCGTCATCGGGGTGACCCGCAGCTGGCGCAGCCAGCCGGTGGACTTGTCCTCGGCGACGCCCGTTCCGACGGACAGGGCGGCGCCGAGCGCCCCGTACGCCGCCATCCCGACCATGGCGGCGGTGCGGTAGGCCGTGTCGTCGTCCCCGAGGAGGTTGGTGAAGAGCAGGTACATCAACACGGGTACGGCGACGCTGGAGATGACGAAACCGGGCTCGCGCAGGGTGCGGCGGACTTCGAGGCGGACGTACGCGGTGATCATCGGGACATCTCCAGGGAGTCGGCCGTACGGGCGGGGGTGCCGCGGGGCGTACGGGTCAGGTTCAGGAAGGCCTCGTTGAGGGAGACCGGGGCGACCTCCAGGCCCCTGATCAGGTCCTGCGCGGCGAGCGCGCGGACCGTGGCGTCCGAGCCCGTGCTGCGCAGCAGCGCGCGGTCGCCGTGGATCTCGACGGAGGTGACGCCGGGCAGCGCGGTCAGGCCCTCGCTGGGGTGCCCCGCCAGGTCGAAGGAGACCGTGGTGCCGCCCGCGGCCCGCTTCAGCTGCTCGGCGGTGCCGTCGGCGAGGATCCGCCCGGAGTCGACGACCACGATCCGGTCGGCGTTGGCGTCGGCCTCCTCCAGGTAGTGGGTGGAGAAGAGGACCGTGTTGCCGCGCCGGGCGTAGCCGCGCATCGAGTCCCAGAAGGCCTCGCGGGCCTCGACGTCGAGCGCGGCGGTCGGCTCGTCGAGCACGATCAGCTCGGGGTTGCCCGCCAGCGCGATCGCGAACCGCACCCGCTGGGCCTGGCCGCCGGACAGCCGGTCGACCCGGCGGCCCGCGAGGTCGGTGAGCCCGGCGTGGCCGAGCGCCTCGGCCACGGGCATCGGCCGCGGATAGGTGCGGGCGACGAAATCGAGCAGCTCGCGGACGGTGACCCGGGAGACCGGGCGGGCGTCCTGGAGCATCGCGCCGATCCGCCCGGCCTCGACGGCGCGGGCCGGCGCGTCGCCGAAGAGGCGGACCCGGCCGCTGTCGGGCTCGTCGAGGCCGAGGAGGAGGTTGATGGCGGTGGACTTGCCTGCGCCGTTGCGGCCGAGCAGGGCGACGGTCTCGCCGCGGCGGATGCCGAGGTCGATGCCGTCGACGGCGCGGACCGCGCCGAAGGTCTTGGTGACTCCGGTGAAGGCGACCGCCGTCGTGTCTGCCGCGCCTGTCGTACCGGCCCCCGTTGTTGTCTTCATGACCACGACGTTACGGAGCGGGGGCGGGGGCCGGGCAGGCTCAGGCGTACGGACCTGGCCGTGACAAATGTCCTGGGTCGGCTCCGGAGCTCCGGATCCGGAGGTCTGGAGGTCCGGAGCCCCGGTATCTGACATGCCGTCAGCAGGGTTCCCAACTCCCCACCCCTCGGCTATACATGGGTTCGCCGTTCTAGAACGCGTTCTAGAACACGCGCCCCGCACGGCCTCGGTGCGGTCGACGGTGCGGACGACCGCGCCGAGGTCTCCACCTGCCACAAGGAGTAGCGACGCGATGCCCATTGACGCCGTCGAGGCGGTCGCCGCCGAGCCCCGTAGCGCGGAGATCGCCTGGGACCACAAGGACGTGCAGCTCTACCACCTCGGCCTCGGCGCGGGCGTCCCCGCGACCGACCCCGACGAGCTGCGCTACACCCTCGAATCCCGGCTGCACGTGCTGCCCAGCTTCGCCACCGTCGCCGGCGCCGGCATGGGTGTCGTCGGCGGACTCTCCGCCCCCGGCATCGACATCGACCTCGCCGCCGTCTTGCACGGCGGCCAGTCCATCACCGTGCACCGCCCCCTGCCCGTCGCCGGCCGGGCGGTGTCCACCTCCCGCGTCGCCGCCGTGTACGACAAGGGCAAGGCCGCCGTCCTGGTGCTGCGCGCCGAGGCGGCCGACGCCGACGGGCCGCTGTGGACCAGCGACGCCCAGATCTTCGTACGCGGGGAGGGCGGCTGGGGCGGCGACCGCGGGCCGTCCGAACGCCTGGAGGTCCCCGAGCGCGCCTCCGACGCCACCGCCGAGCGGCCCGTCCGCGAGGAACAGGCCCTGCTCTACCGCCTGTCCGGCGACTGGAACCCGCTCCACGCCGACCCCGAGTTCGCCAAGCTCGCGGGCTTCGACCGGCCGATCCTGCACGGGCTCTGCTCGTACGGCATGACCCTCAAGGCGGTCGTCGACACCCTCCTCGGCGGGGACGTCACCCGCGTCCGCGGCTACCGCACCCGCTTCGCCGGGATCGTCTTCCCGGGCGAGACCCTGCGGATCCGGATGTGGCGCACGGACGACCACACCGTCCAGGTCGCCGTCTCCGCCGTGGAGCGGGACGACGCGCCCGTACTCGCCGACACCGTCGTGGACCACTCCTGATCACGTGACTGCCTGACCGCGTGACCGCCTGACCGCCTGACCTCCTGAGGGGAGCCGCACCATGCGCGCAGCCGTACTGCACGAGATCGGCCAGGACAAACTCGAAGTCCTCGACGACGTCGAGGCGGTGGGCTTCGGCCCCGGCAAGGTGCGGATCCGGATCCGGGCCACCGGCCTGTGCCACTCCGACGTCTCCGCCATGAGCGGCGTCCTCCCGCAGCCCGCGCCCTTCGTCCCCGGGCACGAGGGCGCCGGTGAGATCCTCGACGTCGGCGACGGCGTCACCGGACTGAGCGTCGGGCAGCGGGTGCTGCTGTGCTGGCTGCCCGCCTGCGGCGCCTGCCCCGCCTGCAAGCGCGGCCAGACCCAGCTCTGCCTGGCCGGCTTCATGAACGCCGGCACCCCCAACTTCAGGCGCTCCGGCGGCGCCTCCGCCGCAGCGTCCGCCAACGCCTCCGCCGACGTCTTCGGCTTCGCCGGCACCGGCACCTTCGCCGAGGAGGTCGTCGTCGACGCCGGCTGCGCCGTCCCGATCCCGGACGACGTGCCCTTCGACATCGCCGCGCTCATCGGCTGCGGCGTCACCACCGGCCTCGGCGCGGCCATCAACACCGCGCAAGTGGAGGCCGGTTCGTCGGTCGCCGTGATCGGCTGCGGCGGCGTCGGCATCTCCGCGATCCAGGGCGCCAGGCTCCAGGGCGCCGCCCAGATCGTTGCCGTCGACCCGGTCGGGTCGCGCCGCGAGGCCGCGCTCCGCTTCGGCGCCACCGAGGCCGTCGCGCCCGACGCGCTCGCCGACGCCAAGCAGCGGATCACGGGCGGCGAGGGCTTCGACTACGTCTTCGAGGTCGTGGGGAAGTCCGCCACCGCGCGGACGGCGTACGAGACCACCCGGCGCGGCGGCACGCTCTGCGTGGTCGGCGCGGGCGCGCTCGACGACTTCCTTCAGCTCAACATGTTCGAGCTGTTCTTCGACGAGAAGCGGATCCTGCCGTCCATGTACGGCGGCGGTGACGTGCTCCGCTCGTACGAACGGACCATCGCGCTCTGGCGGGCCGGCCGCATCGACCTGGCGTCGCTGATCACCCACCGGGTGCCCCTCGCCGGGATCAACGACGCGCTGGAGCAGATGCGGACGGGTGCGGCGCTGCGCACCTGCATCGAGATCTGAGCACCGAGATCCCCATCGAGATCTGAGCACCGAGATCCCCGTCGAGATCTGAGCATCGTGATCTGAGAGAGGACTCCGACCCATGTCACTGCCCACGTCACCGCCTCTTGAGGGGCTGAGCGCGATCGTCACCGGCGCCGGCCGCGGCCTCGGCCGGGCCGAGGCCCTGGAACTGGCCCGGCTCGGCGCGGCCGTGGTCGTCAACGACTACGGGCAGCCCGGCCGGGACGGCTCCGGCGCGGCCTCGGCGGCGCCCGCCGAGGAGGTCGCCGCGGAGATCCGCGCGGCGGGCGGCCGGGCCGTCGCCCACCTCGGCGACGTCGCCGACTTCGAGACCGCGCGCGGCCTGGTCGACCTGGCCGTGGCCGAGTTCGGGATGCTGGACGTCCTGGTCAACAACGCGGGCATCCTGCGCGACCGGATGGTCTTCTCGATGAGCGAGGACGAGTGGGACTCGGTCATCCGGGTCCACCTCAAGGGCCACTTCAACACCACCCACTTCGCCGCCGCGCACTGGCGGGCCCGGGCCAAGGCGGGCGAGACCGGCGTCTACGGTCGGATCGTCAACACGTCCTCCGAGGCCTTCCTCGCCGGTTCGGCCGGTCAGCCCAACTACGCGGCCGCCAAGGGCGGCATCGTCGGCCTGACCACCTCCACGGCGCTCGCCCTCGCGAAGTACGGGGTCACCGCCAACGCCATCTGCCCGCGCGCCCGCACCCGGATGACCGAAGACGTGTTCGCCGGCTTCGGTCATCCGACCGCCGAGGACGAGCTCGACCCGCTGTCGCCGGAGCACGTGGCGCCGCTCGTCGGCTACCTCGCCTCCCCGGCGGCGGCCGGTGTCAACGGGCAGCTGCTGGTGGTGCACGGTGGCATGGTGGCGGTCGTGGACCGGCCCAGGGTGGCCGCCAAGTTCGACACGGCCAAGGACGTCTTCACGTACGAGGAACTGGACGGGCTGCTCACCCCGCACTACGCGGGCCGCCCGGCCGGGGAGACCTTCGCGGCGGCGGAGGTGCTCGGCCTGAAGAAGGGCTGACGCGTCCGTCGGCGAACCGACCCCATGGGGGTGTGGCGGGGGAACGTGAACGGCCCCTGGACTCGTCGTCCGGGGGCCGTTCACCTGCTCACCGTTCGTTCACTGCGCCTCGGGTTCGCGCCGGTGGCGGCCGTGCGGGGAGGACGAGGAGTCCTCCGCCGGTGCGGCCGGTCCACGGTGCCTGCCCGAGTTGTCGTGGTCCTGCGGATGCGTGTCGCTCATGTGGAACTCACCCCGTAAACGTCGCTCTTGCTGATGCGGCTCGGAGAGTCTAGTCAGCCCGTTCGGTCCGCTTGTCTACGGTCCGTCAGCGGCGCCTCCCGGAGTGGCACGGGCCGGCACACCTTCGCCTCGGCGTTGGCCGCCGGGGCCACCGGTTCCGGTTCCGGCTCCGGCTCGGCCGGCTCCTCCAGGGCGGCGAGGCCGCAGGGCGCGGCGGGGGTCGCGTACGGGAGGCGGAGCACGCCGGAGGCCGTCCACAGGCCCGTACCGGCCAGCCAGCCCACGGGGGCGGCGAGCTGGTGCATCCGGCGCGAGGAGGGCCGCCACAGGCCCACCCAGCTGCCGGCCGCCGCGTCGATCCGCAGGGCGACGCCGCAGCTCTCCGGCATCAGGACCTGCCCCGGCTGGACGGCGAACGGCGTCACCGCCGCGTCGTCGAGCCGCAGGCACTCGGGGAAGCGCACCGGCAGCAGGCTGCCGAGTACTCCCCAGCCGAGCCGCTCGTGACCGGGCGAGGGCGCGTCGGAGCGGAGCAGGAGCAGGCCGCTGTCGGGGTCGGCGAGCAGCAGCCGGTCGTCGCTGTCCTCGGTGATCTGGAGCAGTGGCGTGACCTCGCCACCGCGCTCCAGGTCGATCGCGACGGCCTTGACCGGGCCGCCGTCGAGCTGCCGGTCGAGCGCGAGCATCCGGCCCGTACGGTCCAGCCACACCCCGCCCGAGCAGCGGCCGCGGATCTCGGCGACCTTCTCCGGGCCGAAGGCGCCGCCCGCGACCAGCCACAGCGTGGTGGTGACCGCCCCCGTGGTGGTGTCCGCCCCGACGCACATCGCGTAGGCGCAGATGCCGTCGGGGGAGGGCGGCAGCAGGGTCAGGGTGCCGGGGGCGGGGGCCTCGACGGAGCCGAGGGAGAGCTCGCCGGTGTCCGGTCCTGTGGGGTACAGCAGCGAGAACGTGTGGCGGCGCCCGTCGACGGCGCGGCCGATGAGGACCCGTCCGTCCGCCAGCGGCGCCAGCATCGCGCCGGGCTCCTCGGGCTGGGCGAGCGGCAGGGGTACGGCGTAGGGCTCGGGGCCGTCCAGGGTCCAGCGCTCCACGAACAGGGCGTCGCCGGTCCCGGCGAGCCGCGCCGCGTAGGCGCCGTTCGCGGTGATCGTGAATCCCGTGGGCCACACCGCGTCACCGTCCGCGGCGGGGGCTTCGATGGCACAGGCTGTCATCGGATCGTCACCTCCGGCTACGAAGCTAGTTTTCGCACTTCCAGCCGAACAACACGAGTCACCTCACTTCACCCCAATGGGTGGCGGTTCCGGGGATCCGTCGAACGCCGGGGGCGGGGTGTGCCGGTGGGGTCAGAGGTAGGTAAGGTAAGGCGACCCTAAGTGGAGGCTGGGACTCCATCGACGGGTCGCCTGCTGCCGTTCACGCGGTGGCGCCGCCCACCCCGTACGCGTACAGGAGACCGGAGACCCGCCATGTCCCTTCGCCGTCCCGCCAGCCGCGGCACCGCAGCCGCCGCCCTCGGCGTCGCCGCCGCGCTCTTTCTCGCGGCCTGCGGAGGCGGTGCCGGCTCCTCGGGCGGCTCGGGCGGCTCGGACGGCGCCAAGAAGGACGAGAGCGGCAAGAAGAAGGACGTCGCCGTCGGCGGCAAGGACTTCGGCGACGCCGCCGCCAGGACCGCCGCCATGGGCACCGACGCCAAGCCCGGCCAGTTCCCGCGCACCCTCACCCACGCGCTCGGCACCACCGAGCTCAAGGCCGCGCCCAAGCGGGTCGTCGTCCTCGACGTCGGCGAGTTCGACAACGTGGTCTCCCTCGGCATCAAGCCCGTCGGCTACGCCCCCTCCGAGGGCGACGACGGCATCCCCGGCTACCTGAAGAAGGACGCCGGGCAGCCCAAGTCCGTCGGCACCATCAACAACCTCAACCTGGAGGCCATCGCCAACCTCCAGCCCGACCTCATCCTCGGCAGCCAGCTGCGCGCCGCCGACAAGTACGACGAGCTGTCGAAGATCGCGCCGACCGTCTTCTCCATCCGCCCCGGCTTCACCTGGAAGGAGAACTACCTGCTCAACGCTGCCGCGCTGGACAGGACCGCCGAGGCGAAGGCGAAGCTCGCGGCGTACGAGACGAAGGCGCGGCAGCTGGGTACGGACATCGGCCCGAACAAGCCGACTGTCTCTATGGTCCGCTACCTCCCGGGCAAGATCCGCCTCTACGCGAAGGCCTCCTTCATCGGCACCATCCTGGACGACGCCGGCCTGCCGCGGCCGGTGAACCAGCAGGTGAACGACCTCGCCGTCGAGGTCAGCCCGGAGAAGATCGACCAGGCCGACGGCGACTGGATCTTCACCGGCGTGTACGGCGACCCCAAGGCGACCAAGCGCGACACCGCCCGGGCCAACCCGCTCTGGAAGAACCTCAAGGCGGTCAGGGCCGGCCAGGCCAAGGACGTGCCGGACGAGACCTGGTACCTGGGCCTGGGCGTGACGGCGGCGAACAGCGTGCTCGACGACCTGCGCGCGGACCTGGTGAAGAAGTAGTACCTGGATCCGCAGGACCGGGCCCGTTCGTGGGACCGGGTTGTCCACAAGGCCAGGGTGGTTCACAGAGCGGGTTGTCCACAGGCCAGAACGGCGGGGCGCGGGGGACAGGTAGCCTTTCCTCCGTGCCCCGTCTCTCTGAAGTCATCGCCGAGCTCGACGCCCTCTGGCCACCGGAGCGAGCCGAGTCGTGGGACGCCGTCGGCACGGTCTGCGGCGACCCCGACGCCGAGGTCACCCGTGTCCTGTTCGCGGTCGACCCCGTCCAGGAGATCGCCGAGGAGGCGATCCGCCTCGGCGCCGACCTGATCGTCACCCACCACCCGCTCTATCTGCGCGGCACCACCACCGTCGCCGCCTCCCACTTCAAGGGCCGGGTCGTGCACACCCTGATCAAGCACGACATCGCCCTGCACGTGGCGCACACCAACGCCGACACCGCCGACCCCGGTGTCTCCGACGCCCTCGCCGGCGCCCTCGACCTGCGCGTCACCGGACCCCTGGTCCCGGAGAACGGGCTCGGCCGGATCTGCGAGCTGGACCAGCCCGAGACCCTGGCCGAGTTCGCGGCGCGGGCCGCCAAGCGGCTGCCCGCCACCGCGCAGGGCATCCGGGTCGCCGGCGACCCGGACATGCCGCTGCGCCGGGTCGCCGTCAGCGGCGGCTCCGGCGACAGCCTCTTCGGCGCCGTGCGGGCCGCCGGTGTGGACGCGTTCCTCACCGCCGACCTGCGCCACCACCCGGCCTCCGAGGCCACCCAGCACTCGACGCTGTCGGGCCCCCTCGGGCTCGTCGACGCCGCTCACTGGGCCACCGAGTGGCCCTGGTGCGAGCAGGCCGCCGCCCAGCTCGACACGATCTCCGACCGTCACGGCTGGGACCTCCGGGTCCATGTCTCGACGACGGTCACCGACCCCTGGTCCTCCCACCACACCTCTTCTGGAGCCCCCAACTGAACGCCGCGCCCGCCGACCAGATCCGACTCCTCGACGTCCAGGCCCTTGACGTGCGCCTCCAGCAGATCGCGCACAAGCGCAAGTCGCTGCCCGAGCACGCCGAGATCGAGTCGCTGAACAAGGACCTCACCCAGCTGCGCGACCTGCTCGTCGCCGCGCAGACCGAGGAGAGCGACTGCGCCCGCGAGCAGACCAAGGCGGAGCAGGACGTGGACCAGGTGCGCCAGCGCGCCACCCGCGACCAGCAGCGCCTCGACTCCGGTGCCGTGTCCTCCCCGAAGGACCTGGAGAACCTCCAGCGCGAGATCACCTCGCTCGCCAAGCGCCAGGGCGACCTCGAGGAGATCGTCCTGGAGGTCATGGAGCGCCGTGAGTCCGCGCAGGAGCGGGTCACCGAGCTGACCGGCCGGGTCTCCGCCGTCCAGGCCAAGGCCGACGACGCGGTCGCCCGCCGCGACGCCGCCCAGGCCGAGCTGGACGCCGAGTCCGCGACCGTCGCCAAGGAGCGCGAGCTGGTGGCCGGTTCCGTCCCGGCCGACCTGCTGAAGCTGTACGAGAAGCTGCGCGAGCAGCAGGGCGGCGTCGGCGCGGCCCGGCTGTACCAGCGCAAGTGCGAGGGCTGCCACATCGAGCTCAACATCACCGAGCTCAACGAGGTGCGGGCGGCGGCCGCCGACGCGGTCGTGCGCTGCGAGAACTGCCGCCGGATCCTGGTCCGTACGTCGGAGTCCGGTCTGTAATGAGCACGGGCGGCGGCGGGGTGCGTGAGCTGATCGTCGAGGCCGACGGGGGTTCCCGGGGCAACCCGGGACCCGCCGGTTACGGCGCCGTGGTCCTGGATCCGGCGACGGGCGAGACGCTCGCGGAGCGCGCCGAGTACATCGGCGTCGCGACGAACAACGTGGCCGAGTACAAGGGCCTGGTGGCCGGCCTGCGGGCGGCCCTGGAGCTCTTCCCGGACGCCGCCGTGCATGTCCGCATGGACTCCAAGCTGGTCGTCGAGCAGATGTCCGGCCGCTGGAAGATCAAGCACCCCGACATGAAGCCCCTGGCCGCCGAGGCCGCCCGGGTCTTCCCGGCGGGCCGTGTGCGCTACGAGTGGATCCCGCGCGAGCGCAACAAGCACGCGGACCGGCTCGCCAACGAGGCGATGGACGCGGGGCGGCGCGGCGAGCAGTGGTCCCCGTCCGTCTCGGCCGCGGCCGTCGACCACGCGGCCGACCTCGCGGCGGCGCGTGCGGCCGCGGGCGACGCGACGGCGGGCGCGGCCCGGGCCAGGGCCGCTCTGGCGGGCGCGGGTGCCGGTGTTCGCCCTGTGCCGGAGCCCGAGGGACTGTTCGCCCCCGACGAGACCCTCGCGGCCCAGGCCCGCGCGTCGCTCTCGGCAGCGGCGGAGGCCGACCGAGAGGCGGCCGCGAGCGGCGACTTCGAGGCGGAGGCGGGCCGCCGGGCCCCGACGGGCCATGCGGCCCGCGAGGCCGCTGCCGCTGGCGCGGCCGGGGCGCCGGGTCCTGAGGCCGGTGGCGCAGGCGCGGTCGGTGGCGCAGGTACGGTCGGGGCGCCGGGTCCTGAGGCTGGTGGCGCAGGTACGGCTGGGGCGGCGGGCCGCGAGGCCGGTGGCGCAGGTACGGTCGGGGCGGCGGGTCCCGAGGCCGGTGGCGCAGGCGCTGTCGGTGGGGCGACGCCTCAGGCGCAGGGCGCGGAGCTGCCCGAGGCGGGGGTTCCGACGGCGGGCCGCGCGGCCGGTGCCGCTACGGCTCCGGGCCCGGGCGCCGGCGGGCTTGGCACGGCGGCCGGCACGGCCGAGGGCGCGGGCGCGGGAACGGCGGCAGGGACACCGGCCGCCCAGGCCCCCGCCCCCACCACCCCCGGCTGGTCCGCGCCCGACATGGGGGCGCCGGCGACGTTCGTGCTGTTGCGGCACGGGGAGACGGCGCTGACGCCCGAGAAGCGGTTCTCGGGGAGCGGGGGGTCCGACCCCGAACTGTCGACGGCCGGGCTGCGGCAGGCGGAGGCCGTCGCGGCGGCGCTGGCCGCGCGCGGGACCGTGCAGGAGATCGTCAGTTCGCCGCTGACCCGCTGTGTGCAGACCGCGCAGGCGGTCGCCGCCCGCCTGGGCCTGGACGTGCGGATCGAGCACGGGCTGCGGGAGACCGACTTCGGGGCCTGGGAGGGGCTGACCTTCGCCGAGGTGCGGGAGCGGTACAAGGACGACCTGGACGCGTGGCTGGCCTCGCCGAAGGCCGCGCCGACCGGCGGCGGCGAGAGCTTCGCGACCGTGGCGCGCCGGGTCGCCACCACCCGGGACCGGCTGGCCGCCGCGCACGCGGGCCGCACGGTGCTGCTCGTCACCCACGTGACGCCCATCAAGACCCTGGTCCGGCTCGCCCTCGGCGCCCCGCCGGAGTCGCTGTTCCGGATGGAACTGTCCGCCGCCTCGATCTCGGCGGTGGCCTACTACGCGGACGGCAACGCGTCCGTACGCCTCTTCAACGACACCTCCCACCTGCGGTAGGGCTGCCTCGGTCCGCGGATCACGGTCGGGCCCGGCCCCTCGGCCCTGGCGGCCGAGGTGCCCCCACGCCCCGGCGGGCCCCGGCGGCCCCGGGGAGGCCCCAGGCGCCAGGACTCCGAGGCCCGTCCGGCCTCGGTCCACCGGGCCGGGCCGGCCCCCCGAGGCCCGTGCGAAAAGCGCTGGACCCAGGCCCCCCCGCCGTACCAACATCGGCGCATGAGCTGGCACTTCACCGCCGAAGCGGCGGGCCTTCCGGCCGCCGTCCGGGCGTACGTGGACGCCGAACCGGCGCGGAACACGGGGGTGCTCACTCTGCTCGACGGGCCGCCCGGCATCCGGGGCTGGTGGAGGGCGGAGGGACTGGTCGGTGGGGTCTGTCTGCTGGTGGGCGGGAGCGGGAGCGGCGGCGGGGGCGGGATGCTCGTGCTCGGGGTGATGGCGGACGCCGCCGCCCGGGCGCTTCCGGGCGCGCTGGCCCGCGCGCTGCCCGAGCGCGGGCACGAGGTGCGCGAGGCGCGCGGGGAGGCCGGGACGGTCGAGGCGTTCGCGGGGCCGTTCGCCGCGGCCACCGGACGGGAGCCGCGCGCCGTGCTGAGCCTGCGTCTGTTCCGGCTCGGCACGCTCACCCCGCCGCGGCCCGCGCCGCGCGGCGCCGCCCGGGCCGCCGGCCCCGGAGACGTACCGCTGCTCCTCGACTGGATGTGCGCGTACGCCCGGGACGTCGGGGAGGACCCCGACGCGGACTACTCCGCGCAGGTCGAGGCCATGGTCGGCGAGAGCCGGTTCCTCCTCTGGCACGAGGAGGACGGCGCGCCCGTCGCGATGGCGGGCTTCTCGCGGCCCGCCGCCGGCCAGTCCCGCGTCTCGCTCGTCTACACCCCGCCCGCCCACCGGGCCCGGGGTTACGCCGGAGCCGTGACCGCCGAGGCCAGTGGCGCCGCCGCCGCGGCGGGCGCCGAACAGGTGCTGCTCTTCACCGACCTGGCGAACCCGACCAGCAACGCCCTCTACCAGCGCCTCGGTTACCGGCCGATCGGCGACCACACCCGGGTGGCCTTCCGCAGGAGGAGCGACCCGGACACCCCCTAGGCCGTGTCTGACACATAGCGTCGTCCGCCCGCATGGCGGGGCGCGCGGCGTCCGGTGCGTGCAGGCTCAAGGCGGAGGATCATCCGCGTACTGGACGTACTTGGATGACTCCGGCATGGGGCCTCCCCAGGCCCGCCAGGGCCGAGGGGAAGCAGCGCGTGTGCGTGCCGGGCGTCGCGTGCCGGGCGGGGTTTGTCAGACACCCCTAGGGGCGGGCGCCCGCCAGCCCCGCCGCCTCGCGCGCGAGCGACTCGACCCGCGCCCAGTCCCGGGCCGCGAGGGCGTCGGCGGGCAGCATCCACGTACCGCCGACGCAGGCGACGTTCGGCAGGGCGAGGTACGACGGGGCCGAGGCGAGCGAGATGCCGCCGGTCGGGCAGAAGCGGGCCTGGGGGAGCGGGCCCGCGAGGGATCTGAGGTACGGGACGCCGCCCGCCGCCTCCGCCGGGAAGAACTTCAGGTCCGTCACCCCGCGTTCGAGCAGCGCCACGACCTCCGAGGTCGTCGACACGCCCGGCAGGAACGGCACGCCCGAGCCCCGCATCGCGTCGATCAGGCCCCCGGTCCAGCCGGGGCTCACCAGGAAGCGGGCGCCCGCGGCGGCCGCGTTCGCGACGCCGGCCGTCGAGACGACCGTGCCCGCGCCGACGACCGCTTCCGGCACCTCCTCGCCGATCGCGCGGATCGCGTCGAGCGCGGCCGGAGTGCGCAGGGTCACCTCGATCAGCGGGAGCCCGCCGGCCACCAGGGCCCGGGCCAGCGGCACGGCGTCGGCCACGTCCTCGATCACGACGACCGGGACGACAGGGGCGGCCGAGGCGGCGGCGGTGGAGGCAAGATCGAGCACGCTCGTCATGCGCCCCATCCTGCCGACGGCAGGCAGACCACGCAACGAGCGTTGCGCATGCTGCAACGCAGCCCTGTATGAAGAGCCGCGTCAGTGGATCTCGTCGACCAGGACGTCGAGCGCGCCCGGCTTCCCGCCCTCCTCCACCACATACCCGAGGTCGCGCAGCGCCTCCACCAGCTCCGGCACCCCGCCCGGTGCCGCGCCCGCCTCAAGCAGGCTCCGCACGATCCGGCCCTTCGTCGCCTTGTTGAAGTGGCTGACCACCTTCCGGGTCGGCGCGTGCAGCACCCGCACCGTCGCCGTCCGCGCCGCCACCTCGCCCTTCGGCTTCCACGCCGCCGCGTACGCTGCCGAACGCAGGTCCAGGACCAGGCCGTCGCCCGCCGCCTCTGGCAGCACCGAGGCCATCGCCCCGCGCCAGTGCGCGCCGAGCGCGCCGAGGCCCGGCAGCTTCACGCCCATCGAGCAGCGGTACGAGGGAATCCGGTCCGTCACCCGGACCGCGCCCCACAGCCCGGAGAAGACGAGCAGCGAGCGCCCGGCGCGTCTGCGGGCGGCCGCGTCGAGCGTGGCCAGGCCGAGGGCGTCGTAGAGGACGCCGGTGTAGATCTCCCCGGCGGGCCGCGCGCCGGCCGTCCGCAGCTCGGTGTTCTTGGCGATCTCGCCGCGCAGCCCCTCGCTCAGACCGAGCACCTCGCGCGCCTTCTCCTCGTCGGCGGCGCACAGCTCGACCAGCTCGTCGAGCACGGCCGCCCGCGCCTCCGCGAGCCCCGGCAGCGAAAGGCCTTCCGGCTTGACCGGCGCCCCGCGCCCCGAGGAGGCCTTTCCTTCGGAGGGCGGCAACAGGACGAGCACGGCGGTTCTCCTTCGTACGTACGGGGTGGGGGTGCGGCCCCAGGGAGCCAGCGTACGAGGTGCTTCCGCCCCGGCCGGTCGAAAGCGGTCTCTCTTCCCGCGTCACGAAGGTTTCGTCCCCCGTGTCGAAAGTGTTGATATGTGATGACGCCGGCGCACCCGAGGAGGAAGCGACACCATGTGGAAATCCAGGCTCGGCGACGGTGACACCTCCTGCTCCGGCGGATACGTCGCGCTCACCTTCGACGACGGGCCGTCCGCGACCACGCGCCGGCTGCTCGACGCGCTGCGGCGGAACGGCCTGCGGGCCACCATGTTCAACCAGGGCTCGCACGCCGCCGCCGACCCCGCCATGGTCAAGGCCCAGGCCGACGCCGGCATGTGGATCGCGAACCACAGCTACACACACCCGCACATGACGACGATGACCCAGGCGCAGATGGAGGCGGAGATCCAGCGCACCCAGCAGGCCATCACCGCGGCCGGGGTCGCGGCGCCCACGCTGTTCCGGCCGCCGTACGGGGAGACGAACGCGACGCTCAGGACGGCGGAGGCCGGGTTCGGCCTGCGCGAGATCATCTGGGACGTCGACTCGCAGGACTGGAACAACGCGAGCGCCGACGCGATCGTCCAGGCGGTCGGCCGGATGACCGACGGCCAGGTGATCCTCATGCACGACTGGCCCGCCGACACGCTCGCCGCGATCCCGCGGATCGCGCAGACCCTCGCGAGCAAGAACCTGCGCGCCGGGATGATCTCGCCGACGACCGGCCGCGCCGTCGCCCCCGACGGCTCCGGTGGCTCCGGCGGTGGCAGCGGCGGCAGCGGCGGCGGTACGGGCAGCGCCGCCTGACCCGTAAGGGAAGGAAGGGACGGAAGGGAAGGAAAGAAGCCGGCCCCGCTCAGAGGGGCCGGCCCTCTTCTCGTCCCCTCCCTCAGAGGGTCCGGATCCCGAAGTCGGCGTGCAGGCGCCGCAGATGGTCCAGCTCCCGCACCGGACCGGTCAGCGTCACCCGCGCGGTCAGCCGCGGATCCGTGCTCGACGCGCTCAGCCGCAGCTCCAGCTCGCCCGGCTCCACGATCCGCACGCCCGCCCGTCCGGTGAACGAGGCCAGGTCCGCCGGGACGTCCACGTGCACCCGCCGCCCCTCCCCGGGCGCCAGATCGACGCGTACGTACCCGATGAGCCGCTGCACGGGCTGCACCACGGAGGCCACCGGGTCGTGCAGATACAGCTGGACGACCTCGGTGCCGGCGCGCCCGCCCGTGTTCCGTACGGTGAAGGCGAGCCGGAACGCGCCGTCCGTCGGCACCTCGGCCCGCTCCACCTCAAGCTCGCTCCACGCGAAGCTCGTGTACGTCAGACCGTGCCCGAAGCCGAACGCCGGCGTCGGATCGATGCTGGACACCTCGCTGCTCTGGCCGAGCCGGGCGGCCAGGTACGTGGACGGCTGCGCGCCCGGCCGGCGCGGCACGCTCACCGGCAGCCGGCCGCTCGGCGTGACCCGGCCGCTGAGCACGGCGGCGAGGGCGCCCGTCCCGGCCTCGCCCGGGAAGAAGGACTGCAGCACGGCCGCGGACTCGTCGGCCGCGCGCCCGAGCGCGTACGGCCGGCCGGCGACGAGCACCGTCACGACCGGCGTACCGGAGTCGAGGAGCGCGTCGAGCAGGTCCTGCTGCGCCCCGGGGAGGACGAGGGACTCGGCGTCGCAGCCCTCGCCGCTGGTGCCGCGCCCGAAGAGCCCGGCGCGGTCGCCGAGGGCCGCGATCACGAGGTCCGCGTCGCGCGCTAGCGCTACCGCCTCGGCGAAGCCGTCCACCGAGAAGTCGTCGATCCCGGTCCCGGGCGCCACGAGGATCTCGGCGTCGGGGAACTCCGCCCGCAAGGCCTCGTGCAGTGTGGGGAGTTCGATGCCCAGGGGCAGCTCGGGGTGCTGTGCGCCGACATGGACGGGGAAGGAGTAGCAGCCGAGGACGGCCGTGGGGGCTTCGGCGTTGGGGCCGATGAGCGCGATCCGGCGGGGAACGGGTGGCTGGGCGAGCGGCAGGGTGCCGTCGTTGCGCAGCAGGACGACCGCCTGTTCGGCGATGCGCCGGGCCAGCGCTCGGTTGGCCGCCGGGTCCAGGTCGACCGTCCCCCGCAGCGGGCCGGGCTTGTCCGGGATGTCGGCGTCGCGCAACACCGCCGGGACCGGGCTCCAGTCCGGGTCGAGCAGCCCGACCTCGGCCTTCTGCAGCAGCACCCGCCGGACCGCGCGGTCGACGAGCGCCTCGGGCACGGCGCCCTCCTCGACCGCGGCGAGGAGCGGGGCGCCGAAGGCCTGGACGGTGGGCAGTTCGACGTCGACGCCGGCGGCGAGCGCGGTCCCGGCCGCCTCGCCGTACGACCCGGCGACGCCGTGGAGGTTCTTCAGGAAGGCGATGCCGAAGTAGTCGGCCACCACCGTTCCGGTGAAGCCCCAGGTGTCCCGGAGCAGCCCGGTGAGCAGCCTCTCGTCGGCGGCGGAGGGGATGCCGTCGGTGTCGGTGTAGGCGTGCATGACGGACCGGACGCCGCTCTCCCGTACCGCCATCTCGAACGGGGGCAGGATCACGTCCGCGCGTTCGCGCGCGCCCATGGCGACGGGGGCGAGGTTGCGGCCCGCGCGGGAGGCGGAGTAGCCGGCGAAGTGCTTGAGGGTGGCGACGATCCCGGCGGACTCCAGGCCCTGGACGTAGGCGGTGGCGATGGTCCCGACCAGGTACGGGTCCTCGCCGATGGTCTCCTCGACCCGTCCCCAGCGCGCGTCGCGGACGACGTCGAGGACGGGGGCGAGGCCCTGGTGCACGCCGACCGCGCGCATGTCCCGGCCGATGGCCGCGGCCATCTCCCGTACGAGCGCGGGGTCGAAGGCGGCGCCCCAGGACAGCGGGACCGGATAGGCGGTGGCGCCCCAGGCGGCGAAGCCCGCGAGGCACTCCTCGTGGGCGAGGGCCGGGATGCCGAAGCGGTTCGAGGCGGCGATACGGGCCTGGGTCCGCATCAGGGACAGGGCGCCGAGGGCGGGGTCGACGGGGGCGGTGCCGAAGGGGCGGGTGAGCTGGCCGAGACCGTCGGGAAGGAGCGCGTCGAGGTCGACCGCCTCCTCCATGTCGTGCTGGTACGGGGCGACTTCGGCGCCCTCGGCGGAGGCGCCGACCCAGACGCCGAAGAGCTGGGCGATCTTCTCCTTGAGGGTCATCTCGCGGATCAGCGCGTCGACCCGGGAAGTCATGTCGTCGGTCATGTCGTCGGTCACGGCGTCGGTCACGTCGTCGGTCATGGGAACGGTCACTTTCCTCCGACTCCCATCAGGCCCTGGATCAGGGCGCGGCGGGCGAACAGGTACACGAACAGGACGGGAAGCATGGAGAGGACCACGGCGGCGAGGAGGGCGGGGATGTCCACACCGTGCTCCGTCTGGAAGTCGTACAGGCCCATGGTGATGACCTTGCTCTCCGTGGACTGGGTGAGGACGAGCGGGAACAGGAAGCCGTTCCACGCCTGGAGCGAGGAGAACACGACGATGGTGGACAGACCGCCCTTGGAGAGCGGGACGACCAGCCGGAGGAAGATCCGCCAGGAGGAGGCCCCGTCGAGCGTCATCGCCTCGTAGAGCTCGGGGGAGATGTCCCGCATGACGCCGGTGAGGATCAGGGCGCAGACGGGCATGGCGAAGGCGGCGGTCGGCAGCACGACGCCGACGAGACTGTCGTACAGACCGGCCTCGTTGATCAGGTAGAACATCGGGACGATCACGGCCTGGGAGGGGATCGCCAGGCCGAGCAGGAACAGCCGGAAGACCCGGCCGGAGGCCTTGCCGTCGCTGCGGACGATGGCGTACGCGAGCGGTGGCACGAGCAGCACGACGATGCCGACCACGCAGACCGTGACGATCAGCGTGTTGAGGAAGTACTGCCCGAAGCCGTCGCTCAGGTCGTTGACGTAGTTGTCGAGGGTGATGTGCTCGGGGAAGGACAGCGGGCCGTTGGCGGCGTAGTCGGCGCGGGTCTGGAAGGTGGCGACCAGCATGATGTAGAGCGGCAGGCCGACCACGAACAGCCAGAGCAGCGAGCCGAACCCGGCGAGGTGGTTGGGGCGGGCCATCGGGCGGGCTCGCAGGGATCGTCGCATCACACGCCCTCCATGGTGCTGCGCATCTTGTCGTAACCGGTCAGGCGGACCATGACCAGGGAGACGAGGGTGGCGACGAGGACGAGGAGCAGCGCGATGGCGGAGGCCGCGCCGAAGTCGAAGTTCTTGAAGCCCTTTTGGTACATGTAGTACGCGCTGTTGGTGGTGTCGGTGCCGGGTCCGCCCTGGGTGAGGATGAGCACCGTGTCGAAGGTGGTGAGTCCGCCGACCACCATGAGGATCACCGAGGTCACGATGCTGTTGCGCAGCTGCGGCAGGGTGATGTGGAAGAACTGGCGGACGGTGCCCGCGCCGTCGATCTGGGCGGCCTGGTAGAGGACGTGCGGTATGGCGCGGGCGGCGCCCTGGTAGATCAGCGTGTGCAGCGGCGTGAACTGCCAGGTGCTGACGAAGACGAGGACGCCGACGGCACCGGCCTGCATGCCGAGCAGATTGCCGTCGCCGAACAGCCACTTCGCCTGTGACGGCACGCCGAAGTTGGGGTCGAGCACGGCGCGCCACAGCACGGAGACCGCGGTGATGGACAGCAGGAGCGGGACGAAGTAGATCGCGGAGAGGACGGCGCGGTTGCGCTGGCGGCCGGCCGCCCAGACACCGAGCAGGATGCTGATCGGGGTCTGGACGGCGACGCCGAGGACGGTGAGCAGGAGGCTGAGCCAGAGGCTCTTCACCATGACCGGGTCGTCGAGCAGCTTGTCCCAGTTCTCCAGGCCGGCGAACTCGGGGGAGCCGAGCCCGTTCCAGCGGGTGAAGGAGAGCACGGCGACCAGGACGAGCGGTACGAGGGCGAACAGGGCGAAGAAGACTGCGGCGGGCGCCGCCCAGGCGAAGCCCGGGCGGCCGGCAGCGCTGGTGCGGCCCACGGTGGTGCTGTGACCCACGGCGGTGGTGCGGCCCGCAGCGGTGGTGCGGCCCACTTGGGTTGTCATGTCAGGCGTCCCCGGGGTCAGGCCGCCGGCAGGCTCTGCATGGCGGCGATGAAGGCGTCCGCGTCCGACTGTCCGTTGAAGAACTGCTGGACGGCCTGGTGGATCGCGGTGGACGCGGCGGGCGGGTAGGCCTGGTCCCAGGAGAGCTGGAAGGCGGGGGCCTTGGCGACCAGGTCGTACTGGTACTTCGAGTACGCGGGGCTGGCGGAACCGTCCAGGAACGCCGGGGTGTTGGTCGTGGTGGGCAGGTTGCCGATGCCGAGCTGGGCCTTGACGAAGCCGTCCGAGTACATGAGCTTGAGGAACTCGGCGACGGCCTCGGGGTGCTTGGTCTTCTTCAGGACCGAGTAGAAGTTGTTGGTGTTGCCGGCGAGGTTGTCCGGGCTGCCCTTGCCGCCGGTGACGGTCGGGAAGGAGCCGTAGCCGAGGTCCGTCTTCACGAAGTCCGGGTGCGCGTCCTGGAGGGTGGAGTACTCCCAGGAGCCCATGAGCTCGAAGGCGGCCTTGCCGGTGGCGAGCAGGGCGGGGGAGCCGCCGTCGGTGAACTTGACCGAGTCGTAGTTGGTGCCGAAGGCACCGGCGTCGACCAGTTCCCTGATCATGCCGAGGGCCTTCTTGCTGTCGGGGCTCGCCCAGGCGCTCTTGTCGCCGTTCACGGCCTTCTGGAAGAGCTCGGGTCCGGCGACGCGGTCGTAGAGGTACTGGAACCACATCTGGGTGGGCCACTGGTCGCCGCCGCCGAGGGCGATCGGGGTGATCTTCTTCGCCTTGAGCGTCCTGACGGCGGCGAGCAGCTCGTCCCAGGTGCGCGGGGCGGTGATGCCGGCCTCGGCCAGGACCTTCTTGTTGTGGAACATCAGGACGGGCTGGGTGCCGCGCATCGGCACGCCGTACGCCTTTCCGTCGACGACCGCGGTGTTGAAGACCGAGGGCAGGAAGTTGGACTTCAGGCCCGGGTCCTTGGCGATGAAGTCGTCGAGCGGCAGGAGCAGGCCGGCGTCGACGTAGGGCTTGATGCTGCCGCCGCCCCAGTTGAAGAACACGTCGGGCGCCTGCTTGCCGCTGATGAGCGTCTGCAGCTTGGTCTGGTAGTCGGCGCCGGGGATGGTGTCGAGGACCGCCTTGACCTTCGACGTCTTGTTGAAGGTGTCGACGAGCTGCTTCTCCACCTTGTTGGTGGCGTCGCCGTACACCAGGACGTGGATCGTGTCCGCGTCGCCGCCGGCCGAGTCGGAGGAGCCGCCTCCGCAGGCCGCCAGGGACAGGGCCATGGCGAGCGAGACCCCACCGACGACGGCGGTTCTCAGGAACTGCGCGCGTCGCGGTCGCTTCATCGGTTCCATGAGCTGCTCCCTTTCGAAAGTGTTTCGCTCCGGTTTCCGAAATTTCATGTCGGCCGGGACGCTAGGGTCGGGCCGCCGAGCGGGTCAACCCTTCGGTCACGCGTTATCAAAGTGTGACTATTCGGGGGCGGTTGGGGGCGGAGAGGGGTGCCTATGCTGCTCGGATGCGAGATGGCGAGGTGAACAGGCGGATCACGCTGGCGGAGGTGGCGGAGAAGGCCGGGGTGTCGCTTTCGACAGTTTCGAAAGTCCTCAACGGCCGCCAGGACGTGTCACCGGCCACCCGCGGGCGGGTGGAACGGCTCCTGGAGACCCACTCGTACCGGCGCACCACCCGGGCGGCCCGCGAGGCGCCGCTGATCGAACTCGTCTTCCACGAGCTCGACAGCGTGTGGTCCATGGAGCTGATCCGGGGCGTCGAGAACCTCGCCAAGGCCCAGCAGGCGAGCGTGGTCCTCACCGAGAGCGGCACCCGGCACGCGCCCGCGCCGGACTGGATCGAAGGGGTCCTCCAGCGGCGGCCGATCGGCGTGATCCTGGTGTTCTCCTCGCTCCCCGACGCCGTCAAGCAGCAGCTCGGCGCGCGCTCGATCCCCTTCGTGATCATCGACCCGGCGGGCGACCCCGAACCGGACGTGCCGTCCGTGGGCTCGGCCAACTGGTCCGGCGGCGTCGCCGCGACCCGCCACCTCGTCGACCTCGGCCACCGGCGCATCGGCATCGTCACCGGCCCCGAGGACATGCTGTGCTCCCTCGCCCGCCTCGACGGCTACCGCTCCGCCCTCAACATGGCCGGCCTGGACCACGACGCGTCCCTCGTGCGCTTCGGCGACTTCCACGTCGAGGGCGGCTACGCCCGCGCGATGGAACTCCTCCAGCTCCCCGACCGCCCCACCGCCGTCTTCGCCGGCAGCGACCTCCAGGCCCTCGGCGTCATGGAGGCGGCCCGGGTGTGCGGCCTGCGCGTCCCCGAGGACCTCTCCGTCGTCGGCTACGACGACGTCATGATCGCCCGCTGGTCCAGCCCCGCCCTCACCACGGTCCACCAGCCCCTGCGCGAGATGGGCGAGGAGGCGGTCCAGATGCTGCTGCGCCTGCGGGCGGGCGAGCCGTCGGTGACGCGGATGGAACTCGCGACGAGTCTCGTCGTACGAAAGAGCACGGCGCCGCCGTCGGCGCGGACGGTGACGGTGACGGTGAAGGTGCCGCCGGGGCAGGGGATGGGGTGAGAGGACGCCGCGCGCCGGGGCGCCGCACCCGCACCGGCCGAGTACCCGGGTCGCGCTGAGGCACCGGGCTCGCGCTGAGGCACCGGGCTCGCCGAAGGCCGAGCGGTGCCGCACCCGGCCGGATGCCGGCCCGTACCTACGTGCCGCGGCCCCGGCGGGCGCGCGGCGCGCCGAGGCGAGCCGGGCTCCCGGCGAGGCCGAGGACCGGGCGGGTACCCGCCCCCGGGGTGCCGCGCCCCCGGGGTACCCGCCCCCCCGGGGTGCCGCGCCCCCGCCGCCGCCCTACGCTCGGTCCATGCCCCGCCGCCACATTCGCGTGACCGGCGCAGCCGAGGCCCCGTTGCGGGCCGCGCTGCGCGCCCTCCGTACCGAGCTGGGGGTTCCGGACGGGTTTCCGGCCGGGGTGCTGGCCGAGGCGGAGGCCGCGGCCAAGGCGCCCCGGCTGCCCGGGCAGGACGCGACCGACCTGCCGATGTTCACGATCGACCCGCCGGCGTCGACCGACCTCGACCAGGCGATGCACCTCGCCCGCCGCGCGGGCGGCGGATACCGCGTGCACTACGCCATCGCCGACGTCGCCGCGTTCATCACGCCCGGCGGCGCGCTCGACGCCGAGGCGCACCGCCGCGTCCTCACCCTCTACTTCCCCGACGGCAAGAGCCCCCTCCACCCCGCCGTCCTCTCCGAGGGCGCCGCCAGCCTCCTCCCCGGCGAGCCACGCCCCGCCCTCCTCTGGCGCATCGACCTCGACGCCGAGGGGCGGCGCGTCGCCACCGACGTGCGCCGGGCCCTCGTCCGCAGCCGCGCCAAGCTCGACTACGCGGGCGTGCAGCGCCGTATCGACGCCGGCGTCGCCGAGGAACCGCTCGCGCTGCTCCGCGAGATCGGCACGCTCCGGGAGCGCCTGGAGGGGGAGCGCGGCGGGATCTCCCTCAACGTCCCCGAACAGGAGATCATCGAGCGGGACCACACCTACTCGCTCGCCTACCGCGCCCCGCTCCCCGCCGACGGCTGGAACGCGCAGATCTCGCTGCTCACCGGCATGGCCGCCGCCGACCTCATGACCGCCGCGGGCACCGGCATCCTGCGCACGCTCCCCACCGCCCCGGACGGCGCCGTCGCGCGCCTGCGCCGCTCCGCGCAGGCGCTCGGCGTCGACTGGCCGCACCATGTCTCGTACGCGGACGTGGTCCGCTCCCTCGACCCCACCGAGCCGCGCCACGCCGCGTTCCTCCAGGAGTGCACGACACTGCTGCGCGGTGCGGGCTACACCGTCTTCACCGACGGCGACGTACCGATTCCGGCCATGCACGCGGCGGTCGCCGACGAGTACACGCACTGCACGGCGCCGCTCCGGCGCCTCGTCGACCGGTACGCGGGAGAGCTGTGCGTGGCGGCGGTGGCCGGGCACGAGCCGCCGGAGTGGGTACGGGCGGCCCTGGCCGTCCTGCCCGCCGAGATGGCCTCGGGCGCGCGCCGCGCCGGCACGGTCGAGCGGGAGAGCGTCGACATCGTCGAGGCGGCCCTGCTCAGCGGCCGGATCGGCGAGCTCTTCGACGCGTACGTGATCGACGTGAAGGAACGCGAACCGGCGGTCGGCACGGTGCACCTGGAACGCCCCGCGGTGGTGGCCCGCATCGAGGGCGGCGCCGAGACGCGGCTGCCGCTGGGGGAGTGGCTGCGGGTCAGGCTGACCCAGGCGGATCCGGGACGGTCGAAGGTGCTGTTCGCCCCGGCGTGAGGGCGAGTGCCTGCCGCAGGGCCCGGTGCAGCGCGCGGGCGTCGTCCGCGCGGCCTTCCTCTGACCGGCCCGCCCCGGAATGCCAGGTAGCATGGTCGGCACGGCAGACGAGCCGGGCGGGCGGCCGCGTGGGGATCCTCGGATCCTCCCGAGGAACGTCCGGGCTCCACAGGGCAAGGTGGTGGCTAACGGCCACCCGGGGTGACCCGCGGGACAGTGCCACAGAAAACAGACCGCCGGGGACCTCGGTCCTCGGTAAGGGTGAAACGGTGGTGTAAGAGACCACCAGCGCCTGAGGTGACTCAGGCGGCTCGGTAAACCCCACCCGGAGCAAGGTCAAAAGGGGACACCTCGGTGTCCCTGCGCGAACGTTCGAGGGCTGCCCGCCCGAGTTCGCGGGTAGACCGCACGAGACCGGCGGCAACGCCGGTCCTAGATGGATGGCCGTCGCCCCGACGACCGCGAGGTCCCGGGGTACAGAACCCGGCGTACAGCCCGACTCGTCTGCCCGCTGTGCCTCTCGGCCGGGCGCCGGTCCTCAGCTTTCGCACCCCTTGATGTCGTCGTCGCACCCCTCCATGTCGCCGGGGGGCCTGGTGCTGAGCCGCCACAGGACGAGACCGTCGGCCGCCCCGCCCGCCTCGCCCGCCGAGGCGATCGTGGCGGTGAAGCGGCCGCCAGCGGGGACACTGAACCGATCCGCCTCACGGTCGCCGCACGTCACCTCCCACTCGCTGTGCGAGCCGCCCCGCGCGAGGGTCAGTGTCACCGTGCGATCGGTGGGCGCCTGGCAGGCGATGTCGAGGCTGTAGGGGTGGTCCCCCTTCGCCTCGAAGGTCTTGTCCAGGCCCCGATCCAGGTCCTCCATCCCCTCGTCGACCCGCACGTCCCCCTCGGCCCCGGCGGCGTTCAGCGCCCGCGCGGCCCGCTCCATCGCGTCCTCCTGCTCCGCCTTCCCCTCCCAGGAGGGAGGGCGCGAGGGGCCCGGGTGGTCTTCCGTGCACGCGCCCGTCAGGGCCATGGCGGAGACGGCGAGGGAGAGGGCGGCGAGGCCCGTGCGGGTGCGCATGGGGGCTCCAGTCGATGGGGGCGTGACGCGGCTGCCGGCAGATATCTGGATGCGCCGGCCGAGCCGCGGGTTGCCCCCGCACGAGAGGAAGAACCCATCGCCCCCCAGGACCGGCCGGGTTCACCGGGCCGGGAGGCGCGGTAGGTCAGCTGTCGCAGGCGATGCCGTCGCCGTCCCGGTCGAGGCCCGAGCGATAGCCCGGCTCGCCGCGGTGGATGGGGGCGGCGTCGGCGTCCCGGGCGGCGGCGCAGTTCGCGTAGTAGGCGCTGCCGCCGCCGTCCGAGCCGCCTGAGCTGCCGGAGCCGCCCGTCGAGCCGTCGTTGTCGTAGGTGGGCTCGGGCGTCGGCTTGGGTGTCGGCCTGGGCTTCGGGGCCGGGTGGAGGCGGGTGTTCGGGGACTGGGGGCAGGGGGTGCCCGGGGCCGTGAGGTGGAGGCGGGCCGCGGTCGTCGTCGGGGACTCGACCGGGGCGGCCGGGGCCGGGGACTGGAGGCACACGGTCCAGTCGTCCGCCGTCGCGGGGAGCGGGACGTCCGTGTAGGCGCTGGCGGTCTCGACCGACTTCAGCGACAGCGGGGCCAAGGTCTCGGAGGCCGTCGCGAAGGTCTGCCCGGTGACCTTCGGCATCTTCGGGTACGGGATCGGGTCGCCGTCCCGCGCCGGGCACGGCGCCCCGGTCAGGACCACCGCGAAGTCGAGGGTGGGGTGCGCGGCCGAGTCCTGTGCCGCCGGGGCCTGGAAGCAGACCTTCCAGGCGCCGTCGTCCGCCTGGCCGGCATCGGCCTCGGACGCGTCGTGCGAGACGGTGCCGAAGCCGGCCGCCTGCGCCGCCGCCTTCGCCGTCCGCAGGTTCTGGCCCACGAAGCTGGGCGGCGCGCTCGGAGCGGTCGCGGGTGCGGTGGTGGGCGTGGCCGTCACCGGCGCCACCGCCTTCGGCTTCGCGTCGTCCTCCGGCGGGTCGCCCAGGAACGGCGCGAGGAACCACAGGCCCGCCAGGACCGTGGCGATGATCTTCGTGGCCCGGGCCCAGCGGCTCAGCCACGCGAGCGCGATGCCACCGGGCGGGAACACCACCAACGCCACGACGACCACCGCCGGATGCTGCCACCAGCGCCGCGCCGGCGGGGGCGGGGAGAAGGGCGCGTACGGGTGCGGGTACGGCGGAGGTTGCGTCATGGCGGGACTCCTCGGGCCGGGCAAGAAGATCGAGCGCCGCTCAACATACACACGACGTTCACCCTCTTCACCGTTTACTCATGAATTGGTGCTTCCGGTTCCAGCGACCGCCCCGCCACCCGTTCCACGTGCCCCTCGAACACCTCCCGCGCGTCCGGGGTCAGGGTCCGCAGGGCGACCATCGCCGTGATGATGACGTCGCACAGCTCGGCCTCGACGTCCTGCCAGGTGTGGGTGGTGCCCTTGCGGGGGTTCTGGCCCGTGGCGCCGATGACGGCCTGGGCCGTCTCGCCGACCTCCTCGGAGAGCTTGAGGACGCGCAGCAGTACCTCCTCGCCGCGCGGCAGGTGCTGATGGGTCGTGAGCCAGGTGTGGAGGCGGGTGACGGTGGTCCAGATGTCCTCGGTCATGACGGGCAGCCTGCCAGGTGCGGACCGGTAGGGTGCGCGGATGAGGTTCGGGGGCAAGGGGAGCGACCGGCGGTTCACGGCCGCGGTTCACACGTTCGAGGCGGCCGTCCGGGCCACCGGCTCGTGGGACCTGCCCGCCGCCTTCGAGGACCTGCGGCGCGCCTTCCGTGACGCGTCCGACGCCGAACTGCGCTCCGCCGGGCCCCGACTCGCCGCCCTCCTGCGCCGTCTCGGGCAGGGGCCGGACAGTGCTGTCGTCGGCATGGTCGCCGCGTGTGTCGAACGCGGGGCCGATCCCGTCGCCTGCGCGCCCGCCGTGCTCGAACGGGTGCGGGCCGGATTCGAGAGGGCCGGCGAGCTCGCCGAGCGCTGGGTCGCGGACGGGCGGGGCGAGTTGCCCGGGCCGGACGGGGAAGGGCTCCGCAACGCCGACTACGACACGTACGGCTACGGGCCGATCGTCGCCTGGCGTGCCCTCCCGTCCTTCGAGGCGGCGGCCCTCACCCTGCTCGGCTCCGCCGCCGTCCGCCGCGCCCTGGGCGCCGAGCGGGACGCGCACCTCACCGCCGTGGCGGGGTTCGGCGGCCGGTTCCGGCGGCTCGCCCACGCGTTCGCCGTCCTCGACGACGAGCCGGTGCTCGCCGTCCACCGCCCCACCGGCGCCCGGTTCATGCTGCGCGCCTCGGGGCTCGGCGACAACTTCCAGTTGCACACCCTGCTCGCCCACGCCCTGATCGGCGGCGGGCACCTCCCCGGCCGGGCCCCGTCCCGTACCGCCGTCGCGCGCTGCCGGGACCGGGACGGGGCAGCGCCCTTCAGCGAGGCCTTCACCCTTCACGCCGGCGACGGGACACGGGTCAGGAACCGGGACAGGCTCGTGGACGTTCCGCTCCAGGACGGTGTACGGCTCCTCGTCCTCGGCGACGTCCCCCACCCTCGCACCTGGCAGGCCCGCCGGCTGCTCCCCGGCATCACCGGAGACCTCGTCCTCGTACGCGTGCTGCCGCCGGAGGGCTGAACCCCCGGGCCCGGTTCCACCGCAACCGGGCCCGGCCGGTGTACCGCTGGAATCATGACGATTCCCGTGGAGCAGCTCGCCGACCCCGTCGTGCGCGCCTTCGTGACCGCCCTCAACGCCAACGACAAGGACGCCTTCTTCGGCCTCCTCACCCCCGACGCGACCATGTCCGACGACGGTACGGAGCGGAATCTCCGCGACTGGACCGAGCGGGAGATCTTCTCCTCCAACGGGCGCATGGAGGTGGAGGACGAGTCCGACGGCGGCCGGACCCTCGTCGCCACCTACACCAACGACACCTGGGGCTCGATGCGCACCGCCTGGCGCATCACCGTGGAGGGCGGGAAGGTCGCCCGCTTCGAGACCGGGCAGGCCACCCCGTAACGGCCCCGCCCACCCACCGGGGCGGGGCCCTCAGCCCCGCCCGATGTACGGCATCGTCGTCGCCATCACCGTCGCGAACTGCACGTTCGCCTCCAGCGGCAGCGCCGCCATGTGCACCACCGTCGCCGCCACGTCCGCCGCGTCCATCACCGGCTCCACCGCCACCTCGCCGTTGGCCTGCAGGATCCCGGTCCGCATCCGCGCCGTCATCTCCGTGGCCGCGTTGCCGATGTCGAGCTGACCGCAGGCGATCCGGTACGGACGCCCGTCGAGCGACAGCGACTTCGTCAGGCCCGTCATCGCGTGCTTCGTCGCGGTGTACGCGACCGAGTGCGGGCGCGGCACATGCGCCGAGATGGACCCGTTGTTGATGATCCGTCCGCCCTGCGGCGTCTGTTCCTTCATCGCCCGGAACGCGGCCTGCGCGCACAGGAACGCGCCCGTCAGGTTGACGTCCACGACCGAGCGCCAGGTCTCCGGGTCCAGATCCTCGACCGGCACCCCGCCGCCCGCGAACGTCCCCGCGTTGTTGAAGAGCAGGTCGACCCGGCCGAACCGGTCCCGTACCGCCGCGAAGAGGGCCGCGACCTGCTCGGCGGAGGTCACGTCCGTGGGGACGCACAGGACCCGGTCGCCGGGAAGGGGCGCCGCCGTCTCCGCCAGGGCCTCCGCCCGGCGGCCCGCGAGCGCCACCGACCAGCCCGCCGCCGCGAGCGCCCGCGCCACGCTCCGGCCGATGCCCGAACCGGCGCCCGTCACCACTGCGATGCCCGCGCTGCCGCCCGTACTGCTGCCCGCGCTGCTGCTTGCGTTGCCGCCCGCGTCGCTGCCTGCGTTGCTCATGGGCGCGCAGCGTACGGCAGCCGTATGCCCCATGAACTCATCCGTCCGACACGTGGATGTCCTGTACCCGACAGCGTGAGGTCGTTCCGCCCTCCTCGAATACCCGGAGGCCGGACGTCCGGGGTTCGAGCCGGCCTGGGCCCCGCCCGGACCACCTACCCTCTGGGAGAGGATTCAACGAAACGGAGCAGTCGATGGCGGAGAGCGGTCGGGTCACCACCGACGACGGGGCGGACATAGCGGACGCGGCTCCACCCGCCGCCTCCGCCCGGCGGGCCGGGCTGCTCGTCACCCTCGTCCTCGGCGGCCTGACCGCCCTGCCACCCCTCTCCATGGACATGTACCTGCCGGCCCTGCCGGAGGTCACGGACGCGCTCCGCTCGCCCGCCGCCACCATCCAGCTCACCCTGACCGGATGCCTCGCCGGCATGGCGCTCGGCCAGCTCGTCGTCGGCCCCATGAGCGACCGATGGGGCCGGCGGCGCCCGCTGCTCGTCGGCATGATCGTGTACGTCCTCGCCACCGCCGTCTGCGCGCTCGCGCCCTCCGCCGAACTGCTCATCGGCTTCCGGCTGCTCCAGGGCCTGGCCGGGGCGGCCGGCATCGTCATCGCCCGGGCCGTCGTCCGCGACCTGTACGACGGCGTCGAGATGGCCCGGTTCTTCTCCACCCTCATGCTGATCTCCGGCGTCGCACCCGTCGTCGCCCCGCTCATCGGCGGCCAGATCCTTCGGATCACCGACTGGCGCGGCGTCTTCTACGTGCTCACCGGCGTCGGCCTCGTCCTCACCCTGGTCGTGTGGCGCTTCCTGCACGAGACCCTGCCGCCCGAGCGGCGCCACGAAGGAGGCGTCGGCGAAGCCCTGCGCACCATGCGCGGGCTGCTCGCCGACCGGGTCTTCACCGGCTACATGCTGGCCGGCGGCCTCGCCTTCGCCGCGCTCTTCGCCTACATCAGCGCCTCGCCGTTCGTCGTCCAGGAGATCTACGGCGCCTCCCCGCAGACCTTCAGCCTGCTCTTCGGGCTCAACTCCGTCGGCCTCGTCGCCGTCGGCCAGATCAACGGCAAGCTGCTCGTCGGCCGGGTCAGCCTCGACAAGGCGCTCGGTCTCGGCCTCGGCGTCATCCTGCTCGCCTCGGTCGCGCTGCTCGTGATGACCAGCGGCGCCCTCGGCGACCCGGGGCTCGCGCCGATCGCCGCCGGGCTCTTCGTCCTGATGTCGGCGATGGGCCTCGCGATGCCCAACACCAACGCCCAGGCCCTGATGCGCACCCCGCACGCCGCCGGCTCCGCCTCCGCGCTGCTCGGCACCTCCTCCTTCCTCATCGGCGCCGTCGCCTCCCCGCTCGTCGGCATCGCCGGCGAGACCACCGCCGTGCCCATGGCCGTCGTCCAGGTGAGCTGCGCCGCCGCCGCGCTCTGCTGCTTCCTCCTGATGTGCCGCCCCTGGCGCGCCGCACCCGCGAAGTGACCGCCCCGGGAGGACGATCCGAGGCATGTGCCACTACTGCGGATGCCGCGACATCCCCCTGATCAAGGAGTTCATCGCCGAGCACGAGGCGGTCACCGACCTCGCGGGCGACGCCGTACGGGCACTGGACGCCGGCGACCCGGCGCGCGCCCGCCGCCTCGTCGCCGACATGGCCGGGCGGCTGCGCACGCACTGGGCGGGGGAGGAGCGGGGCCTGTTCACGGTGATGCGGGAGAACGAGGAGTACGCCGCGTACATCGACGCCCTCGTGCGCGAGCACCGCGAGCTCGCCGCCTTCCTCGACACCCTGGATCTCGACGATCCGGGGGATCGCGCCGACTTCGTCGAGTCCGTCGACGAGCTCCACGAGCACATCGCCAAGGAGGAGGACGGCCTCTTCCCGGCCTCCCTCACCGAGCTCACCGGCGACCAGTGGAACCTCTCCATGGACGCGTGGAAGGCCGTCCACGGGCGCGGGCCGGGGGCCGGGCGCGGGGCCGGGGCCTGAGCCGGGCCCTGAGCCTGGGGCCACGCCGCGGAACGGGCCGGCCGCCGCGAACTAGACTGTCGCGGTGAACGCCTCCGCCCCCTCCGCCGACACCCTGCGCGCCGCGCTCGGCGCCGTACTCGACGGGCTGCCGCCCCGGCAGGCCGCACAGGCCGTCGAGCGGCTGATCGCCAACTACCGGGGGACCACCCCGACCGACGCGCCCGTGCTGCGCGACCGGTCCGACGTCGCCGCCTACGCCGCGTACCGGATGCCCGCCACCTTCGAGGCGGTACGGGCCGCGCTGTACGCCCTCGCGGACGCCGCGCCCGACTGGACGCCCGGCACCCACACCGACGTCGGCGGCGGCACCGGCGCCGCGAGCTGGGCGGTCGCGGAGGCCTGGGACGGCGCCGCCCGCACCACCGTCCTCGACTGGGCCGAGCCCGCCCTCGAGCTCGGCGCGGAGCTCGCCCGCGGGGTCTTCGAGGCCGAGTGGCGGCGCGAGCGGATCGGCGGCGCGCTGCGGCTGCCCGACAGCGACCTGGTGACCGTCTCGTACGTCCTCAACGAGCTCAGGGAAGCCGACCGCACGGCACTCGTCACCGAGGCCGCCCGCGCCGCGCGGGCCGTGGTGATCGTCGAGCCCGGCACCCCCGACGGCTACGAGCGGATCATCGCCGCCCGCACCCTCCTCGTCGAGGCCGGCTTCACCGTCGCCGCGCCCTGCCCGCACAGCGGCACCTGCCCGATCGTGCCGGGCAGCGACTGGTGCCACTTCGCGGCCCGGGTCAGCCGCTCGTCGCTGCACCGGCGGGTGAAGGGCGGCTCGCTGCCGTACGAGGACGAGAAGTACGCGTACGTCGCCGTCGCCCGCTTCCCGGTCACCCCGGTGCCCTCGCGGATCACCCGCAAGCCGCAGATCCGCAAGGGCCAGGTGCTCCTGGACCTGTGCGGGCCGGACGGCCTCGGGCGCGAGACGGTCACCAAGCGGCACGGCGCGCTGTACAAGGAGGCCAGGGACGCCGAGTGGGGCGACCCCTGGCCCCCGGAGACCGACTAGGAGCGGGCCTCGTTCGCCGGCCGCAGCTCCTGTGTGCAGCACTTCACGCTGCCGCCGCCCTTGAGCAGCTCGCCCAGGTCCATCGCGATCGGCTCGAAGCCGCGCGCCCGCAGCGGTTCGAACAGGCCCACCGCCGCCTGCGGAAGCAGCACGTGCCGGCCGTCGCTCACCGCGTTCAGGCCGAGTACGGCGGCGTCACCGGCGCCCACCAGCAGGGCGTCCGGGAACAGGCGCAGCAGCACGGCGCGGCTGCCGGGGGAGAAGGCGTCCGGGAAGTACATGACCTCGTCCCGCGCGTCGTCCAGGACGCACAGCGCGGTGTCCAGGTGGTAGTAGCGCGGGTCCACCAGCTCAAGGCCGATCACCGGGCGCCCGAAGAACTCCTGGGCCTCGTCGTGCGAGAGCGGGCTGGAGCGGAAGCCGTGCCCGGCCAGGATCCAGGAGGCGGTCACGGCGAAGTCGCCCTCGCCCTCGTTGATGTGCTCGGGGACCTGGAGGTCCGCGTCCGGGTAACCGTTTCGCCGGAACCAGTCCAGGTGCGCCGCCGCCTCCGCGGAGCGCTCCGGATAGGCGAACCGGGCCCCGAGCACCCTGCCCTCCACCACGGTCGCGCCGTTCGCGGCGTAGACCATGTCGGGCAGGCCCGGGACCGGGTCGAGCAGTTCGACGGTGTGGCCGAGCACCCGGTAGCGGTCGCGCAGGTCCTCCCACTGCGCGAGGGCCAGGGGCAGGTCGACCGGCTTCGTCGGATCCATCCAGGGGTTGATGGAGTACGTCACCTCGAAGTGCGCGGGTGGGCACATGAGGTAACGGCGGGGCGAGGGCTCACGCGGAGTGGTGCGCAAAGAGGGCTCCTCTACGGTTCTGCGGGTTCTGCGGGCACCGATCGGCGAGCGCTGATCGGTAAGGCCATGGTCCGCTCTACGGGCGTCATGCGCAGTGGACCGTTCGGGTGGTTCGGATGAAGAACGAGTGACGAGACGTGACGTCTCGTCTCCTGCTAGATTGGGCGGATGTCCGACATCAAGGCCGCCGGTTCCCAAGCGCCTGGTTCCAAGGCCCCCGACGCCTCCCGGCGCAGCGAGCGCTCCCGACGCGCCATCCACGCCGCCGCCCTCGCCCTCGTCTCCGAACAGGGCTACGCCCGGACCACCGTCGAGGGCATCGCCGCCCGGGCCGGCGTCGGCAAGCAGACCATCTACCGCTGGTGGCCCGCCCACTCCAAGGCCGCCGTCCTCCTGGACGCCTTCCTCGACCTCGCCGAGCAGACCGCCCGGCAGGCCGCTGAGGCCGCCGGTGGCGACGGGGACGCGGACGGGGACGGGCCGGGACGTGAGATCCCCGACACCGGCGACCTCGCCGCCGACCTCAGGCGCGTGCTCCGCGCCACCGTCGACGAGCTCAACGACCCCGCCTTCGACCGGCCCGCCCGAGCGCTCGCCGCCGAGGGCATCGTCGACCCGGAGCTCGGCGCCGCGTTCACCGCCAAGCTCCTGGAACCCCGGCTCCGCCGGTACCAGCGCCGCATCGAGGCCGCTCGTGACGCCGGGCGGATCGACCCCGCCGTCGACCCGCGCATCGCCGTGGAACTCCTCGTCGGCCCCCTCCACCACCGCTGGCTGCACCGCACCGCGCCGCTCACCCACGCCTACGCCGACGACCTCGTCGACCTCGCCCTGCGCGGGTGGCTCGTACGCGAGTGAGCCCCGGGTTCCCGACTCCGGTCACCCGGGGCGCAGGATGGTGGGACCATGGAGTGCCTGCCGGGCGAACCCCGGCCGACCACGGGCGAGCATGAGTGTGAGGGGATAGATGGGCGACGGCATCGGCCGCTACCGCGGCACGGAGAGCAGACTCGCACAGTGGCTGCGCAGGCGCCCCAGGCGGACCGAGGCCGAGCTCGAGAACGAGCGCGAGAAGTCGCTCCTGGCCGTCGCCGCCGCGGGAATGCCCGTCGCGCCCGCCGCCCACCCCGTCGGCTACCGCTGTTCCTGCGAGCGGATCGGCTGTCCCACCCCCGCCCGCCACCCGGTCTCCTTCGCCTGGCAGACCCAGTCGACGACCGACCGCGCCCAGATCGAGCGCTGGGCCCGCAACCAGCCCGAGGCGAACTTCATCACCGCCACCGGCATGATCCACGACGTCCTCGACGTACCCCTCGCCGCCGGCCGCGCCGCGCTCGACCGGCTGCTCGCCGAGGGCGTCGAGGTCGGTCCGGTCGCCGTCTCCGACGCCGCCGAGGACCGGCCCGACGAGGGCCGGATGCTGTTCTTCACGGTCACCCGCGGCACCCCCGAGGACGAGGACGAGTGGTGGCCGTGCGAGCTGGACTGCCATCCCGAGACCATGGACGAGCACCCCGGCCTGCGCTGGCACTGCCGCGGCTCCTACGTCCTCGTGCCGCCGTCCCGGCTCCCCGGTGACGAGGGCAGCCAGCCCGTGCTGTCCTGGCTGCGCGGCCCCGAGCACGCGCTCCCCGAGCCGCTGAACCTCCTGGAGGCGCTCACCGACGCCTGCGCCCGCCACGCGGCCGATCAGGCGGAGCGGGGCGGCGAGCCCGCGGACCACGAGATCGCCTGGCGCTGAGCCCGACGGGCCTGACGGGCCCGTGGGGGTGCCGGGCCAGGCCCCGTACGGAGCTTTCCGTACGGGCGGCGCGGTAGGCCCCGTACGGGCGGTCCCGTAGGCCCCGTACGGCCGACCCGGTCCCGTACAGCCCCGGGTTACGAGCCCTCCGCCGCCGTCACGCCCTGGAGGCGGCCGAGCACCTCGACCCCGTCCGTCGTCGTGCCCGCCGGCTTCACCAGGGCCGCCTGGCTGGACACCCAGCGCTTGGTGATCGTGCTCTTGACCTCGCCGGTCATCAGGGCGCGCACGTCCGCGCCCACCTTCGGCCGGTAGCCGGGCGCGGCCGTCTGCCGTTCGAAGTACCGGGTGGCGAAGAAGACGAGGGCTCCGCCGTCCTCGGTCGCGAGGCCGAGCGGTGCGAAGTCGCCCCGGTTCTCGGCCTGGTCGACGTACTGGGTGGCGAGCCCGGGGCGGCCGGCCGCCTTCTTGCGGTCGTCACGCCAGCCGGTGGTGTGGGCGCCCGGCGCGAACGGCCCCTGCTGCCCGTCCTTGAGGAAGGACACGTACCGCTCGCCGAGCCGCTCGGGCGCGACCGCGAGCTCCGTGGAGTCGGCGGCGACCGGCACCGCGTACCCCTCCTCGGTGCGGAAGGCGGGCACCTCGTCCGGGCTCAGGATCGAGAGATAGGCGACCTCCCACTGCCGGGAGGCGCCGTCGCGCACGAAGACGAGCAGCCAGCGGGTGTCGTCGGCGCCCTTGTCGGCGTCCCGGTTGGAGTCGGCGTCGACGACGAACCAGCGCGGCCAGCCGGCCTTGCGCGGGACGGTGAACTTCGCGTCGGTGAGTTCGAGCGGCGTGTGGTTCTTGTTGCCGTCGGGGGCGGTGGCCTGGCGCGAGCGCAGTCCGGCCTGGTTGATCTCGCCGAGCGGACCGGTGACCCGGTCCGCGTCGAGGGCCGGGTCGTAGGCCTTGTCGGCCTTGTTGTAGGCGTCGGTGAAGTCCTTGAGGGCCCGCTCGGCCTCGGCGTCGCTCGCCGCCGGGATCAGCGCCGTCTCGCCGTGCACGGTCACGCAGCCGCTCGCGGTCAGCGCGAGGACGGTCGCGGCGACCACCGCAAGACCGCTCCGGCGGCGCCGGCGGCCTGTCGGTGTGTCAGCCGGTCGCCTCGGCCCGGTTCGCATCGGCCTTCTCATCGGTCTCGGTCGCCCTCTGCTTCTCCACCCGCCTGGACGGACCCGACCCTACCGGGGCGAGGAAGATCGCGAGCGTGGGGATCAGATACAGCGCCCACACCGTGATCTGAACCACCGTCGGATCGGGCTGGAAGTTGAACACGCCCTTGAGCAGCGTGCCGTACCAGCTGTCCGGCGGGATCGTCGCGGAGATGTCGAAGGCCTTGTTCTCCAGGCCGCCGAGGAAGCGGGCCTCCTGGAGGTCGTGCACGCCGTACGCGAGGACGCCGGCCGCCACCACGACCAGCATGCCGCCGGTCCAGGTGAAGAACTTCGCCAGGTTGATCTTCAGCGCGCCCCGGTAGAACAGCCAGCCGAGGAGGACCGCCGTGAGCAGGCCGAGGATCACGCCGGCCAGCGGCGCGTACGTGCCGTCCGAGGAGGCCCGTACCGACGCCCACACGAACAGCGCCGTCTCCAGGCCCTCGCGGCCGACCGCCAGGAACGCGGTCGCGACCAGCGCGCCGGTGCCCATCTGCAGCGCGGCGTCCAGCCTGCCGTGCAGCTCGGCCTTGAGGTGCCGCGCGGTGCGCCGCATCCAGAAGACCATCCAGGTCACGAGCACCACGGCGATGATCGACAGCGAGCCGCCGAGCAGCTCCTGCGCCTCGAAGGTCAGCTCCTGCGAGCCGAACTCCAGCCCGGCGCCGAAGGCGAGCGAGAGCCCGACGGCGACGCCGATGCCGATCCAGATCGGCCGCAGGGCGTCACGGCGCCCCGTCTTCACCAGGTAGGCGATGAGGATGCAGACGACGAGGCTCGCTTCGAGCCCCTCGCGCAGGCCGATCAGATAGTTGCCGAACACGGCGGTTCCCTTCCGGAGTTACGGGGTGACGAGATTCCCGAGTTACGCGAACAGCTCCCGGCCCCACCAGTCGCCCTTGTCACGGACGCCCGGCGGGATCGCGAAGACCGCCGAACCGACGTGCTGGGTGTACTCGTTGAGCGCGTCATGGCGGGAGAGCGAGGTCTGGACCGGGATGAAGCCGGTGCGCACGTCCTTCATGTACGCCAGGAAGAACAGTCCGGCCTCCAGGCGGCCGAGGCCGTCCGTGCCGTCCGTGAAGGAGTAGCCGCGGCGCAGGAGGGTCGCCCCGCCGTTGGAGTCGGGGTGCGCCAGGCGCACGTGCGAGTCCGGCTTCATGGCCTTCAGGAACGGCTCGTCGTGCTCCTTGGCCTTGCCGACCGGCGCCCCTTCCTTCTTGTCGCGGCCGAAGATGTCCTCCTGCTCGGCGAGCGGAGTGCGGTCCCAGGTCTCGATGTTCATCCGGATGCGGCGGGCGACCAGGTAGGAGCCGCCGTCCAGCCAGGCGGCCGGGCCCTGGGCGTCCTTGCCGGACACCCACACGTGCTTGGCGAGGCGGTCGGTCTCGGTGCCCGCGATGTTGCGGGTGCCGTCCTTGAAGCCGAACAGGTTGCGCGGGGTCTGCGCGTCCGGGGTGGTCGAGGACGTCTTGCCGAAGCCGAGCTGCGACCAGCGCACCGCGACCTTGCCGAAGCCGATCCGGGCCAGGTTGCGGATGGCGTGCACGGCGACCTGGGGGTCGTCCGCGCAGGCCTGGACGCACAGGTCGCCGCCGCTGCGGGCCGGGTCCAGGTTGTCGCCGGGGAACTTGGGCAGGTCGACCAGGCCGGCGGGCCGCTTGCCGGCGAGCCCGAAGCGGCCGTCGAAGAGCGAGGGGCCGAAGCCGATGGTGAGGGTGAGTCGGCTGGGCTTGAGGCCGAGCGCCTCGCCGGTGTCGTCCGGCGGGGCCTCCGGCAGACCACCGTACGCGCCCTCGCCGACCTCGTGACCGGCCGTCATCCGCTCGGCGGCCCGGGTCCAGTCCTTCAGGAGCTGGACCAGCTCGGCCCGGTCCGTCGTCTTCACGTCGAACGCGGCGAAGTGCAGCCGGTCCTGGACGGCGGTGGCGATGCCGGCCTGGTGGGCGCCGTGGAAGGCGACGGCCGCGCCGGTGTCCGCGACCGGGGCGGTGGGGGCGTCGTCGCGGCCCCGGGTCAGGGCGACGGCGCCGCCGGCCGCGGCGGCACCGAGCGCGAGCCCGGCCCCGCCCCAGCCGATGACCGCGCGGCGCGAGGGCGTGGCGCCCTCGGGCCGGGCGGCGTCCGTGACGGCCGCGGCGGCCTTCGCGTCCTGCTCGTCGGTCTCGGTCTTCTCGGTCTTCTCGGTGTTCTTGGTGTTCTCGCTCATGTCCGTGTCCCCCGATTACTTCGCGACCGCGGCGGCGAGCTTGGAGAGCGGCTCGGCCAGCGCGTTGACGCCGTCCGACAGCTCCTTGCGCTGCTCCTTGCCGACCTTCTCGTACGAGGTGAAGACGTACGTGTTCTTGTCCGTGCGGTACGTGTCGAGCAGCGTGTTCAGCGCGGCGAACTGCTTGTCGAGCTCGGCGACCAGCTTGGCGTCGTTCTTCTGCGCGACCGGCTTGAGCAGCTCGAAGGACTTCTGGGCGCCCTCGACGTTGGCCTTGAAGTCGACCAGGTCGGTGTGGGAGTAGCGCTCCTCCTCGCCGGTGACCTTGCCGGTGGCGACCTCGTCCAGGAGCTCCTTGGCGCCGTTGGCCATGGAGGTCGGGGTGATGTCGGCCTTGCCGACCCGCTTCACCCAGTCGGCGAGGTCCTTGTCGAGGAGGTCGGCGAGCTGCTTCTCGCGGTCGCCGATCTTCTTGTCCTGCCACAGCGCCTTCTCCAGGCGGTGCCAGCCGGTCCAGTCCTTCGCCGGGTCCTGGCCGTCCTCCAGGCCGTCCTCGCGGACGTCGACCTTCGGGTCGATGTCGCCGAAGGACTCGGCGACCGGCTCGGTGCGCTCCCAGCCGATGCGGGAGTCGGCGTAGGCCTTCTTCGCGGCCTCGACGTCACCGGCGCGGACGGCGTCGGTGAAGACCTTCACCTTGGGGAGCGTCTCGTCGGCCTGGGCCTGCACGTACTGGCGGTACGCGGCGACGGCGGCGTCCATCTCGGGGGAGCGCTTGGCGCCCGCGGCGGCGCCCTTGCCGGCCGTGGCGGTGACCTTCTGCTTGATGCCGTCGCCCTTCATGCCGGGCTTGCAGGCGATCTCGTAGTCACCGGCCTTGATCTCGGCGGTGATGGTGGCCTTGGTGCCGGGGCCGATGTTCTCGCGCTCGGTGACGATCCGCGCGTCCGGGTAGAGGACGTAGACCTCGGTGACCTTGCCGCCGCGGTTCTCGACGTTCAGCTTGAGGTGCCCGGCCGGGAACTCCTTCTTGGAGACCTCGCAGGAGTCGTCCTTGGCGATGACCGTGATCCCGCCGTCCTCGCTCCCCTTGGCGTCGCTTTTCTGCGTGCAGCCCGTGACGGCGGCCAGGGTCGCCGCGGTCGCGGCGGCGGTGACGACGGAGAGACGGACGGCTCGCATGGGTGCTCCAGTCGGGGACGGATCGCGGGCGATCGCTGGACGGATCTCTGAACGGGTGAGGCGAACCTAACTTAACCGAGGCTTACCTCAGCAATACCCCCGCGTCCAGTGATTCAGCTCTCAGGGCGGACGGCTCGGACACGGTGCGATCACGGCGGGCTCATGGAGGCATCACGACTTGGTCAAGTGCTGGTCAAGGTTGATGATTTGCCCTGTTTCGGGTGGTGTGAGGGGGTGCCGTTTGCTGCTCCGGCAGAACGGGCGCACATGTGGCCGATTTCCGGTGGACCGGCGGAGCGGGACGCGTGGATGCTTCAATTCCGCCATGAACACGACTGACATCGACGTCCTGCGGGTCTTCTGCGCGGGCGACGGACGCCACGGCAACGCCCTCGGGGTCGTGCGCGACGGGCGCGCGTACCCCGACGAGGCGGCGCGGCAGGCGCTCGCGAAGGAACTCGGGTTCAGCGAGACCGTGTTCGTCGACGACCCCGAGCGCGGGGACGTCGACATCTACACGCCCGGGGTCCGGCTGCCGTTCGCCGGGTACCCGCTGGTCGGTGTCGCCTGGCTGCTCGACCTGGAGGTCGTGTGCCCGCCGGCCGGCGAGGTGTGGGTGCGCGGGGACGGCGAGTTCACCTGGATCGAGGCCCGCGCCGAGTGGGCGCCGCCGCGCACCCTGCGCCAGTACGGCTCCGCCGCCGAGGTCGACGCGCTGACGGTGCCCGAGCCGGGGGAGTGGATCTACGCCTGGGCCTGGGAGGAGGAGGTCGCCGGGCGCGTCCGGGCGCGGGGATTCCCCGGGCGCGGCGACGGCATCGACGAGGACGAGGCGACCGGCGCCGCGGCCCTGCTGCTCACCGCCGAACTCGGCCGCGCGCTCAACATCACCCAGGGCCGCGGCTCCCAGCTGCTCACCGCCCCGGGACCCGACGGCATCATCGAACTCGGCGGCCGGGTCCGCCTGGAGCGCACCTTCACGCTGTGAGCCCCGCGGGTCCAGGCCTCAGGCCGCGCTGAGCGGGAACTCGCCCGCCAGCTCCCGGAACACCGCGCCGTTGAAGTCGAAGGCCCGCTTGCACTCGTCCACGATCCGCTGCTTCTCCAGGTCGTCCGCGTCCACCGCGTCGAGCAGCTCCCGGTAACCCCGCTTGAACGCCGCCGGGTTGGCGATGCCCTCGAAGACGTAGAAACGCACGCCGTCGCCCTTGCGTGCGAAGCCCCAGGTGCGCTCCGCCCTGTCGCGGATGATCTGACCGCCCGACAGATCGCCCAGATACCGCGTGTAGTGGTGCGCCACGTAGCCCGCGGGCCAGTCGCGGGCGCACTCGGCGACCCGCGCCGCGTACGCCTCGGTGGCCGGAAGCGCCGAGAGCCCCGCCCGCCAGTCCGGGCCCCGCAGATGCGCGAGGTCCTGCTCCAGGGCGGCCGTGCGGAACAGTTCGGCCTGTATGAACGGCCCGGCCACCGGATCGGTCCGCAGCGCCTCCGCGCCGTCCTCAAGCGCCCGGTACACGAACCACAGCTGCTCCGTGTAGCGCGCGTACGCGTCGACGGCCAGGCGCCCGCCGAGGAGGTCGCTCATGAACGTCGACGTCTCCGCCTCCGTGTGCTGCTCGTGCGAGGCGGTGCGGATGAGCGTCGAGAAGGGCGTGGTCAAGGCGTGCCTCCGGGACCGTCGGGCCGTGGGGTGACCGCAGGGGGCGGGAACCGGTTCGGCCGGCAGGCCGGTCAACCTGCCGGCCGAACCGGTTCCCGACGTCCTGTCGGTAAAAACGCTACCCCTCGGACGGGTCAGGGCAACGTAAGAATGTCCGTCCCGGTCTCCGTCACCACCAGGGTGTGCTCGAACTGCGCCGTCCGCTTCCGGTCCTTGGTCACCACGGTCCAGCCGTCGTCCCACATGTCGTACTCGTGCGTGCCGAGCGTCAGCATCGGCTCGATCGTGAAGGTCATCCCCGGCTGGATCACCGTCGTGTGGTGCGGCGAGTCGTAGTGCGGAATGATCAGTCCGGAGTGGAAGGACGAGTTGATGCCGTGCCCCGTGAAGTCCCGGACGACGCCGTAGCCGAAGCGCTTGGCGTACGACTCGATGACCCGCCCGATGATGTTGACCTGGCGGCCCGGCCTGACCGCCTTGATCGCCCGGTTCAGCGCCTCGCGCGTGCGTTCGACGAGCAGCCGGGACTCCTCGTCCACGTCGCCGCACAGATAGGTCGCGTTGTTGTCGCCGTGGACACCGCCGATGTACGCGGTCACGTCCAGGTTCACGATGTCGCCGTCCTTCAGGACGGTGGAGTCGGGGATTCCGTGGCAGATGACCTCGTTGACCGACGCGCACAGCGACTTCGGGAAGCCGCGGTAGCCGAGCGTGGACGGGTAGGCGCCGTGGTCGCACATGTACTCGTGCGCGACCCGGTCCAGCTCGTCCGTGGTCACACCGGGCGCGATGTGCTTGGCGGCCTCCTCCATCGCCTGCGCGGCGATGCGGCCGGCGATGCGCATCCGCTCGACGGTCTCGGCGTCCTGCACCTCCGGGCCGGAGTACGGAGTGGGGGCGGGCTTTCCGACGTACTCGGGGCGACGGATGGACCCCGGAACGGAACGGTGGGGGGACAGCTCCCCCGGTACGAGAAGCGACTGGCCAGACATGTCAGCGAGTCTAACGACCGCGTCTGGGGCAGCATGGTGACGGAGGAAGGAGCCCAGATGGCCCTGTTCAAGAAGCGTACGGCCGGAAAGCCGGGCGAGTGGTACTACTGCCTGGAGCACAAGAAGGTCGAAGAGGGCCCGGAGTGCCCGGCCAAGAACCGCTTCGGCCCCTACGCCTCTCCCGAGGAGGCCGCCCACGCGATGGAGACCGCCCGCGAGCGGAACCTGGAGTGGGACACCGACCCGCGCTGGCACGAACGGTCGAAGGGCGGTGCCGACGGCGCCGAGAGTGACACCCCCTAGGGCGACGGCTCACCGGGTGGCGGCCCCGCCCGCTCCGGCGAAGTGGGCCGTCGCCAGGACCGTGCCGTCCGCGGCCACCAGGCGGGCGCCGCTCAGGGTGCCGGGGTCCACGGGGGTCGGGGCGCCCCAGTAGCCGTAACCGGCCCTTACGGGGAACGAGCCGAGCGGTACGGCGGAGCCGTCGGCCCGGACCAGGAGACACCGCACCGGGCCGTCGGCCGTCCGGTCGCCGAGGTCGACCGACATGTACACCCAGCCCTTCCCGCCGGTGGCGTCCGTGGCGTCCGCCGGGTGCGCGTAGATCCGGCCGACGGGGCTGCCACCGGCGGAGAGCAGAGCCGCCTCCAGCACGTGCGGCGCCGGGGTCACCACCCGGGGCGCCGGTGGCGCCCCCTCCACCACGGTGCCGACCGCCCAACCGCCGAACCCGAAGACCAGGGCCGCGACCACGCCGCCGACGGCGAGCCGGAAGCGGCGCATCCGGGACGGGTGAGCCGGGGAGGGGCGAGTGTGGGGCGGGTGAGCGTGGGATCTGGGGTCCCTGGGCGGCCGGTCCTCGGCCCCGCGGTTCTCGGCCTGGCGGTCTCCGGCCTGGCGGTCCTTGGATCGGTGCTCCCCGGCCCAGCGGTCCTCGGCCTGGTACTCCCCGGCCCGTCGCTCCCTGGCCCGGCGGTCCTCGGCCCGGCGGTCCTCGGACCGGTACTCCTGGGGATGGCGGTCCTCGGGCCGGTGCTCCCCGGCCCGCTGCTCCCCGGGGCGGGGTGCCCAGGACCGGCGGATCCAGGACCGGCGGATCCAGGACCGGCGGATCCGGGACCTCGGCGCGGCCGGCTGCCCGGGTGCGGCCTGGGCCTCGGGCGCGGAAGAGCGGGACGCGGAAGTCTCGGGCGCGGAAGAGCGGGACGCGGAAGCCTCGGGCGCGGGGGGCATCGCCCGTACCACCCGGGTCTCGAAACCCACCGGCGGCTCCGCCCCCGGTAGCAGCCCGAGCAGCCCGTCCCCGACCGCCGTCAGGCGCTCCACGTACGCCCGGCAGTCCGGGCAGCGGTCCAGATGGGCCACCGCCTCGGCCCGCTCGCGGGCCGGGAGGATCCCGAGCGCCAGCTCGGCGCCCGCCTCGCGCAGCCGCTCGCAGTCCATGCCCGCGCCACCCACGCCGCTCACCGCGTCTCCTCGCTCTCCAGGAGCGCCCGCACCTTGATCGTCCCCGCCCGGATCCGGGTCTTGGCCGTGCCGAGCGGTATGCCCTCGAAGGCGGCGACCTCCCGCGCCGTCATCCCGTAGATCCCCGCCATGACCAGCGCCCGCGCCTGCTCCCGGGGCAGTGCCGCCACCGCCCGCCGGACCCGCTCGGCCGCGTCGTCGGCGAGCGCGCGCCGTTCCGGGGTCTCCGTCACGATCCCGACCAGCGTCTCCAGGTCCTCAGGGGCCACCGGGGTCGTGCGCCGCGCCCGTACGGCGTCGATCGCCAGGTTGTGCGCGATGGCGGTCAGCCAGGTCCGTACGGAACCGCGCCGCCCGTCGTACACCTGGGCGTGCCGCCACGCCCGCTCGAAGGTCTGCTGGGCCACGTCCTCCGCGAGCCGCGGATCCCCGACGACGGCGACGGCGACCCCGAAGACGGAGCGCTGGAAACGGCGCACGAAGGCCACCGCGATCTCCGGATCGCCGGTGGCGAGACCGGAGAGCAGTGCCTCGTCGGGAACCCGCTCCAGCGGAAGGCCCATGCGTCCCACACCCGTGGATACGTCCGACATCCGAGAAAGGATGGCCGGACCCTGTCCCATTGTCCGCCCGTGTCCGCCCGCCCCCGCAATCCCGGCACGGCCCCGGGCCGTACCTCCTGTGGGGGATTGGAGGACCGAACGATGACGGCACCACGAAAGCGCGCAGTGCTCGCCCTGTCGGCCGCGGGCCTCGCCGGCCTCCTCGCCGCCTGCGGAGGCAGTGACGGCGACGGTGGCTCGAACAGCGGCACCACCACCCCGCCGCCCGCGGGCGCGACCCGGGTGGCCACGGACCTGGCCGACTTCAGGATCACGCTGTCCCAGCAGAGCTTCGAGCCCGGCACGTACGCCTTCGTCGCGACGAACACCGGGCAGCACGACCACGCCCTGGTGGTCGAGGGGCCGGGCGGCGAGAACCGTTCCAGCACCGTCGCCCCGGGCGAGTCGACCACCCTCACGGTGACCCTGAAGGACGGCACGTACGAGGTCTACTGCCCGGTCGACGGACACAAGGACCAGGGCATGAAGACCGAGATCACGGTGGCCGGCGCCCCGGTCAACACCCCGAGCACCCCGACCACGCCGAGCACCCCGACGACCCCGACCTCCCCCGGCAATGGTTACTGACCGGACCCGGCGCGTCGCCGTGCTCGTGCTGCGGATCGCCGGCGCGGGCCTGACGGCGGCGATGGGCGCGATCCATCTCTCCCTGTGGGCCGACGGCTACCGCGACCTGGCCACCATCGGCGGTCTGTTCCTGCTGAACGGCGTCCTCGGCTGCGTACTCGCCCTGGCCGTCCTCGTGACCCCGTACCGCTGGCTCGGCCTGGTCGCCACCGCCACCGCGCTGTTCACGGCCGGCACCCTCGGGGCGCTGTTCCTGAGCCTCACCACGGGTCTGTTCGGCTTCACGGAGTCGGCGGACGCGGAGCTGGTCCGGCCGACGGTCGTGGTCGAGACGGCGGGCGTGCTCGTCCTGACCACCCTGGCGGTCTCCGCCCTCAGCCACCGCCACCACCCACGGGATCCACAGCAACCACAGCAACCACAGCGCTAGGCCGCCATCTCGGCCTCCTGCTGCGCCTTCCTGGCCAGCGCGTCCTCGTCCGTCTCGGCGTCGTACGAGAGCAGCTTCGGCAGCGCCAGGCAGAGCAGCCCCACCGACGCGACGCACGCGATGCCGCCCGACCAGAACGCCGGACGTGTGCCGGTCCAGCCGGCCATCGTGCCCGCGCGGACCTGGCCCAGCTGCGGGCCGACGCTGTACGAGAGGACCTCGATGCCCGCGAGCCGGCCGCGCAGCTCCTCCGGGATGGTCTGGTTCCAGATGGTGGCGCGGCCGAGTCCGCTCAGCATGTCGCCGGCGCCCGCGAACGCGAGGCAGACCAGCACCGCCCACACGTTCCCGAACCATCCCGCCGCCGCGATGGCCGCGCCCCAGCCGGCCGCCCCGGCCACCACCAGGACGCCGTGCCGCCGCACCTTCGAGGTCCAGCCGCTGGTCAGCCCGAGGAGGAGCGAGCCGACGGAGCCGGCGGCGTACATCAGGCCGAGGGACCAGTCGGCGTGGAGCTCGTCGGCGAGGAAGGGGAAGATCGCGTTCGGGAAGGCGAACAGCATCGCCGCCAGGTCGACGGCGTAGGTGCCGAGCAGCACCGGCCGCGACCACGCGTACCGCGCGCCCTCCGCGATCCCGCGCAGGGACGGGCGGTCGGCGTCGTGCGCGGCCGGCGCGGGCGACAGCCACCGGCACAGGGCCACGGACACCGCGTAGCCCGCGACGGTCACGGCGTACGCGGCGGCGTGCCCCGCGTACGCCACGACGACGCCCGCGAGCGAGGGCCCCGCGATGGATCCGACCTGCCAGCGCAGCGAGTTCAGCGCGGCCGCCGCGGTCTGCTGCGCGTGCGGCACGATCCGGGCGAGCAGCGAGTCGAGCGCAGGCCGCTGCAGCCCGGTCAGCGCGGACACCCCGGCGGCGACGGCGTAGAGCGGCCACAGCATCGGCTCCGGCAGCAGCGCGTTGAGCAGCAGCACCAGCGCGAGCAGCCCGAGCCCCGCCTCGGTCGCCAGGATCACCTTCCGCCGGTCCATGGCGTCGGCGAGCGCCCCGCCGTACAGCCCGAACACCACCAACGGCACGAGCTCCACGAGCCCCATCGCCCCGACGGCGAACGGCGACCCGGTCAGCTCCTTGATCTGCAACGGCAGCGCGACCAGCGCCATGAACGACGCGAACACGGTCACCCCGCCCTGCACCCACAGCAGCCGGAAGTCGCGGGAGGAGCGCCAGGGCGCGAGGTCGGGGAGGAGACGGGCGAGGCGTTTCACGAGGGGCCATGCTCGGCGGGGGCGGTGGACGGGGCAAGTGATTTACGGGCGGGGGCGGGGGTTTCCGGCCGCGCCGCGCCCTCGGCGCCGCAGGTCCCCGCCCCCGCCCCCTACCACCGTCCCGGCGGTGGTGCCGTCAGGCGGTCCGCCAGGCGGGTGAGGCGGTCGCGGAAGGTCAGGGGGCCGCGGGGGGTCGGGGGGAGGCAGTTCTCGCCGGTGGCGGCGCTGACCAGGTGCTGGACCGTGTCCAGGTCGACGCCCGCGTCCGGCGGGACGGTCAGGGTCTCGTGGGCGAGGCCGAGGAGCTCCGTGGCGCCGCCGTCCAGGGAGAGCACCGTCGCGCCCGCGCGGCGCGCGTCGTGGACGCGTTCGAGGAGGCCCTCGTCGGGGCGGGACGGAGCCACCATCAGGAGGGTCGCGCCGCGGCCCGCCGACTCGATGCGGCCGAGGCCGACCGCCAGGTGGGCCGGGTCGCCCGGGCGGGCCCGGTGGCGGACCAGGGTCGGGGACAGCTCGGGGCGGCCCGACCAGGCGGCCTCGTCGACCAGGTGCGCGGCCAGGTGCCACGGCTCGTACTCCCGCGTGCCGACGAGCAGCAGCCCGCCGCCGTGCGAGACGACGGAGGAGCGGAGGGAACCCGCGAAGCGGCGGGCCGCGCCCGGCCACTCGGTCCCGGCGAGCACTTCGCGCAGCAGCGCGACACGTACGGCGTCCATGGCCCCGGATGGTGCCCGAGCCGCCCCGCCCCGCGCGGGCGTTCGCACGAGCCTCACCCGGACGGGTCCCCGGTACCCGACCGGCCAGTAATCTCGGGCCATGACTTCTCCCTCTTCCCACACCGCCGCAAGCGCCGCCGCCCCGAAGGACCCCTGGGACCTGCCCGACGTCTCCGGCCTCGTCGTCGGCGTCCTCGGCGGCACCGGCGACCAGGGCCGCGGCCTCGCGTACCGGCTCGCCAAGGCCGGACAGAAGGTGATCATCGGCTCGCGCGCCGCCGAGCGCGCCGAGGCCGCGGCCACCGAGCTCGGGCTCGGCGTCGAGGGCGCCGACAACGCCGCCTGCGCCCGCCGCAGCGACATCGTGATCGTCGCCGTGCCGTGGGACGGGCACGCCAAGACCCTGGAGTCGCTGCGCGACGAACTCGCCGGCAAGCTCGTCGTCGACTGCGTGAACCCGCTCGGCTTCGACAAGAAGGGCGCCTACGCCCTCAAGCCCGAGGAGGGCTCGGCCGCCGAGCAGGCCGCCGCGCTGCTGCCGGACTCCCGGGTCACCGCCGCCTTCCACCACCTGTCGGCGGTGCTCCTCCAGGACGCCTCGATCGACGAGATCGACACCGACGTGATGGTCCTCGGCGAGGTCCGCGCCGACGTCGAGCTCGTCCAGGCGCTCGCCGGCCGCATCCCCGGCATGCGTGGTGTCTTCGCGGGCCGGCTGCGCAACGCCCACCAGGTCGAGTCGCTCGTCGCCAACCTGATCTCGGTCAACCGCCGCTACAAGGCCCACGCGGGCCTGCGCGTCACCGACGTCTGACCGGCGTCCGAGCCGGTCCCGTCGCGGATCGGGGCATGGGGGACACTGGACGGGCACCATCGCCGTACCCGGACAGGAGCCGACCCCCATGCCCCGTCTCGCCCTCTACTCCCTGGCCGTCTGCGCGCTCGCCGTCGCCGCGGCCGTGTTCTCCTTCGTCCAGGGGAACCTGATCGGCATCGTGTGGGTGCTGCTCGCCGGCCTCTCCTCGAACATGGCGTGGTTCTACGTCAAGCGCGCCCGCGCCACCACCGCGGAGCAGCCCCAGTCCTAGCTGGCCTGGCAGAACTCCGGGGTCTCCTGCCAGAAGCGGAACAGGTCGAAGCCGCACGCGTGCGACGACTCCGGCACCCCGAGCGCCGTCATGATCGCGTCGATCACGTCGAAGAACGCGATGTTGACGGGCGGGATCCACAGCAGCCCGATCACGATGAAGAAGCCGTACGCCGCGAACGGCTCGACCTGCCGCCTGATGTTGTACGAGAGCCAGGGCTCCACCACCCCGTACCCGTCCAGGCCCGGCACCGGAAGCAGGTTCAGGATCGCGGCCGTGACCTGGAGGAACGCCAGGAACGCGAGCGCGTACTGGAAGGTGACCGGCACCCCGTCGAGCGCGTCCAGCCAGAACGGCGCGGTGCAGACGGCGGCGAACAGGACGTTCGCCAGCGGCCCCGCCGCCGAGATCAGGCTGTGCTTCCAGCGCCCGTGCACCCGGCCGCGGTCGATGAAGACGGCGCCGCCGGGCAGACCGATGCCGCCCAGGATCACGAAGAGCACGGGCAGCACGATGCTCAGGACGGCGTGCGTGTACGCCATCGGGTTGAGCGTCAGATAACCGCGGGCGCCCACGGTGATGTCGCCGCCGTGCAGGGCGGTGCGGGCGTGCGCGTACTCGTGGAGACAGAGCGAGACGATCCACGCCGAGGCGACGAAGAGGAACACCGCGAGGCCGGGGGAGGCGGCGAAGTCCGTCCACACGGCCCAGCCGGTGACGGCCATGACCGCGAGGATCGCCAGGAAGACGGGACTGATCCGCCGTTCGTCGTGGCGATGGGTGGTCGTGGACATGCCTGTGCTCCCCGTGGCTGGTGACGTGGCACGGCGCACGCCGCGCCGTGTGCGGGAAACGTACCGGGCCCCCGGCGTGGTTCCGCCCCCGGGGCCCGGCCTGCCCAAGGCCGTCCCCCCGGCCCGCCTGCTCAGGCCCGTCCCCGGTTTCCCGCCCGACCCCGGAGAATGGGGGGCGTGCGTTATTGCGTCCTCGGGCCCACGCGGGCTCATACGGCAGAAGGAACCGTCGCCGTCGGCGGCCCCCGGGTGCGGGCGCTGCTCACCGTGCTCGCGGTGCGGGCCGGGCGCGCGGTGCCCGTGGGTGTGCTCGTGGACGAGGTCTGGGGCGCGGGAGCGGAACCCCCGGCCGACGCGGTGGCCGCGCTCCAGGCGCTGGTGGGGCGGCTGCGCAAGGCGCTCGGGCACGAGCGGGTGGAGTCCACCGAGGGCGGTTACCGGCTCGTGGCCGAGCCGGACGACGTGGACGCGCACCGTTTCGCCCGGCTCGCCGCCGAGGGCGTACGGGAGCTGGACGCGGGCCGGCCCGAACGCGCCGCCGCTCTGCTCGACGAGGCGCTGGCCCTGTGGAAGGGCCCGGCGCTCGCCGACCTGCCCGACCGGGCGGCCGAGGCGGCCCGCTGGGAGGCCCGCCGCCTGGACGCCCGCCGGGCCGGGCTCGGCGCGGCGCTCGCGCTCGGCGAGGCGGCCGGAGTATTGCCCGAACTGGCCGCGCTGTGCGCGGAACACCCGCTGGACGAGCCGCTGCAGGCACTGCGGATCCGCGCGCTGCGCGATGCCGGCCGCCCGTCCGAGGCGCTCGCCGCGTACGAGGAGGTACGGCGTGAGCTCGCCGACCGCCTCGGCACGGACCCGTCGCCCGAACTCCGGTCCCTGCACGCGGCGTTGCTGGCGGAGCCCGCGCCCGAGCCGGTGGGGTCCGCACCCCTCGCGGGCAACCTGCGGGCCCGGCTCACCAGTTTCGTCGGCCGCGAGGACGACATCTCCGCCCTCCAGGACGCCCTGCGCACCGCCCGGCTCGTCACCCTCCTCGGGCCCGGCGGCGCGGGGAAGACCCGCCTCTCCCAGGAGGCCGCGGAGCGAGCCGCCGGACACGCGGGCGCGGGCGGCAGCTGGCCCGACGGCGTCTGGCTCGCCGAACTCGCCCCCGTCACCGACCCGGAGGCCGTCACCGAGGCCGTCCTCGGCGCGCTCGGCGGCCGTGAGACCGTCCTGCGCGGCGCGGGCGCCGAAGAACTGCGCTTCGGCGAGGACCCGGCCGACCGTCTCGTCGAGCAGTGCGCGGGCCGCCGCATGCTGCTCCTCCTCGACAACTGCGAACACGTCGTGGGCGCGGCGGCAAGACTGACGGCCGAGCTGCTCGCCCGCTGTCCGGGCGTGACGGTCCTCGCGACCAGCCGTGAGCCCCTTGGCGTCCCGGGGGAGGTGCTGCGCCCGGTGGGCCCGCTGCCGGAGGCGACCGCGCTGCGGCTCTTCGCCGAGCGGGGCGCGGCGGCCCGCCCGGGCTTCTCGGTCGACGAGGGCCAGGACCGGGAGGCGGCCGCGGAGATCGTGCGCCGTCTGGACGGTCTGCCGCTCGCGATCGAACTGGCCGCGGCCCGCCTGCGTATGCTCACCCCGCGCCAGATCGCCGACCGCCTCGACGACCGTTTCCGTCTCCTGACCTCGGGCGCCCGTACCCTCCTGCCCCGCCAGCAGACGCTGCGCGCGGTCGTCGACTGGTCCTGGGACCTCCTGGACGAGCCGGAACGTGCGGTCCTGCGCCGCCTGTCGGTGTTCACGGGCGGCTGCGACCTGGAGGCGGCGGAGGCGGTCTGCGCGGAACCGGAGAGCGCCGGCCCCGCCGACGTCCCCGACGTCCCCGACGTCCTCGACGTCCTCGGTTCCCTCGTCGACAAGTCCCTCGTCGTCGCCACCCCCACCGACGCCGGTATGCGCTACCGCCTCCTGGAGACCGTCGCCGAGTACGCCGCCGAGCGGCTCGACGAGGCGGACGGGGACCGGGGCGCCACCGAGCGGCGGCACCTCACGTACTACCGCGAGCTCGCCCGGCTCACCGACCCCGAGCTGCGCACCGGGCGCCAGGTGGCGGCGATCGCACGCTTCACCGTCGAGTACGGGAATCTGCGGACCGCGCTGCGGCGGGCCGTCGCTGCGCGGGACGAGCACGAAGGCCTGGTGCTCGTACACGCGTTGCTCTGGTACTGGAACATGCGCGACCTCAGGGCCGACGCGCTGCACTGGGCCGAGTCCGTCGCCGCGCTCGGGCCCGATCCGTTCGGGCCGGACGCCGCGCCCGTCGTGCCGCTGTACGAGCCGGTCACCGCCGTCCCGCCGCTGGGCGAGGAGCAGTTGTGGGAGGCCAGGCGCGGGGTGCGGCTGATCGAGCTGCTGAACATGGACCACCAGACGGGGCGGTGGACGACCCCCGAGGGCGTCGCGCGGCTGCGGGTGATCGACGCGCACTATCCGCTGGGCCTCCCGCAGACCTGCCGGCTGCCCGGCTCCTTCAGCGTCTTCGCTGTCCTCCTCATCGCCGACCCGGGACGCATGGGCCAGGCCCTGGACGCGCATGTGGACGCCTGCCGCCGCTACGGCTACGAGTGGGAGCTCGGCAACGCCCTCCAGCTGCGCGCCAACATGCTCGCCAACCGCGCCGACCTGGCCGAGCGGGCGGCCGCCGACGCCGAGGAGAGCCTGCGGATCTTCGTACGGCTCGACGACGCCTGGGGCGCGGCCGAGGCGCTGTCCTCGCGCGGCGAGGCCCGTGAGCAACGTCTTGAGTTCGAGGGCGCCGCCGAGGACTACAAGGCCGCCATCGACTATGCGCGGCGGATCGGCGCCCAGTCCCAGATGGCGCTGCTCCGCGCCCGCTACGCCGACATGCTGTTCGAGACGGGCCGCCGGGAGGAGGCCGAGCGGATCCTGCGCGAGGTCGTCGAGGGCGAGCACGGGCGCGGGCACGAGCCGATGCTCGCGGCCCGGATCTTCCTCGCGGGGCTGCTCGGCCGGACCGGCCGCACGGCCGAGGCCCGGGTCCATCTGCACCGGCTGCTCGACGAGTTCCACTCGGACACCCTCTCCATCTTCGAGGGCTTCACGCTCGGCGCCCTGGGCTGGGTGCACAACCTCGACGAGGACCACGCCACCGCGTTCGCGTACGCCCGGCGCGCGTTCGAGCACTCCCGTGGCGCACTCTCGATGATGGTGGCCCCGCAGATGCCGGCGGCCCACCTGATCACCGCCGCCTGGGCGCTCGCCGGTCTCGCCGGTCTCGCCGGTCTCGGCGGACTCACCGGTCGAGGCGGCCCGTCGGCCCGCCTCGCCGCCGTGCTGCTCGGGGCGTACGAGTCGGCGCTCCCGCCCGCCCATCGGCCGCCGCCCATGGAGCGGGAGAACCTGGCCCGGGCCACCGCGCTCACCCGGGCCGCGCTCGCCGACGACGCCGCCTTCGAGGCCGCGTACGCCGAGGGCGGCGGCCTCTCCCTCGGGGAGGCCGCCGCCCTGCTCGAACGCGCCGACGCGATCTGAGGCGCGCCGAGTCCTTCCGTTCCCCCGAAGGGGATTCCCCCGCGTCGGCGGGTCAGGTCTTCTTGCGGAACTTGGCGACCGCGAGCGGCGCCGTGACGAGCGTGATGCCGACCGCCCAGGCCAGCGTCATCCACACCGCGTGGGCGACCGGGCCGCCGTTGATCAGGTTGCGGGCGGCGTCGGCGAGGTTGGACAGCGGGTTGTACTCGGTGAAGGACTGCAGCCAGCCGGGCATCGTGGTCGGCGGGGTGAAGATCGACGAGCCGAACTGCAGCGGCATCAGGACCAGCATGGCCATGCCCTGGACGGCCTGGGCCGTCTTCATGGTGAGACCGAGCAGGATGAAGATCCACATCAGCGCGGCGCCGAAGACCATCGACAGACCGATCGCGGCGAGGAGATGGAACACCGAGGTGTGGATCTCCAGGCCGAGCAGGAATCCCATGCCGAGCAGGATCGCGGTGGCCACCAGCATGCGGCCGACCTCGACGACGATCTTCGCGATGAGCACCGAGGAACGGGCGATCGGCATGGTCCGGAACCGGTCCATGACGCCCTTCTTGAAGTCGTCGTTGATGCCGGTGCCGACGGCCATCGCGATGTTCATGCCCATCATGGCCATCAGGCCGGGCACCAGGTAGTTCACGTACACCTGCTGGTTGCCCTTGCCGGCCACGGCGCCGCCGAAGACGTAGGTGAACAGCAGGATGAAGATGACCGGCATCAGGACGGCGTCGAACATCGACTCCGGGTCCTGCTTGATCTGCAGCGCGTTGCGCCGGGCCAGGGCGCCGATGTGGCGCAGGTTGGCGCGCAGGCCGATCCGGCCGTCGGTGCGGTCGTCCGCGGCCCGCCGGGCGGGCGCGGGGCCTCGGGTGCCGGCGGTGGACTCGGGCAGGGTGGTGGTGCTCATGCGGCGACCTCCTGAGGAATCGCGTCGGAAGCGTCGGATGCGGAGGCCGTCTTCTCGCCGGTGATGGCGAGGAACACCTCGTCGAGGCTGGGCAGATGGGTGCCGATGTGGGCGATGCCATAGCCGCGGGCGGCGAACAGGCCCACGACGGCGGTCAGTTGCTCGTCGCTGAGGATCGGTACGTACAGCGCGTCCTCGTCGGGGACGACGGTCGCGCCGGCGACCCCGTCCAGGCCGGTCTCGCGCAGCGCCCCCGCCATGGCGGTGAGGTCGGCCGGGTCGGTCGGGCGGACCGTGAGGGTCCGGCCGCCGACCCGGGCCTTGAGCTCGTCGACCCCGCCCCTGGCGATGACCCGGCCGCGGTCGATGACGGTCAGCTCGCTCGCGAGCTGCTCCGCCTCCTCCATGTACTGGGTGGTGAGCAGCACGGTCGCGCCCTCGGCGACCATCCGCTGCACCTCGTCCCACACCTCGTTGCGGGTGCGCGGGTCGAGACCGGTGGTGGGCTCGTCCAGGTAGAGCACGGAGGGCTGCCCGATCATCGAGGCGGCCAGGTCGAGGCGGCGCCGCATGCCGCCGGAGTAGTTCATCGCGGGGCGCTTGGCGGCCTCGGTGAGGGAGAAGCGCTCCAGCATCTCGTCGGCGCGGCGGCGGGCGTCCTTGCGGGAGAGATCGAGCAGCCGCCCGATCATGTAGAGGTTCTCCCAGCCGGACAGCTTCTCGTCGACGGAGGCGTACTGGCCGGTGAGGCCGATGGTGCGGCGCAGCTGGCGGGGCTGGCGCACCACGTCGTAACCGGCGACGACGGCGGTCCCGGCGTCCGGGACGATGAGGGTGGACAGACAGCGGACGAGGGTGGTCTTGCCGGCGCCGTTGGGACCGAGGACGCCGAGGACGGTGCCCTCGCGGACGTCCAGGTCGATCCCGTCGACCGCTTTCGTCGCGCCGAAGTGCTTCACGAGGCCCCGGACCTCGACGGCGTTGGTGTGTGATCGCGTCATGTCCACCATGGAACAGGGCGCCACCGACAGCGCACCGACAGGCGACCGACAGCCCCGCCCACAGACGTCGACAGCCCGCCGACGGGGGACGGTCGGCGGGCTGTCTCGTGGTGCCGGAGGTGGCTAGTGGAAGGTGTGTTCCTCGGCGGGGAACGCCCCGCCGGCCACGTCCTCCGCGAAGGCCTTGGCGGCGTCGCCGAGGGTCTCGCGCAGGTTGGCGTACTGCTTGGTGAAGCGCGGCACCTTGCCGCCGGTCAGACCGGCCATGTCGGTCCAGACGAGGACCTGGGCGTCGGTGCCCGGGCCGGCGCCGATGCCGATGGTGGGGATGTGCAGGGAGCGGGTCACCTCGGCGGCCAGCTCGGCCGGGACGAGCTCCAGGACCACGGCGAAGGCGCCCGCGTCCTGCGCGGCCTTGGCGTCGTGCAGCAGCTTGTGGGCGGCCTCGTCGGAGCGGCCCTGCACCCGGTAGCCCATGGTGTTGACGGACTGCGGGGTCAGGCCCAGGTGGGCCATCACGGGGATGCCGGCCTGGACGAGCATCTCGGTCTGCGGCAGCGAGCGCTCGCCGCCCTCCAGCTTGATCGCGCCGACGCCCGCCTCCTTGACCAGGCGGGTGGCGTTGCGCAGGGCCTGGACGGGCCCTTCCTGGTACGAGCCGAAGGTGAGGTCGGCGACGACGAGGGCGCGCTTGGTGCCCCGGACGACGGCGGCGGACAGCAGGGTCATCTCGTCCATCGTGACGGGCACGGTGGTGTCGTAGCCGAGATGGCAGTTGCCCATGGAGTCGCCGACGAGGATCACGGGGATGCCGGCCTCGTCGAAGACGGAGGCGGTCATCGCGTCGTAGGCGGTGAGCATGGGCCACTTCTCGCCGCGGGTCTTGGCGGCGGCGATGTCGTGGACGGTGATGCGGCGGGTGCCCTTCCCTCCGTACAGCGCCTTGCTGCTGTCGGCGGGCGGTTTCTGGGCAGCCTGAAGCGTCATGGTGAACGGCTCCTTCTGTCATCTCGAGGCGCCCTGTGGCGTCCCCGGACCACATCCATGGTGGCACTTCCCGGGCCGGACGGGGAAGCCGGGCGGGGGTGGGGGCCGGCGTGGCGCTGTTCACATCCCCGCTTCACCCGCCCGCAACGTAAAGAGTCCGTCTTCTTATTCGATACGAGACGGTCTCGTATCGAAATGGGTCTAGGCTGAGCGGCATGTCTCAGCCGTCCCCTGTCTCCGCCGGTCCCTCGGGACCCGCCGGCGCCGCCGGAGCGCCGCACCGCGTTCCCGAGGCCGTGCACCGCCGCCGTTGGGCGATCCTCGGCGTGCTCATGCTCAGCCTGCTGATCGTGGTCCTCGACAACTCGATCCTCAACGTCGCCGTCAAGACCATCGCCAGCCCCGACCCGGTCGGCATCGGTGCCACCCAGAGCGAGCTCGAGTGGGCGATCAACTCGTACACGCTCGTCTTCGCCGGGCTCCTCTTCACCTCCGGCCTGCTCGGCGACCGACTCGGCCGCAAGAAGATCCTGCTCTTCGGCATCACCGTCTTCGGCCTCGGCTCCGCGCTCGCCGCGTTCTCCTCCAGCCCCGGCGAGCTCATCGCCTACCGGGCCGTGATGGGCCTCGGCGCCGCCTTCGTCATGCCGGCCACGCTCGCCGTCCTCATGAACGTCTTCGAGCGTGAGGAGCAGCCCAAGGCCATCGGCATCTGGGCCGGCAGCGTCGGTCTCGCCATCGCCGTCGGCCCCATCACCGGCGGTGTGCTCCTGGAGCACTTCTGGTGGGGCTCGATCTTCCTGGTCAACGTGCCCGTCGTGCTCCTCGCCCTGGCCCTGATGAGCTGGCTCGTCCCCGAGTCCAAGGACCCGAAGCCCGGCCGTATCGACCTGCCCGGTGTGCTGCTCTCCGTACTCGGCCTCGTCCTGCTCGTGTACGGCATCATCCGCGGCGGTGAGCTCGCGAGCTTCACCGATGTCACCGTGCTGCTCCCGGCCCTCGGCGGCCTCGCCGTCCTCGCCGGCTTCGTGCTGTACGAGAAGCGCAGCGACCACCCGGCGCTCGACGTCTCGTACTTCCGCAAGCCCGCGTTCTCGGCCGCCGTCGCCGCCATCGCGCTCGTCTTCTTCGCCCTCATGGGCGTGACCTTCTTCTCCGCGTTCTACCTGCAGAGCGTCCGCGGCTACAGCGCCCTGCAGGCCGGCCTGCTGATCCTGCCGCTCGCCATCGCCCAGATGGTGTTCGCGCCGCGGGCCCGCCTGGTCGTGGAGCGCTTCGGCGCCAGGGCCGTCTGCACGGTGGGCATGCTCGCCGTCGCCGTGGGCCTGTCCGCCTTCGCCTTCTTCGAGGCCGGCACGCCCGTGTGGGTCCTGGAGATCGTCTTCTTCCTGCAGGGCGCGGGCATGGCGCACATCATGCCGCCGGTCACCGTCGCCGTGATGCAGTCGCTGCCGCGCGAGAAGGCGGGCTCCGGCTCCGCGATCAACAACACCTTCCGGCAGGTCGGCGGCGCGCTCGGCGTGGCCGTCCTCGGCTCGGTGCTCTCCAGCACCTACCGGGGCGAGATCGAGGGGCACCTGGGCGCGGTCCCGGCGGGGCTGCGCGAGACCGCCGGCGAGTCCATCGAGGCCACCCTGGCCGTCGCCGGCAAGCTGGGCCCGGCCGGCCGCGACCTGGTCGCCCCGGCCTACGACGCCTTCCTCGACGCGATGCACGTCACCGCGATCGGTTCGGCCGCCGTCGCCGTCCTCGGCGCGCTCGTCGTCGCCCTCTTCCTGCCCGGCCGCACCCCCGAGGGCCAGGCCCCGGCGACGGCGGTCCCCGGCACCCGCGCGGAAGCGGGAGAATCGGTGACGAGGTAGGCAGGCCGGGAGGCGAACCCATGAGGAAGGCGGAACCGGACGTGACGCAGCGGTCGCAGCGGTCGCCCCACGCCGACGCGGCGAACGCGAGCGCACCTGCGCGCCAGGCGACCCCTGGGACGCCGCGCCGCGCCCCGGCGGGCCTGGCGGGCACCGGCCTGGCGGCCCCGGCGGACCCGGGCTCGGCCCATGCCCCGGCGGACCGCAGTCCGGCGCCGGTCCCCGGCTCCGCGTCGGGTCGCGCGTCGGCGCCGACCTTCGCTGCCGCGCCCGCGTCGGTTCCCGCCCCCGACTGCCCCGGTTCCGACGTCGGAGGTGTGCGGCGGGGGCGGCCGCGGAGTGGGGCTGTTGATCAGGCGATTCTCGATGCGGTGATCGAGCTCCTGGAGAGCGGGCTTTCGCTCTCCGATCTGTCCATCGAGAAGATCGCCCGCACCGCCGGGGTCGGCAAGGCCACGATCTACCGTCGCTGGCCCGGCAAGGACGAGCTCTTCGTCGACCTGCTGCGGGCCGTCGAGCCGCCGGACCCGGTGCTGCCCGGCACCTCGGTACGGGACGACCTCGTCACCTTCCTCGAATCGCTGCGGCAGCGCGGACTCGCCAAGCGGAGTTCCACGCTGCTGCACAGCGTCTTCGCGCAGATGCAGCTCTATCCCAAGTTGTGGGACGCCTACCACCAGTGCGTCATCGAACCCCGCCGCCGCATCGGCCTGGACGCCATCCGGCGCGGGATGGAACGCGGTGAACTCCGCGCCGACCTCGACCTCGAACTCGTCAACGACCTCTTCGTCGGCCCGCTGCTCGTCCGCACCGTCCTGCGGCCCGGCGCGCCACTCGACTCCGCCCTCCCGGAGCAGATCGTCGACGCCGTCCTCGACGGCCTGCGCCCGCAGGGCGGGACCGGAGACTGACACGCCGGGACGAATGTGCGCGTTCTGTCACAGCCCGCCGCCCCGCGCCACCTGCAGGAACCCGCGCCGCGCGGGCGTCGTCCCTCGATGCGTACGACCGATCCGGAGTGGCCTAGGGTCAATGCCGGGTCGCACAGCAAGGCAGCAGTGAGGACGGCAGCGATGGCGCGGGTGGACATGACGGAGACCGAGGACGGCGGAACGCCGGGCGATCAGGGCTCCGCCTCCCGGCCGGGCGGCCGGTTCGCCCGCTGGCGCCGCGGCTGGCGCGGCGACCGCGGCATCTGGCGCCGGGGCATCCTCCTCGCGCTGTGCGCCGTCCTGGTCGCGCTGGTGATGGTGTTTCACGCCGAGATCCCCAACAAGATCGGCAACCTCGGCAGTCTGACCGAGACCTTCCTGCCCTGGTTCGGCCTGTTCGTCCCGCTGCTGCTCGCCCTCGCGCTGCTGCGGCGCTCCGCGACCGCGCTGATCGCGCTCGTCCTGCCGGCCGTGGTCTGGCTCAACGTCTTCGGCGGGCTCGTCGTCGACAAGTCGCAGGCCGGCGGCGACCTCACCGTGGTGACCCACAACGTGAACGCCGAGAACCCCGACCCCGAGGGCACCGCCCGCGAACTCGCCGCGTCCGGCGCCGACGTCGTCGCCCTGGAGGAGCTCAAGGGCGACATGGTCCCGGTGTACGAGCGGGCGCTCGCCGGCACCTACCGGCACCACTCGGTGCAGGGCACGGTCGGCCTGTGGAGCAGGCACCCGCTGCGCGACACCCGCCCGGTCGACATCCGGCTCGGCTGGACCCGCGCCATGCGGGCCACCGTCGCCGCGCCGGCGGGCGAGGTCGCCGTGTACGTGGCCCATCTGCCCTCCGTACGCGTCAAGCTGAACGCCGGCTTCACCGCCACCCAGCGCGACGCCAGCGCCGACGCCCTCGGCGAGGCCATCTCCCGCGACCGCCACGAGCGCATCGTGCTGCTCGGCGACCTCAACGGCACCATGAACGACCGCGCCCTGAACGGCGTCACCGCCCAGCTGCGTTCGACCCAGGGCGCGGCCGGCGACGGCTTCGGTTTCAGCTGGCCGGCGTCCTTCCCGATGGCCCGCATCGACCAGATCCTGGTGCGCGGCGTCGAGCCGATGTCGTCCTGGACCCTGCCGGAGACGCGGAGCGACCACCTTCCGGTGGCCGCCCGCGTCAAACTGTGATGCAGAGTCTCAGGAGGTCGTCTCCCGCCACCGGTTGGTGATCGGAAGCCGGCGGTCCTTGCCGAAGCCCTTCGCGGAGATCTTCGTGCCCGGCGGGTACTGGCGCCGCTTGTACTCGGCCGTGTCGACCATCCGCAGCGTCCGCGCCACCAGCTCCTCCTCGAAGCCCGCCGCCACGATCTCGTCCTTGCCGCGGTCCCGGTCCACGTACAGCTCCAGGAGCCGGTCGAGGACCGCGTAGTCGGGCAGCGAGTCCGTGTCGACCTGCCCGGGGCGCAGTTCGGCGCTCGGCGGCTTGGTGAGGGTGTTCTCGGGGATCGGCGGGGTCTGCCCGCGCTCCTCGGCGGCCCGGTTGCGCCAGCGGGCCAGCCGGAAGACGTCCGTCTTGTAGACGTCCTTGATCGGGCCGTACGCGCCGACGGAGTCTCCGTACAGCGTCGAATAGCCCACCGCGAGCTCGGACTTGTTGCCCGGCGCGAGCACGATGTGGCCCTCCTCGTTGGAGAGCGCCATCAGCATCGTGCCGCGCAGCCGCGACTGGAGGTTCTCCTCGGCGAGGCCGGTGAGCGCCAGCGATCCCATGTACGCGTCGAACATCGGCTCGATGGACACCGTACGGAAGCTGAGGCCGGTGCGCCGGGCCAGTTCGGCGGCGTCGCCGCGGGAGTGGTCCGAGGAGTACTTCGACGGCATCGACACCCCGTACACGTTCGCCGGGCCGAGCGCGTCGCAGGCGATCGCGGCGACGAGCGCCGAGTCGATGCCGCCGGACAGGCCGATCAGGACCGAGCGGAAGCCGTTCTTCGCGACGTACGCGCGCAGGCCCACGACCAGGGCCGAGTAGACCTCCTCGTCGTCGTCGAGACGGTCCGCGAAACCGCCGGTCACCTCCGGCTCGTACGCGGGCAGTGGCTCCTCGGAGAGAACCACCCGGTCGATCCGCAGCCCGTCGTCGACCGTCCCGGCCGGGGCCTCGGCGAGCGGGGCGGCGGCCGGCAGGTCGAGGTCGAGGACCACACAGCCCTCGCTGAACTGCGGGGCGCGCGCCAGGACTTCGCCGGCCGCGTCGACGACGATCGAGTCGCCGTCGAAGACCAGCTCGTCCTGCCCACCCATCATGGCCAGGTAGGCGGTGACGCAGCCGGCCTCCTGGGCCCGCTTGCGGACCAGTTCGAGCCGGGTGTCGTCCTTGTTCCGCTCGTACGGCGAGGCGTTGACCGAGAGCAGCAGCCCGGCCCCGGCGGTGCGGGTGGCCGGCACCCGCCCCCCGTCCTGCCACAGGTCCTCGCAGATCGCGAGGGCCACGTCCACGCCGTGGACGCGCAGTACGGGCAGGGTGTCGCCCTGCACGAAGTAGCGGTACTCGTCGAAGACGCCGTAGTTGGGCAGGTGGTGCTTGGCGAAGCGCAGCACCACCTTGCCGCGGTGCAGCACCGCGGCCGCGTTCTCCGGCGAGCCGGCGGGCCGCCCGAGCCGGGGCAGGTCGTGCTCGGAGCGGTCGAGATAGCCGACGACCACGGGCAGTTCGCCGAGCCCCTCGTCGGCGAGCCGCCGCCCGAGCGCCGCGAGGGCGGCCCGGGAGGCCTCGACGAACGAGGGGCGGAGGGCGAGGTCCTCCACCGGATAGCCGGTGAGCATCATCTCGGGGAACGCGACGAGGTGCGCGCCCTGGGCGGCGGCGTGCCGGGTCCAGTGGACGACGGCCTCGGCGTTCCCGGCGAGGTCGCCGACCGTGGAGTCGATCTGATTCAGAGCGAGGCGTAGTTGAGGCACGCGCTCAGTTTATCGTCAATTCGACGCTATGTCGTGCGTCTATGCGTTCCGGTAGCCCAGGATCGTCATCATCCCCGTCTCCGCGTGGTAGATGTTGTGGCAGTGGATCATCCACTGGCCGGGGTTGTCGGCGTCGAACTCGATCGCCAGCGTCTGCTGCGGCAGCACCACCGCGGTGTCCTTCCGCACCCCGTTCGCCAGGGCGAAGGTGTGGCCGTGCAGGTGCAGCGGGTGCCACATGCTCGTGGTGTTCGTGAACTCCATCCGGACCCGCTCGCCCGCCTTCACGTCGAACCGCCGGTCCGGGTCGTACGGCCTGCCGTCGAAGGCCCAGTCGTACTTCATCATCCCGCCGGTGAGCTTCGAGGTGATCGTCCGGTCGGGCTTCCGCGCCGCGAGAGCCGCATCGGGCGCCGGCTTCAGCCGGTCCGCGGTGAGCACCCGCCCGTCCAGCTCCTTCGGGCGTACGCCGGGGGCCGGGGCGGCGCCCCTGCCCGTACGCAGCACGGCGAGTCCGGTGCGCCGCTTGCCCTCGGCGAGCGCGGTGAGCGGGAAGACGCCGTCCTTGACGGTGACGAGCACGTCGTAGCGCTCGCCCATGCCGAGCAGCAGCGCGTCGGTCGTCGCGTGGGTGACCGGGTAGCCGTCGGTGTGGGTCACCGTCATCTCGTGGCCGCCGAGCGCGATCCGGAAGGCGGTGTCGCCGCCCGCGTTGACGAAGCGGATCCGGACACGGTCGCCGGGCTTGGCGGTGAACTCGCCCGGGTCCTCCGGGACCCGTCCGTTGACCAGGTAGTACGGGTAGGCCACGTCGCCCGCGTCGCCGCCGAGCAGCTCGCTGACGGCGCCCATCATCATGCGGGAGGGGCCGGTGGAGGCGCCGGCGGACGGGGCCGCGCTCTCGGGCACGGAGTGGTCCATCCCCGGCATGGAGCTCATGTCGCCCATGTCGTGCCCCATGCCGTGCCCCATGCCGCCCATGCCCTGGCGGAGTTCGGCGAGCACGGCGTCCGGCGTCGAGCCGTCCACCCCGTCGACCCAGTCGTCCACGACGACGACCCACTCCTTGTCGTAGGAGAGGGGCTCCTTCGGGTCCTCGACGATCAGCGGCGCGTACAGGCCGCGGTCCATCTGGACACCGGAGTGCGGGTGGAACCAGTACGTGCCGGGGTGCGGGACCTTGAAGCGGTACGCGAACTCGGCACCCGCCCTGATGTCCTGCTGGGTGAGGCCCGGGACGCCGTCCATGTCGTTGCGCAGGGCGAGACCGTGCCAGTGCACCGAGGTCGGCTGCGGCAGGTGGTTGGCGAGGGTGAGGGCCAGGGTGTCGCCCGCCGTGACCCGCACCTCCTTGCCGGGCAGTGCGTCCCCGTACGCCCAGGACCTCACCGTGCGGCCGGCACCGAGGTCCAGGGTGGTGGGGGTGGCGGTGAGCTTGACCTCGCGGACGGAGCCGCCGCCGGGCCGCATCCGTTCGGCGGCGCCGACCTCGGTGCCGGTGGGGGAGACGTAGCCGGCGGCGGCGTCGGCCGGGGCGGACCCGCCGGAGCAGGCGGTGAGGAGTCCGGTGCCGGCGAGGGCCAGGCCGGCGCCGAGAACGGAACGGCGGTTGAGCTGCGGAGACGGAGACATGACGGACGCACCTCTCGTGCGAGGGAAGGAGGAAAGGGGAATGGACGGACGCGTCTGCTGCCCGTTCCTCCTAGATCCGCAGGACCGCCACCCGGTCGAGCACGGCGAGCCCCGGCGGCGGTGCCTGCGGCCACGCGGGCCGGCGCACCCCGCTCGTACGGCCTGCCGCGTGCCCGCCCCGCCGCCGCATCCGCAGCAGCGCGAGCCCGCCGAGCACCACGGCGAACGTGCCGAGCACGGCGAGACAGACGGCGAGCGGCCCGCCGCTCTGGTGGGCGGGGGCTTGCGCGGGGGTGGTGGGGGAGTGGGGCGCGAGGTGCCGGCCGGCTCCGGCGCGGCCTGCGTCTGCGGCCGCGTGGGTGGCGGTCCCGGCGAGGCCGAGGGCAGGGCCGTGGGCCGGGTTGTGCCCCTGGCCGTGGCCGACCGCGTGGGCGGCCGTCCTGGCGGGGCCGTGGGCAGCGCCGTGACTCCGGCCGTCACCCACCGCGTGGGTGACCCCCGTCATCGCCGCCGCAGTGTGTCCCGCCCCCGGCTCGTGCCCCAGCGTGTGCATCGTGACCAGCCCGAGCAGCAGCGCCGCGAGCAGCAACAGCCGCTCCACACCGCCCCGTGCCCGTACGGTCTCCGACATACCGGGCAGCATATACCCCTGCCCCGTACCACGCCGGACCGCCCGGGCGCCGTGGCCCGGGCGGTCCGAAGCGGTTTCGAAGGGGCGTCAGCGCGCCGCGTAGACGCTCTCGCAGAACGCCTTCAGCTGCTCGTCCGACAGGTGCTGGGCCAGATCGGCCTCGCTGATCATGCCGACCAGGCGCTTCCCCTCGACGACCGGAAGGCGCCGGATCTGGTGGCTCTGCATCTCCTCCAGGACCGCGCCGACGTCCGAGCCGGCCTCGATCCAGCGCGGAGTGCCCTTGGCCATCTCACCGCAGGTGACCTTCGCCGGGTCGTGGCCCATGGCCACACAACCGACCACGATGTCGCGGTCCGTGATGATGCCGCAGAGCCGTTCGTTCTCGTCGGCGATGGGCAGCGCGCCCACGTTGAGGTCGCGCATCAGCTGGGCGGCGCGGTCGAGCGTCTCGTGTGCCGGGATCCAGCGGGCTCCCGGGTGCATGATGTCCTTCGCCGTGGTCATGGGGTGCGTACCTTTCGTAGAACGTCGTCGTACTGCGGTCGTACGTACGTCCCCGAGCGCTCCCATTCTCCGTTCGCGACGCGGCCCCCGCGACCGCAGCGGTCACGGGGGCCGTCCTACCGGAGGCGAGGAGTCACGCCGCGGCGCCGCGCGCCTTGAGCATGTCCGCCATCAGCTTGATCTCGGACTGCTGCGCGTCGGCCATGCCCTGCGCCAGATCGCGCTCGATGCCCGGCACGCACCGCTCCGCACAGCCCTCGGCCATGTGGATGCCGCCCTTGTGGTGCTCGGTCATCAGCTTCAGGTACAGCACCTCGGCCTCGCGGCCGGAGGCCTTTCGCAGCTGGTCGAGCTCGGCGCGGGTCGCCATGCCCGGCATCAGCTCGCCGTCCTCGCCGCCCATGTCGTGGCCCATGCCCATCCAGGTCATCGGCGCCACGCCGGACTGCACCTTCGGCAGCCCCCACATGTCGAGCCAGCCGAACAGCATGCCGCGCTGGTTCGCCTGGGTGTTGGCGATGTCGTACGCGAGGCGGCGCACCTCCTCGTCCTTCGTCCGGTCGCGGACGATGAACGACATCTCGACGGCCTGCTGGTGGTGCACCGCCATGTCCCGGGCGAAGCCGGCGTCCGCCGACTCCGCGGTGGGGGTGGCCGGGGCGGCCCCGTCACGGTCGGCGGAGGCGACGGTCACCGCGCCGCCGGCGAAGAGCAGCGCGAGGACCACGGCGGTGACGGACGCCCACTGCGTCCGGTTCAGCTTCACTGGGCCTGTTCCATCTCGGTGCCGCCCTGGCCGCTCGCGTCCATGCCGCCGGTGCAGGCGGCGCCCGGCTCGGGGGTCTGCGGGCCGGCCACGTACTTGGTGAAGAAGGCGTCCACGCGCGGGTCGTCGGCGCCGTCCACGGTCACCTGCTTGCCCCAGGCGCTCAGCATGATGGCGCCGGACTGGCTGTCGACCGGGCTCATCAGCGAGTACGGGGTCTTCTTGACCTTGGCCTTCAGCTTGTCGAGGTCACCCGCGGCGGCCTTCTTGTTGTACGTCACCCAGACCGCGCCGTGCTCGAGCGAGTGCACGGCGTTGACGTCCTGGACCGGCTTGTCGTAGACGTCGCCGTTGCAGTTCTGCCAGATCGGGTTGTGGTCGCCGCCGACCGGCGGGTTCATCTCGTACTTGACCGGGGTCTTGACGTGGTTGCGGGTCAGCTTCTTGGCGTCCCAGGACTTCTCGCCCTCGATGGGGGACTTGGCGGCCGCGTCCGCCTGCTCCTGCTTGGTGTTCTCCTTGTTGATCACCCAGCCGCCGAAGCCGACCAGGCCGAGGACCACGACGGCGCTGATGCTGATCGTGAGGATGCGGTTGCGGCGCTCGCGGGACTGCTCGGCGCGGCGCATCTCCTCTATCCGGGCGCGGCGGTCGGCGGTGGTGGAACGGTTCGCCATGATGAAGTCGTCCTTCTTGAAGTCTGGGGGGTTACGAAGTGGTTCGGGGCGTGCGGGAGGGTCCCGTCGTCAGGGGGAGAGTGGTCCCCCTACGTCCGCAGGACTTGAAGGACATGCAGGTCCGGCGCCCGGGGCCGGGCGTCGGGGCGGGCCGGCCGCCCGTCGTCGAGAGCCGCCCAGGGGCGCGCGAGCCGCCCGTCCGCGTGCAGCGGGGGATCGAGCGGCGGCGCGCTGAGCACGGCCGGGGAGAGCGCCGGGAAGAGGGAGCAGTCGCCGCGCTCGTACGGGCAGATGTACTGCTCGTCGGCGGAGGCGTTCACGGCGGTGGCGGCGGTCGGGGCGGCCCTGGTGACCCTGTGGGCTCCGGGCTGCGCGCCCGGGTCGGCGACGCCCAGACAGAGGAAGAGCGCGCCGAGGAGCGTCGCCACGGCACTCACCAGTGCTGTGGGACGCGGGTGCCAGGACAGGCGTACGAGCCGCGGGTCCCCCATGGGCGCCGATGGTAGTGCCAGAAAGGGGCCCGTGGGCCGAACGGGGTACCACTCGGTACCGCTCCGCGCCCGCTCCGCGCCCGCTCCCTGCCGGGCGAGCCCGCGGGCCGCCGTACGGACGCCGCCTTTCGGCCGTTCCCCCGTTACCTGTGTCACATCCGAGCAGGCACTATGGGTGTGCAACGTGCACGAAACCATGTGGTGGGATGCTCAGGCGCCCCCCGAAGTGCTCGAGGCGGTGGGAGCAGGCGGCCTGACCAGCGAGGATGGGTGTGGAAATGGACAAGCAGCAGGAATTTGTGCTCCGTACGCTCGAGGAGCGCGACATCCGCTTCGTGCGTCTGTGGTTCACCGACGTGCTCGGCTTCCTGAAGTCGGTGGCGGTGGCCCCCGCCGAGCTGGAGCAGGCCTTCGACGAGGGCATCGGCTTCGACGGCTCCGCGATCGAGGGCTTCGCCCGGGTGTACGAGTCCGACATGATCGCCAAGCCCGACCCGGGCACCTTCCAGATCCTGCCGTGGCGCGCCGAGGCCCCGGGCACGGCCCGGATGTTCTGCGACATCCTCATGCCGGACGGCTCGCCGTCCTTCGCCGACCCCCGCTATGTCCTGAAGCGTGCCCTTGCCAAGACCTCGGACCTCGGGTTCACCTTCTACACCCACCCCGAGATCGAGTTCTTCCTCCTGAAGGACAAGCCGCTCGACGGCACCCGCCCCACCCCGGCCGACAACTCCGGCTACTTCGACCACACCCCGCAGAACGTCGGCATGGACTTCCGCCGCCAGGCCATCACGATGCTGGAGTCGATGGGCATCTCGGTGGAGTTCTCGCACCACGAGGGCGCGCCGGGCCAGCAGGAGATCGACCTGCGCTACGCGGACGCGCTGTCCACCGCCGACAACATCATGACCTTCCGCCTGGTCATGAAGCAGGTGGCGCTGGAGCAGGGCGTGCAGGCGACCTTCATGCCGAAGCCGTTCTCCGACTACCCCGGCTCGGGCATGCACACCCACCTCTCCCTCTTCGAGGGCGACCGCAACGCCTTCTACGAGTCGGGCGCCGAGTACCAGCTGTCCAAGGTGGGCCGCTCCTTCATCGCCGGTCTGCTGAAGCACGCGGGCGAGATCTCCGCCGTCACCAACCAGTGGGTCAACTCCTACAAGCGCATCTGGGGCGGCTCGGGCCGCACCGCCGGTTCGGGCGGCGAGGCCCCCGCGTACATCTGCTGGGGCCACAACAACCGCTCCGCGCTGATCCGCGTCCCCATGTACAAGCCCGGCAAGATGGGCTCCTCGCGCGTCGAGGTCCGCTCCATCGACTCCGGCGCCAACCCGTACCTGACCTACGCCGTCCTCCTCGCCGCCGGCCTCAAGGGCATCGAGGAGGGCTACGAGCTCCCGGCCGGCGCCGACGACGACGTCTGGGCGCTGAGCGACGCCGAGCGCCGCGCGATGGGCATCGAGCCCCTCCCGCAGAACCTCGGCGAGGCGATCACGCTGATGGAGCGCAGCGAACTGGTCGCGGAGACCCTCGGTGAGCACGTGTTCGACTTCTTCCTCCGCAACAAGAAGCAGGAGTGGGAGGAGTACCGCTCCGAGGTCACGGCCTTCGAGCTGCGCAAGAACCTGCCGGTGCTGTAAGCGGCCAAGGTGCCCGAGGGGGCGGAAACTCCCTCGACCGGCGCGGCGGGGGCGAGCAGACTGCCCGCCGTGGCAGAAACGAAGATCATCGAGACCGGACGGCTCGTCCTGCATCCGCTCGGCGTCGCCGACGCCGAGCGGATCGTCCACGCCGAGCAGCACGGCGCGGCCGCCCACTGGGGCGAGGGCTACCCGACCCAGGGCGACATCGCCGGTGTGGGCAACTTCCTCAGGGGCGTCGCCGAGCGCGGCGATCCCGGGGCCTACCGGGCGTACGAGATACGGCTCCGGGCCGACGGGACCGCGATCGGCGGGATCGGCTTCCACGGACCGCCGGACGCCGACGGCGTCGTCACCGTCGGCTACGGTCTGACGCCCGCCGTACGCGGCCGCGGCTACGCCTCCGAGTCGCTGCGCGCCCTGATCGCCCGCGCGCGGGAGGCCGGTGCCACGGCAGTCCGGGGTGACGCCGACCTGGACAACATCCCCTCGCACCGGGTCATGGAGGCGGCGGGCATGGCGTACGAGGGCGAGGACGAGCGGGTGCGGAACTACCGGGTGGTGTTCGCGGAGCGCGCCTGACCGCGCGCTTGCCCGATGCGGGCCGCTGTGTGTGCCGCGGTGCGGGCCGCCGTCTCGGCGAAGGTCCTGATCAGGGCCGTCTCGGTGGCGGTCGCCCAGACCAGGCCGTACTCCAGGGGCGGGGCGTCGTGGAAGGGGACGTACGCGACGCCGGGGCGCGGGTGGTAGCGGGCGCCCCGGGCGGCGCCCGGGGAGACCCCGCGTCCGGCGCCGACCAGGGAGAGCACCTCCTCCCAGGTCGCGGCGGCGGGGCCGTGTGCGACGGGCGCGCCCGACGGCGTGCGGGTCGGGTAGTGGGCCTCGTTCCAGGCCCGTGAGGCGGCCGGGCCCGCGGTGACGAGGGTGAGCCCGGCGAGGTCGTCGAGGCCCACCGAGGCGCGGGCGGCCAGCGGGTGGGCGGCCGGGACGAGCAGCACCCGGTCCTCGCGGATCAGGACAGGGCCGGCGGTGAGGCCGGGGACGCCGACCGGGAAGGCCGTGTACTGGACGTCGAGTCCCCCGTCCTCGACGGGGCGGGTGGCGCCCGCGAGCGGGACCTCGCGCAGGGTGATCTCGCAGCCGGGATGGCGGGCGAGGAACGCGTCGGCCGCGGCCGTGAGCAGCTCCCCGGCCCACGGCGACGCGAATCCGACCCGCAGCGTGCCGAGTAGGCCGCGCCCGGCGGCGGTGGCGCTCTCCAGGGCGGCCAGGATCCGCGCGTGGGCCGGGCGCAGCTCGTCGAGGAGGCGCCGCCCGATCGGGGTGAGGGCGACGCTGCGGCTGGTGCGGGCGAAGAGCGGGGTGCCGACCCGCCGTTCCAGCTTCTTGATCGTCTGCGAGACGCGCCCGGTGGAGACGCCGAGCCGCTCGGCGGTACGGCCGAAATGGAGTTCCTCGCCCAGGGTCAGGAACGCTTCGAGCTCATGACGCTCCAGCACGGCGGCACCTCCCCAGCACGGTGGACGCGATCGTTGAGTCTCGCTCAACGCCGATGACATTCTTCCAGCTTGATGGGGTCCGGCGGCGGGCGGGAGCCTGAACCGCGTGACCCTCCCGACCTCCCGTACCCGCCTGGACCCCCAGGCCACGCCCGCCCCCGCCCCCGCAGCCGCCACCGCCCCGCTGAACGTTCCCGTGCTCGCCGTCGCCGGGGCCGTCGCGGTGGCCAACCTCTACTTCCCGCAGCCGCTGCTCGCCGCGATCGCCCGCGGGCTCGCGGTCTCCGACCGCACGGCGGGCCTCCTCGCGACGGCCGGACAGCTCGGGTACGCGCTCGGCATCCTGCTCCTCGTGCCGCTCGCCGACACCGCGCGCCTGCGCCGACTCACGAGTGCGCTGCTCGCCGTGACCGCCGCCGCCCTCCTCGCCGCCGCCGCGGCCCCCGACGCCCTCACCCTGCTGCTCGCCACCCTGGTCCTCTCCACGACCACCGTGCTGCCGCAGATCCTCACCCCGGTCGCGGCCGCCCTCGCCGGGCCCGGGCGGCGCGGCCGGGTCGTCGGCTCGATCGGCCTGGCGCTCACACTCGGCTCGACCCTCTCCCGTACCGTCTCGGGCGCGCTCTCCGACGCCACCGGCAGCTGGCGCACCGCCTACGCGGTGGCCGCGGTCGCCACGGCCGCACTGCTCCTCGTCCTGCCGCGGGCGCTGCCGGAGCGGCTCGCCGCCGCCGCACCGGGCGCGCCCCCCGTCCCGTACCGGCGGACGCTCGCCACCCTGCCGCGGCTGCTCGCCGCGCACCGCGCCCTGCGGGTGTCGGCGCTCACCGGGGCGAGCGTCTTCGCCGCGTACAGCGTGTTCTGGGCGGCGCTCGTCTTCCACCTGGCCGCGCCGCCCCTGGGGTACGGGCCGAGCGCGGCCGGTCTGTTCGGCCTGCTCACCGTGCCGGCGGCGCTGGCCTCGGCGTACGCGGGACCGCTGACCGACCGGCACGGCGCCGGTCCGGTGGCCCGGTGGGGCCTGGGCTGCGTGATCCTGGGACTCGCGGTCGCAGGACTCGCACCGGAGTCGGCCGTCGCGCTCGTCGTCGCGGCCGGGCTCGTGGTCCTGGGGACCAGCGGCTGCCAGGTGGCGAACCAGGCGCGGGCGCTCGGCCTCGGCCGCGCGGTGACGGCCCGCGCCAACACGGTGTTCATGCTGGCCACCTTCGGCGGCGGCGCGCTCGGCTCGCTCACCGCCGCGTGGCTGTACGGGGCGTACGGCTGGACGGCGGCGCTCCTCGCGGCGGCGGGCTTCACCGCGCTCGGCCTGACGGGCGCGGTGCTCCCGGGCCGCGCTGAGGCGCGGGCTGAGGCCCGCGCTGAGGCCGGCGCTGGCCCGGCTCTGCCAGCGTGACCCCGCTGTCAGCGTGCGGAGAGCTCCGACGGCGCCTCCTGCACCGTCCACCCGTTGCCGTCCGGGTCCTGGAAGGACAGGAAGGAGTTCCAGGTGTCGCCCTTGCCCTCCTCCCAGCCGGTCGCGCCGACATGCATGACCGGGGAGACGTCCACGCCCGCCGCGACGAGCGCGCCACGCGCCGCGTCGATGTCCGTGACGCACAGCTGGAGGCCGTGCAGGGAGCCGGCGGCCGTCGCGCCGGCGCCCGGGAACGTGGGCATGCCCTGGATGAGGGAGATCGAGCAGCGCGAGCCGGGCGGGGTCAGCTGGATGATCCGGACGCCCGGGGCGACCTCCTGGTCCAGGTCCACCTTGAAGCCGCACTTCTCGCCGTAGAACTCCTTCGCCCGGTCCAGGTCGGTGACGGGCACGGTGATGACTTCCAGGGTCCAGTTCACGATCACGTCTCCTGCGGGTGGGTGCCGGTGGGTGCCGGTGGGGCACGTACCACCCTGACGCACCGGCCCGCCGCCGCGCACCCGGACCACCCACGTCCACCCGCCGGATAGGCTCACGTGTTGCCTTCGAGATCCGTAATGATTGCTGAGGGCGGCATTCGTGAGTTCGCGAGTTCGTGGGTCGAATGTGTGACCTTTTCGCGGTGGTCTCGTTGATCGGATGACGGCACCAGCACTGCGAGGGAGGGGGGTTGGTGAGCCGGAGGCTGCCGCTGGGGGCGGGCGAGGCGGCCCGCACCGCGTGTGCCCGCGTCCTGCTCCGGTCGGGCGTGGACGAGAAGACCGGTGTTGTCCTCACCTCCGCCGCCCTGTCGGAACGGGTGGGCTGGTGCGCCGATCTGGTGGCGGGCATGGCCGGGGTGTTGCTGTCCGGGCACTGGAATACCGCTGATGTGGACACACTGGCCTCCGGGGTGGATGCGGGCGGGAAGACGTTGCCGTCGAATGCGTGGATGGCCTTGCGCAGGCTGGGCTGGACCACCGCCCCCAGCGGGGGTGTGCGGGTGAACGACCGGATCGTGCGCATGGCCCAGGAACAGGCCGGGCGCGCTTTGCGATCGGTGAAGTGGCGTGCTGATCTGGTGGCCGGTGTACTGGCCTCCTGGCCCGCCGACCCGAACAGACGCACCCCCGAGGAGTGGAACGCGACGCGGGCCGCGATTCCCGGCGGGGAGTACCTTCCGTCGAGTGTGATCCGTTCCCGCACGCGGCAGATCGCCTCGTATCTGTGTGAGCACGGCCGTCTGCCGGCGGATGTGTTCGAGCTGGAACCCGAGCCCTGTACGGCGCGGATGCTGCTGCTCGCCGCGTGCGACGGCCAGCAGGCCACCATCGAACGCTCCGTGACCGAGCCGACGAGGGTTCTGCTGCGGCTTCAGCTCCCCGCCCGTCCGGACCCGCAGAAGTATGCGGACTGGACGTGGGTGGCCTGCCCGATCCTGCTGCCGCCCACGGTCCCGGCGAACGCGATCCTCCACCCGCCCACCCTGCGCCCCACGGGCGAGAAGGTGCGGGCCGATCTGGCCTTCACTCACCCGGCGCCGAAGACCCGGCGCAGCGGTCACACGGTGGCTCTGGGGGTGGACTGGGGCCTGAACACGCTCCTCAGCGCGGGCGCGGCCCGGCTTCACCCGGACGGGCGTATCACCGCCCTCGGCGCGGGCGCGCAGTTCCGGGCCGCCGGTGTGCTGGCCAAGCAGTACCGGCTGCGCCGTATCAGTGAGCACCTCAACGCGAAGACCGGCCACTACACCCGGCTCGCCGACCCCGCCCTGGACCGCAAGGCGCAGGTGCTGGCGGAGGAGATCCGGCGGGTGTCGGAGCGGCGCTCGAACCTCAACGACGCCCTCGCCTGGAGTGCGGCCCGCTGGGCCGTGGACCAGG
>NZ_JBEZHV010000026.1:0-101207 GCF_040650755.1 Streptomyces sp. NPDC048623
TCTTGCGTTTCCGACTCTATCAGATCTTTCCGATCCGATTTCCTCGGTGCTTTCCGGTCCCTTTTCGACTTTCGTCGTTCCGGGCCCTTCCGGCGGTTCCGACTCTATCAGATCCTTTCGGCGTCTGATTCCCAGTCAGCGGGTTTGTCTTCCCGGCCCGTTGGGCCGTTCCGACGTCCTGAACTCTAGCGGATTTCCCCGGCGACTCATAACTGAGCCATTCGAGCCTTCGAAATGAATTTCGGCATGCCGAAATTCGTCCCGGTGGGGAGATCGTGCGGAGTTGAGGTGCCGCTACTGCGGCGGGATGGCTGCCGAGGAACCGTTCCGGCTCCGTGACAACTCGGAGAACATTACGCATGCACGAGGGGCGTGTCAAGGCCCCCTCGCCCACCTCAGGAGGGACGAGCCAGGGACGTCTAGTCCAGGTCCGTGAGCCGGCCGCCCGCGTCCGGCTGGGTCAGCTCCACCCTCCGCAGCAGGCGGATCAGCATCTCGCCGAGCACGCCGCGCTCCTCCGTGGAGAGGTCCTGGAGGAGCTCCTCCTCGAAGTCGGTCGCCATGCGCATGGCCTCCAGCCACTTCTGGCGGCCCTCGTCCGTCAGCTCGACGATCACCCGCACGCGGTTGTTCTCGTCGCGGTCGCGGGTCACCAGGCCCTCGCCGGCCATGCGGTCGATGCGGTGGGTCATGGCGGCCGGCGTGAGGCCGAGGCGCTTGGCGAGCTCGCCGGGGCCAAGGCGGTAGGGGGCGCCGGAGAGGACCAGGGTCTTCAGGACCTCCCATTCGGCGTTGCTGATGCCGAGGTCGGCGACCTGGCGGCCGTACGCCACGTTCATCCGGCGGTTCAGCCGGCCGAGCGCGGAGACCACCTTCTCGACCTGGGGGTCGAGGTCGCGGAACTCGCGCTGATAGGCGGCGATCTGCTCGTCGAGGCTCGGCTCCTGGGGGGCCGTGGCGCCGGACTGCGCGGGGGTGTCGGACATGCGGCGAGTATCCCACGGGGGCCGTTGGCGTTGAAGTCCTTCTATGTGTATCGTTAAGGATCGAACTTTAGAGTTGAAGTCTTCAGGGTTCAGGGCTACAGCACTGAACCCGCGACCGAAGTGGGTGAGTGTGACCAAGGCGATGGGCGCGGCGATGCGCCGGATTCAGGCAGGCAGCGCGCTGAGCGCGTTCGGACTCGGCTTCACCGTGCCGTACCTCTATGTGTACGTCGCTCAGGTGCGGGATCTGGGCGCGAGCACCGCGGGTGTCGTTCTCGCCGTCTTCGCCATGGCCGCACTCATGGTCCTCCCCTTCAGCGGGCGCGCGATCGACCGGCGCGGGCCGGTGCCCGTGCTGCTCGTGTCCTCGCTGCTCGCCGCGGCCGGCGCGCTGGCGATGGGTCTCGCCTCGACCGTGCCCGCGGCGATCGGTGCCGCGGCGCTGCTCGGCGCCGGTACGGCCGTGATGCAGCCGGCGCTCGCCACGATGATCGTGTGGTGCTCGACGCCGGCCGGCCGGACCCGCTCGTTCGCCATGCAGTTCTTCCTGCAGAACCTCGGTCTGGGTGTCGGTGGTCTGATCGGCGGCCAGCTGGTCGACGCCAGCCGGCCGGACAGCTTCCTGCTGCTGTTCTCGATCGAGGCGGCGATGTTCCTGGTGCTCGCGGCGATCGTGCTGACCGTGAAGACGCCCCGGTCCCCCGCGCTCCAGGGCCCGCGGCCGGCCGGCCGCGAGGCCGGCGGCGGGGTCCGCGCACTGTTCGCTCACAAGGCGATGGTGCAGCTGTGCGTGCTCGGTTTCGTGCTGTTCTTCGCCTGCTACGGGCAGTTCGAGTCGGGTCTCGCGGCGTACGGCACGGAGGCCGCCGGGATCACCCCGTCGGCGCTCGGTATCGCTCTGGCCGCCAACACCGGAGTCATCGTGGTCGCCCAGTTCCTGGTGCTCAGGTTCGTCGAGCGCCGCAGGCGGACCCGGGTCATCGCGGCCGTCGGTCTGATCTGGACCGTGGCCTGGCTGTTCGCCGGGTACGCGGGCCTGGGGCACGGCAGCCAGGCGATGGCGACGGCGGCGTTCGTCTCCACGTACGCGCTGTTCGGTCTCGGCGAGGCGATGCTGTCGCCGACGGTCGCGCCGCTGGTGGCGGACCTGGCGCCGGAGTCGATGGTCGGCACGTACAACTCGGCCTTCGCCCTGGTGAAGCAGCTGGCCCTGGCGGTCGGCCCGGCGGTCGGCGGGCCGATGGGGGCCGCGCTGCACGGCCCGTACATCCTGACCTTCGTGCTGTTCTCGCTCGGGATCACCTTCCTGGCGGTCCGGCTCGGCAGGCGGCTCACGCCGGCGCAGGACCAGCCGTCGCTCGCGGCCAAGCCCTCGCGGGTGGTGGCCCAGCACCAGCCCGCGAAGGAGACCGCCGCCGCCTGACCCGTACGGTCACCTGATCCGTACGGTCACCTGACCCGTACGGATCAGTCGGGCAGGGCGAACTCGCACCACACCGCTTTGCCGCCGCCCGGAGTGCGGCGGCTCCCCCAGGACGAGGCGATCGTCGCGATGATCGAGATTCCGCGACCCGCCTCGTCCTCCGTTTCCGCCCTCCGGCGGCGCGGCAGATGGTCGTCCCCGTCCGTCACCTCGACGATCAGGCGCCGGTCGGTACGGCGAAGCCGGAGCCGCATGGGCGGGGTGCCGTGCTGGAGGGAGTTCGCGACCAGCTCGCTGGTGGCGAGGACGCCGAGGTCGCACAGCTCGACCGGGAAGCGCCAGCTGGCCAGGACGCCGGAGGCGAACGCACGCGCGCGTGGCGCGGCCTCCACCCCGCCGAGCAGCTCAAGGGCCGCGTTGTGGAACAGCTCGGCGTCGACGCCCTTGCGGGCGGGGTGCTGGACGACCAGGACGGCGACGTCGTCGTCATGGTCCGCGGTCACGCCGAGGGAGCGGAGCAGCCGGTCGCAGACGACCTGCGGGGTGCCGGTGGCGCCGGAGAGCGCGCGCTCCAGGGCGCTGACGCCCTCGTCGATGTCCTCGCGGCGCCGCTCGACCAGGCCGTCGGTGTAGAGGACGGCGGTGGAGCCGGGCGGCAGCGCGATGGAGCCGGAGGTGTGGAGCCAGCCGCCGGTGCCGAGCGGGGGCCCGGTGGGGTCCTCGGCGCGGCGGACCGTGCCGTCCTCGTCCCGGACGAGGATCGGGAGGTGGCCGGCGGAGGAGTAGACGAGCTTGCCCTCGTTGGGGTCGTGGACCGCGTAGACGCAGGTGGCGATCTGGCTGGCGTCGATCTCGGCGGCGAGTCCGTCGAGCAGCTGGAGCACCTCGTGCGGGGGCAGGTCGAGGCGCGCGTAGGCGCGGACGGCGGTGCGCAGCTGGCCCATGACGGCGGCGGCGCGCACCCCGCGCCCCATGACGTCGCCGATGACGAGGGCGGTGCGGCCGGCGCCGAGGGTGATGACGTCGTACCAGTCGCCGCCGACGGCGGCGTCGGTGCCGCCGGGCTGGTAGGTGGCGGCGATGCGGAGGTCGTCGGGCTGCTCCAGCTCCTGCGGGAGCAGGGAGCGCTGGAGGGTGACGGCGGTCTCGCGGTGGCGGCGCTCGCTGGCGCGGAGCCGCTCGGCGGCCTCGGCGTGGTCGGTGACGTCGGCGGCGTGGACGAGGACGCCGCCGTCGGCGAGTCGGGGGCTGTCCACGGGGAGGCAGGTGACGGTGTAGGAGCCGCCGTCCTGGGTGCGGCGGGACTTCACGGTGCGGGGCTTGCCGCTGCGCAGCACCTGGTCGAGCAGGGGGAGCAGGCCGAGCTCCTCCGCCTCGGGGCAGGTGTCGGCGACGGTCGCGCCGGCCGGGCGGGGGCCGAAGGCCGCGGCGTACGCCTCGTTGACGTACGCGATGCGGTGCTCGGGGCCGTACACGAGCGCGACCAGGCCGGGGAGACGGCCGATGATCTCCCGCACGGTGAAGTCCTCGAGGGCGGGGACGTCGGCGGTGCCGGTCTCGGCGGCCAGGTGGTCCGGCTGCGGCCCGTACTCACCGCGGGCCGCGGGCACGGAGCCTTCGGTCCCACGGGACGCCGCGCGGCGCTGCGTACCGGGGAGCCGGGCGCTCCAACGGGTGAAGTTCACGGATCTGTATGCCTCGTGGTGTCGTTGCCGTGCAGAGTCACTCTGTGCAGGTGTGAGCCCACCTATGGTCACACGTCCAGTGTGGACGAGTGCACTGACAGTGATGTCAGCCCGCGGGCTCGTCCGGGGACTTGTCGGGGGACGGGTCCTTCGGCGCGGGTGGAGGTGTGGCGGCGAGTTCGAATTCGGCGCGCGGGTGTTCCAGCGAGCCGAGGGAGACGATCTCGCGTTTGAACAGGCCGGACAGGGTCCATTCGGCCAGGACGCGGGCCTTGCGGTTGAACGTGGGGACCCGGCTGAGGTGGTAGACGCGGTGCATGAACCAGGCCGGGTAGCCCTTGAACTTGCGGCCGTAGACGTGGGCGACGCCCTTGTGGAGGCCGAGCGACGCGACGGAGCCGGCGTGGGCGTAGGCATAGTCCTTGTGGGGCTGTCCGCGCAGTGCGGCGACGATGTTGTCGGCGAGCACCTTCGTCTGGCGCACGGCGTGCTGGGCATTGGGGGCGCATTCCTTGCCGGGCTCCCCGGCGGTGAGGTCGGGGACGGCGGCGGCGTCGCCGGCGGCCCAGGCGTGGTCGACCCCGGCGACGGTGAGCCGGGCGGTGCAGACGATCCGGCCGCGGTCGTCCACGGGCAGGCCGGTACGGGCCACGATCGGCGCGGTCCTGACTCCGGCGGTCCACACGAGCGTGCGGGTGGGCAGCCGGGTGCCGTCGCTGAGGGTGGCGACGCGGTGCTCGCAGGAGTCGAGGCGGGTGCCGAGGCGCACGTCGACATTGCGTCGGCGCAGCTCGCGTACGGCGTAGCGGCCCATCTCCTCGCCGACCTCCGGCAGGATCCGGTCGGAGGCCTCGACGAGCACCCAGCGCAGGTCCTCCGGTCTGAGGTTGTGGTAGTAGCGCGCGGTGTAGCGGGCCATGTCCTCGAGCTCGGCGAGCGCCTCCACGCCCGCGTAGCCGCCGCCGACGAAGACGAAGGTGAGTGCGGCGTCGCGGATCTCGGGGTCGCGGGTGGCGGCGGCGATGTCCATCTGCTCGATGACGTGGTTGCGCAGGGCGATGGCCTCCTCGACGGTCTTGAAGCCGATGCCGTGGTCGGCGAGGCCGGGGACCGGGAGGGTGCGGGAGACGGAGCCGGGCGCGATGACCAGCTCGTCGTAGCCCAGCTCCAGGTGCCCGGTGCCCTCCTCCTCGGTGGCGAGGGTGGAGAGGGTCGCGGTGCGCTTGGTGTGGTCGATGGAGTGGACCTCGCCGATGACGATGCGGCAGCGGCCGAGGACCCGGCGCAGCGGGACGACGACGTGGCGGGGCGAGATCGAGCCGGCCGCGGCCTCGGGGAGGAACGGCTGGTAGGTCATGTACGCGTCGGGCGTGACCACCGTGATCTCGGCCGCGCGGCTCCTCAGCTCCGTCTTGAGCTGCCGCTGCAGGCGCAGCGCGGTGTACATACCGACGTAGCCGCCGCCGACGACGAGAATGCGCACAGGTTCGGTCACTGTCCCATGACGCAACGCCGTCCGGGGTTTGTCCACAGGCCCGGCAAATTGTGTGACCGGAGGGGTACGGAGGCGCGGGGTGGCGAACGAACCGGGCGCGGCGGGAAGTCCGCAGGTCAGGGTGGGGGTGCCCGGTGGCGTCCGGGGCCGGAATCGGGAGGGTCCGGGTCCTTGCTCCGATCGGGGGGCGCACCGTACGGAACTGCCCCTTCTGAATTGACCCCGACTCAACTATGTTCGTACTTCGTCGGGGTGTCGGACGGCTGCGCGTGGACCAGGGGCGCGGCCGGATCGGACCCCCGTGTCAGGGCGGGGAGTCTCCGGGGGGAGACATCATGAGCGGGGGAACGCTTATGCAGATTCAGGATTCGTACGGACAGGTCCGTACGGCGCAGTCGGCGCCGGGCGGACGGTCCGCGCCGCTGCGGGTGGACGCGCAGCGGAATCTGGAGCATGTGCTCCGGGCGGCGCGCGAGGTGTTCGGCGAGCTCGGGTACGGGGCGCCGATGGAGGACGTGGCGCGCCGCGCCCGCGTCGGTGTCGGCACCGTGTACCGCCGCTTCCCCAGCAAGGACGTGCTGGTCCGGCGGATAGCCGAGGAGGAGACCGCGCGGCTCACCGAGCAGGCGCGGACCGCCCTCGGCCAGGAGGACGAGCCGTGGTCGGCGCTGTCCCGTTTCCTGCGCACCTCGGTTGCCTCGGGCGCCGGTCGGCTGCTGCCGCCGCAGGTGCTGCGGGTGGGTGTGGACGACGTGCTGCTGCCGACCGGGGCCACCGGGGCTGTGGACGACGAGGCTCGGGTGCCGCAGCAGCGGGCCCTGCAGCCGGGCGCGGGCACGCCCGCCGCTCCGGGTGTGAACGGCCAGGCGGTGAACGGGCAGGCGGCGTACGGCGAGCAGGCCGAGCAGCGGGTGGTCGCGCCACGTGCGGTGCCGGCGGCCGAGCAGGACGACCCGGGGGCCGCCGAGCTCCTGGAGGTCGTGGGCCGGCTGGTGGACCGGGCGCGGGAGGCGGGCGAGCTGCGCGCCGACGTGACGGTGTCCGACGTCCTGCTCGTGATAGCCACGGCGGCGCCCGCGCTGCCGGACGCGGCGCAGCAGGCGGCGGCCTCGGCACGGCTCCTGGACATCCTTCTGGAGGGCCTGCGCTCGCGATAGGCCACGGCCGGCCCGGGCGGCTGAGGAGGCACGGTTCTCGTCGGTCCGAGTGGACCGACGAGCATGGCACGAACGGATGAGCGGTTACGCCCGTACGCGGGAAGTCGCCCCGGACGGGTGGTAAGTGGACGCGGGGGTTCGGCATGCCCGCGCTCTGTGGCAGGCTTGGCCATTGTTCGGGTCCGAGCGTGTATACGGGGGCTTCCGCGATGAGCGGTGAAGGTCGGGACGAGACGCCGGGCGCCGCCGGCACGGCGGAGCCGGGCGGGCTGCCCACCGGGCACGTTCCGAGCCAGGGCGGTCCGGCCGATCCCGGGGCCAAGGCGCCTGCCGAACCGAGCGTGCCGCAGCAGCGCGAGGGCGGTTCCCCGGCGCACCCGGTGGCCGACGAGGCCGGCTCCGCGTCTCACTCTGCCTCCGGTTCCGTGCTGCCGCCGCCGCTGGACCTCGGACCGTCCGACGCCGAGCTGATCCAGCGCATGCGGGACGGCGACGACAGCGCGTACGAGGAGCTGTTCCGCCGGCACTCCGCCGCCGTCCGCCGCTATGCCCGCAGCTGCTGCCGGGACGCCGACACCGCCGACGACCTGACCGCCGAGGTCTTCGCCCGCACCCTGCAGGCGGTACGCGGCGGGGCCGGCCCCGAGCAGGCGGTGCGCGCCTACCTGCTGACCTCCGTGCGCCGGGTCGCCGCGACCTGGATCCGGACCCAGAAGCGGGAGCATCTGGTCGAGGACTTCGCGGTGTTCGCCGAGGATGCCGCCCGGGCCGCCGAGGTGTCCGACCAGTCGGCGACCTTCGGCGCCGGGCTCGACCTGGGCGCCGATGTCCTCGCCATGCACGAGGCCGAGCAGTCGCTCGCCATGCAGGCGTTCCGCTCGCTGCCCGAGCGCTGGCAGGCCGTGCTGTGGCACACCACGGTCGAGGAGGAGTCGCCGAGCGAGGTCGCCCCGCTGTTCGGGCTCACCGCCAACGCGACCGCCGTGCTCGCCAGCCGGGCCCGCGAGGGTCTCAAGCAGGCCTACCTCCAGGCGCATGTCAGCCAGTCGCTGACGGCGGGCGGCGACTGCGCCCGCTACGCCGACCGGCTCGGCGCGTACGCGCGCGGCGGGCTGCGGATGCGAGCCGAGCGCGGGCTGCGCAAGCACATCGAGGAGTGCGCCAAGTGCCGGCTGGCCGCCGGTGAGCTGGCGCATGTGAACGCCGGGATCCCCGCGCTGCTGCCGGTCGCCGTCATCGGCTGGTTCGCCGCCGGGTACTCGCTCAAGGCCGCCGGTGTGGTGGCCGGAGGTGTCGCCGGAGCGGGCGCGGCCGGTGCGGCGGCGGCCGCCACCGGCACGGGCACCACCACCGGCACGGCGGCCGCGGGTGCGGGCGCCGCCGCGTCCGAGGGCCTGGGCATCCCGGCCAAGGCGGGCATCGCCGCGGTCGCCGCGGTCGCCGCGACCGCGGGCCTGGTGTGGGCGCTGACCGGCTCCGAGCCGGAGCCGGTCGCCCAGCCCGCCGCCACACCGACGGTGGCCGCACCCGCCGAGACCCCGCCACCCCCGCCCCCGGCGCCGCCGGCGAGCCCGAAGCCCACCCCGAAGCCGACGCCTCCGCCCGTACAGGCACCGCCGCCCCCCGCGCCGAAGCCGACGCCGAAGAAGACCGTGGCTCCGAGCCCGGCACCGACCACCGATCCCGCCCCGAAGGCGGCGCTCAGGCCGCTCGCCAAGCCCAAGCCCCGGCCCAAGCCGTCCCCGACGCAGGGACCGGCCGTCTACCAGGTCAGCGTCCTCCAGTACGGCATCTTCGGCGACGGCACCAAGCCGGAGATCGACCTCGCCCGGAGCAGCCCGGTCTGGCAGCGCTCCGGCCTGACGATGGACGGCACCCGCTACGCCCACGGCGTGAGCATGCACGCCCCGTCCTCGCTGTACATCGACCTCAACCGGCAGTGCACCGGCTACGACGCGATCGTCGGCATCGACGACATCACCGTGCCCATCGGCCCGGGCGGCGTCCGCTTCGCCGTCTACGGCGACGGTGAACGCCTGTGGCGCTCCCCGGTCCTGCGCCGTGGCGACTCCCCGATCCCGGTCCATGTCAGCCTCGCCGGCCGCCGCACCCTCCGCCTGGTGGTGGAGGAACACACCCCGTTCGGCCAGGCCGCGGTGGCGGACTGGGCGGAGTCGCGGATCAGCTGCCGGTAGGCCCCCCTCGTGGGGACCGGGTGCTAGCCGCGCGGCACGGCGTACGGCTCGGTCAGTTCCAGGACCTCGTCGAGCGTGAGGCCATGGCCCGACGCGCGGGCGGCCTCGACGGAAGGCGCGTCGAGCACCGCGCCGGCCCGGGTGAGGACGGCGTCCACCTCGTGGAGTTCGGGGAGGCCGCGGGGGACGGCGGGGCGCCAGGTGTCGGTGGCGCCGAGGACGCGCAGGGCCAGGGCGGGCTCGCCGGCGAGGGACAGGGCTGTGGCCACTCCCTCGGCGAGGCCGGAGGTGATGAACTCGGCGCTCCCGGCGTCCCGGGCGAGCCGCAGTGCCTCGACGGCCCGGGCGACGGCCGGTGCCCCCGCGCCCTCCGCCGCCTCGATACGGGCGGCGAGGCCCTCGACCACGGCGGCGAAGTGCGGCGGCGGGGTGCCGGCGGCGATGAGCGTGCCGGCCTCCTCGACATGGCCGCGGGCGGCGACGACATCGCCTTCGTACAGGGCGATCCCGGCCCGCAGGAACCGTATGTACGTCAGGGCGTCGCCGGTGCGCAGGCTCTCGGCCTCCGCGGCGGCCTCCGCCAGGCGCTTGAGCGCCGCGTCCGTGTCGCCGCCGCGGAAGTCGAGCTCGGCGAGCCGGGCGGTGAGGAACGGGGCCTCGGCGTGCGCGCCGACCTCGCGGGCCAGGCCCAGCGCCTCCACATACGCCTCGCGGGCCTCCTCGTGCCGGCCGCGCATCATGTTGGCCTCGGCGGCGGCGCTGGCGACCTGGGCGCGTATCCAGCGGTCGCCGACCTCGCGGGACAGGGTGCGCAGCTCGGCGAGGTCGTCGTCGATGCCGGGCATGCCGCCGGGCCAGTCGATGACCATGTGGGTGCGGAACATCAGGGCGACACCGGTCTCCCAGTCGCCGCCGTGGCGGCGGCAGTTGGCGACGGCGCGGTCGAGGAGCTCGCGGATCTCCTTCGGCCGGCTGCCCAGGTAGGCCGTGAACGGCCAGAGGAGTCCGGGGAAGCGGGCGGACTCGGGGCCTTCGTGGGTGCTGAAGGCGGTGCGCACCCTGGCGACGATGGCGACGGTCTCCGGGTCGTCGATGAACTTCTCGATGCTCTGGCTCTCCACGGCGAGGAAGAAGTGGAGCATGTGGAGGTGCATCCGGGGCCAGAAGCGGGGGTCCTCGGGGTCCTCCGGGTCGGTGTCGAGGGCGAGCGTCCGGGCGACCCAGGAGACGCCCTCGGGGCGGTAGTTGCGCAGCCACCAGAACCAGCCCATGGCGAAGACGAGCCGGTGGGCGGTGGCCTCGTCGGGTTCGGTGACGACGGCGCGGTGCAGGGCGGCCCGCACGTTGTCGAGGTCGCGCTCGATCCTGGCGATCCACGGGAGCTGTTCGCCGGAGCGCAACAGGGGTTCGGCGGTCTCGGCGAGGGCGGTGAAGTGGGCGGTGTGGGCGGACTCGGCGGCGGCGAGCAGGGCGGGGGTCTCGGCGGCGCGCTCCACCGCGTACTCGTGGATGGTCTCCAGGAGGCGGTAGCGCATCTCGCCGTCCTCGGCGGGGGCGGCGACGACGAGGGACTTCTCGACGAGGCTGCCGAGGACGGCGACGGTGTCGGGCCCCCTGCCGGCGTTCAGGGCCTCGGCGGCGGCGAGGTCCCAGCCGCCGGCGAAGACGGAGACCTGGCGCAGCAGATCGCGTTCGGCGGCGTCGAGGAGGTCCCAGGACCAGTCGACGACGGCCCGGAGGGTCTGCTGGCGGGGCAGCACGGTGCGGGAGCCGGAGGTGAGGAGGAGGAAGCGGTCGTCGAGGCGGTCGGCGATCTGGCGCGGGGTGAGCAGCCGCAGCCGGGCGGCGGAGAGTTCGATGGCGAGCGGCAGTCCGTCGAGACGGCGGCAGATCTCCTCGACGGCGGCGGCGTCCTCGGCGGTGGCGTCGGCACGGAAGGCGGGGCGGACGGCGCGGGCGCGCTCGGCGAAGAGGCGGTGGGCCGGGGTCGGCGGGAGGGGTTCGACGGGGCGGACGGCCTCGCCGGGGACGCCGAGCGGTTCGCGGCTGGTGGCGAGGATGCGCAGCTCGGGGCAGTGGGTGAGGAGGGTCTCGGCGAGGGCGGCCGCGGCGTCGATGACGTGTTCGCAGTTGTCGAGGACGAGGAGGAGGGGGCGGCGGGAGAGGTGCTCGACGAGGTGGGAGGTGGGGTCGTCCTGGAGGGGGACGCCCTCGCGGGTGATCAGGTTGGTCTCGCGCAGCCGGAGGGCGGAGAGGACGGCTCCGGGTACGGCGCCGGGGTCGTCGAGCGGGGCGAGTTCGGCGATCCAGGCGGCGGGGCCGACGGCGAGGCGGGCGGCCTCCTCGGCGAGCCGGGTCTTTCCGGAGCCGCCGGGGCCGGTGAGGGTGACGAGCCGGGAGCGGTCGAGGTCGGCGCGGAGGGCGGCGAGGTCGGGTTCGCGGCCGACGAAGGAGGTGAGGCGGGGCCGGATGTTGCCGGTCTCGGGGAGGGGCACGGGCGCGGCAACGGGTGCGGGGCCTGGGCTCGGCGCCGGTGCGGGGGCCTCTCCGGCGAGGAGTTCGGCGTGCAGGGCGGTGAGTTCGGGCCCGGGGTCGGTGCCGAGGCCGTCGGCGAGGGTGCGGCGGGCGGCCTCGTACGCGGCGAGCGCGTCGGCCGGGCGGCGCTCGGCGCGCAGGGCGCGGATCAGCTGGGCGTGGAAGGTCTCGTCATAGGGGTACGCGCCGGTCAGCTCGGTCAGTTCGGGGACCAGGCCCGCGGTGGCGCCGCGCCGCAGGTCGGCCTCGACGCGCTGCCGGAGCGCGGCGAGCCGCTGCGCCTCGGGGCGGACGCCCGCGTGCTCGGGCAGATCGGCGAGCGCGGGGCCGCGGAACAGGGCGAGGGCGGTACGGAGCAGGGCGGCGGCCGCCTCTGGCTCGCCGGCGTCGAGCCGGGCGCCGGCCTCCCGCGCGTGCCGCTCGAACACGTACAGGTCGATGTCCTCGGGCCCGGCCGCCAGCCGGTATCCCCCGGGCCCCGACCCGACGGCCTCCTTCCCGAGCACCCTCCGCAGCCGCCCGACGAGCGCCTGCACCGCCGCCTGCGCGTCCAGCGGCGGCTCGTCCCCGTACACGTCGTCCACCAGCTCCCCGACGGACACCGTCCGCCCGCCCCGCAGCGCGAGCGCGGCGAGCAGCGCCCGCAGCCGGGCGCCGCCGAGGGGAAGGGGCGCGCCGTGGGCGTCGAGGACATCGGTCGTTCCGAGGATCAGATACCGCACCGGCCCATTCTCGCGGCTGCCCCCGCCGAACGCCTCGGGGTTTCCCTCGGGGTTTCCCCGGAGAGGGGCGCACGGGTCGCGCGCGCCGCCGGCTTGTCCCCAGGCTGTGGAGAGGGGGCCAGGGCCCTCACGCCGGGAGCGAGCGCGCCGTCGGGATCAGCGGGCCCGGGACCGCGCGGTGGCGTGGGGCGGCGGTGCCGGTCCAGCAGGAGCCGCGGCGGGCGAGGAGGCGGCGGAGCCAGAGTTCGGTGGAGACCAGGTCGGCGAGGCCGTCGAGGGGGACGGGTTCGCCGTCGGTGGCGGCGCGCAGGGCGCGGCGGACCACCCGGGCCTCGATCAGGCCGGCGTCGGCGAGGAGCGGGGCGTCGAAGAGGGCCATCAGCTGGGGGAGGGCGGCGCGCAGGCCGGCGCGGATGGCGGCGGGCGGGACGGCCGGGTGGGGGGCGCCCCAGCCGGGCGGGAGGTCGTGGATGCCGGCGCCCGAGAGGACGGTGCGCAGGACGCCCGCGCGCGCGTCCGGCTGGACCCGCAGCGATTCCGGGAGGTCGCGGCAGGCCCGTACCACCTGGTTGTCCAGGAAGGGGGCGTGCAGGCGCTGGCTGCGGATCTCCGCGGCCTGTTCCAGGACGCGCAGGTCGGCGGCGGCGCGGGCGAGGGCGGCACGCGCGCGTGCCTCGCCCGGGCGCTGCACGGAGGCCGGCAGGGTGGCCGCGCGGTTCAGCCGGACCGACACCTCGGCCAGCGCCTCCCCCGTGAGCCAGCGCGCCGCGGGCCCCGGCCGGGACCAGGCGAGCGCGGACAGCGAGGCCTCCAGGGGACCGTGCGCCCCGGCGGGCGCCCGGTTGGCCTCGAGCACGCGCGTGGCGGCGGCCTCCAGGCCGGTCCGGTACGGCGTACGGGCGAGCCGCCGGGCCGCCCGGTAGACCTGGAGCGGGACCAGGAGCGCGCCCGCCGACGGTCCGGTCGCCCTGGCGAGCGCGGTCACCGGCCGCACCAGGGAGCGGCGCCGGCGGTCCATCAGGAGGTCGGCGAGGCGCGCCGGGTGGGCGTCCAGGACCTGCCGGGCGCCGAAGCCGGTGAAGTGGTCGGCGCTGCCGCCCGCGAGCCGCCGCCGGTGCCGCTCGGCCGACACCAGAGAGGGGCCGGGTTCGTCCGTCAGCGGCCCTTCGAGATCGGCGTACGGGAGCGCCTCCTCGCCCGCCGCGACCACCACGTGGTGCAGCCGCGGGTTGGCGGCGATCTCGCGGGCCCGGCCCAGTTCGTCCTGACCGCCGGGCCTGGTCAGGTCGTTGAAGGTGACGGCGAGCAGCCGCTCCCCGGCCCCCGTGCCGTGCCCCAGGATCGTGCCGGGCACCCCGGGCAGCCCCGCCGCGAGCAGCGCGAGGGTGCCCGACGCGCTGCCGCCGGACAGGTCGGCGCCGATGCCGGGCGCGGGCGCGCCGCCACGGGCCGCGCGCCGGTCGGCGGGCCCCATGCCGGGCACCGGGCCCGGGTCGGGCAGCGGCACCTCGGGCGCGTGCCGGGGCGCGGTGAGCCGGGCCCGTACCGCCTCGACCAGCGCGTCCCGCACCCCCTCCACGGCCTGCCGGGGATCGGCCTCGGGCGCGGCGACCGCGAGCGAGGCGACCGTCTCGTAACCGGTGATCTCGCGCGAGCCCTCGCGCAGGATCAGCGCGTGGCCGGGCGGCACCCGGCGCACGCCCTCGTACGGCGTGGAGTCGCGCAGCGCCTCGGGGGTCTCGGGGCAGGCGAGGAGCGCCGCCAGGTGTCCGATGTCGAGCTGTGCCTCGGTGAGGTCGGCGAGCGGCAGCGCGGCGGTGCCGAAGGCCGTGCCGCCCGCCCACGGGGTGTGGAACACCGGCCTGGCGCCCGCGAGGTCGCCGGTCACGGTGATGCGGCGGCCGGCCTTCACCACGGCGGTATAACTGCCCGCCCAGGCGGTGAGGTGCCGCAGTGCGCCCCCGCGCGCGGTCAGCAGTCCTCGGCGCAGTTCGTCGTCGCTCGCGGCGCAGCAGCCGAGGACGGCGAGCCGGGTCTGCGCGTCGACGTCGACGAGCCGCACCTCGTCGGGCCGCCAGTCGCCGACCGCCCACAGCGGATCGGGGTCGCCCCACAGGAGCTGCGCGCCCACCGGGTGCACCGTGCGCCCCTCGGTGGGGTCGCCGACCGCGCCGGCCGCTCCCGGTGTGCCGGGCGCCGCCGTGTGCACGGCGCCGAAGCGCGCGGCGACACTGCTCCAGCCCACCAGCCACCGCATCGCCGCCTCCACAAAGGTCGAGTGGAGGACATGCTGCCATGACAACGGCGCACGGGGGGTGTCACGGGAGGCATCGCGACAACGCGAATGCGCCCCTGGCATGGGCCAGTTGAGCACTCCCGCCGAACCGTCGCGTTTCGGCCATTCTCAACTGCCCGGCGGGGCCGGGGTTTCTTCGGCAGTCCGGGAGGCTGACGCCTCCCGGAGCCGTCCGCCGCCCGCGGGGAATGGGGCGGCGGTGTCCCCCAGCCCACCTGGTCCGGGACATCGGTCCTCGGCCAAGTGGGCCGACCCACGCAGCACTCATGGAAGCGCTCTCCCCGACCCCGGACGAGAGCGCACGGCCGGGCGCACGGCCACACGGCCGGAGCACGGTGACCCCGGCGCGGACCGCCGCTCATTCCATCGCACAACAATCTCGCCATACGGACGTCCGCCCCTTAACGGTCGGGATCCGGCGAACTACGCTGTGCTTACGAATGCCGCACGCCTATGCCCGGCGTTGTGTCCGGGGTGCGGCGGCCGTCTGGGTGTCGTGTCGAGGGGTGGCGTCATGTCCAGGGAGCAACGCGGGCCGAACGAAAAGCTCGGCACGGTTCTCGCCCTCGCGGGAATCAGCAATGCCGGGCTCGCCCGGCGCGTCAACGATCTCGGTGCGCAGCGGGGCCTGACGCTTCGCTACGACAAGACCTCGGTGGCCCGGTGGGTCTCCAAGGGCATGGTGCCGCAGGGCGCCGCCCCCCACCTGATCGCCGCCGCCATCGGCCAGAAGCTCGGCCGGCCCGTCCCGCTGCACGAGATCGGGCTCGCCGACGCCGATCCCGCACCCGAGGTGGGCCTCGCCTTCCCGCGCGACGTCGCCGACGCGGTCCGCTCCGCCACCGACCTGTACCGGCTGGATCTCGCCGGTCGGCGCGGTGGCGGCGGCATCTGGCAGTCGCTCGCGGGCTCCTTCTCCGTGAGCGCCTACGCGACCCCCGCCTCACGCTGGCTGATCACACCCGCCGACCCGTCGGTCGAGCGCCTCGTGCCACGCCCCGACGGCACGGCGGGCGGCGCCGGCGGCGGCATGGGCGCCACGGGAACGGCGGCCGCCGGCGACATCGCGGAGCACGCGCGCGTGGGGCACAGCGACGTCGCCAAACTGCGCGAGGCCGCCGAGGACGCCCGCCGCTGGGACTCCAAGTACGGCGGCGGCGACTGGCGCTCCTCCATGGTCCCCGAGTGCTTACGCGTGGACGCCGCACCGCTGCTGCTCGGCTCGTACTCCGACGAGGTCGGCCGGGCCCTGTTCGGCGCGACCGCCGAGCTGACCCGGCTGGCCGGCTGGATGGCCTTCGACACCGGCCAGCAGGAGGCCGCCCAGCGCTACTACATCCAGGCGCTCCGGCTCGCCCGCGCCGCCGCCGACGTGCCCCTCGGCGGCTATGTCCTGGCCTCCATGTCGCTCCAGGCCACCTACCGGGGCTTCGCCGACGAGGGCGTCGACCTCGCCCAGGCCGCGCTCGAACGCAACCGGGGCCTGGCCACCGCCCGCACCATGTCCTTCTTCCGGCTCATCGAGGCCCGCGCGCACGCCAAGGCCGGTGACGGCACCGCGGCCGCCGCCGCGCTCAAGGCCGCCGAGGGCTGGCTGGAGCGCTCCCGCGAGGGCGACCCCGACCCGAGCTGGCTCGGCTTCTACTCGTACGACCGGTTCTGCGCCGACGCCGCCGAGTGCTACCGCGACCTGAAGCTGCCCCGGCAGGTGCGCCGCTTCACCGAGCAGGCGCTCTCCCGGCCCACCGAGGAGTTCGTGCGCTCGCACGGGCTGCGGCTCGTGGTGTCGGCGGTCGCCGAGCTGGAGTCCGGCAACCTGGACGCGGCCTGCGCCGCCGGCACGCGCGCGGTGGAGGTCGCCGGACGGATCTCCTCCGCCCGCACCACCGAGTACGTACGGGACCTGCTGCACCGCCTGGAGCCGTACGGGGACGAGCCCAGGGTGATGGAGCTGCGCGAGCGGGCCCGCCCGCTGCTCGTGACCCCGGCGTGACCGGGGCCGCCCCGGCCGCACCGCGTGACACTCGTCCCATGGTGCGGTCGGTTTAGCCGGGATGTCAGTGGGCCAGTGCACTATCAGGGGTGGGAGGTGGCGCTGGTGTCCAGGTCGGACCGCTACGACTGTGACGTGCTCGTGATCGGCGGCGGGATCGTCGGTCTGTCGACCGCGTACGCGATCACGCGCGCCGCGCCGGGCACCCGGGTCACCGTCCTGGAGAAGGAGCACGCCCCCGCGCGCCACCAGACCGGGCGGAACAGCGGTGTGATCCACAGCGGGATCTACTACCGGCCCGGCTCGCTCAAGGCCCGCTTCGCGGTCGAGGGCGCGGCCGAGATGGTCAAGTTCTGCGCGGAGTACGGCATCGCGCACGAGGTCACCGGCAAGCTGATCGTCGCCACCGACCGGGACGAGCTGCCCCGGCTGCACGCGCTCGTGCAGCGCGGCCGGGAGAACGGGATCCCGGTGCGCGAGCTCGGCCCCGCCCAGATCTCCGCGTACGAGCCCCGGGTGCGCGGCCTGGCCGCGATCCATGTGGGCAGCACCGGCATCGTCGACTACGGGCAGGTCGCGGCCACCCTGGCCGAGGCCTCCGGCGCCCGCATCCGTTACGGCTCCGCGGTCACCCTGATCGACCGGCGCCCCTGGGGCGTGGCCGTGCGCACGGCCGCCGGACAGGTCGTACGCGGCCGGGTCCTGGTGAACTGCGCCGGCCTGCACTGCGACCGGGTGGCGCGGCTCGCGGGCGACGACCCGGAGATGCGGATCGTCCCCTTCCGCGGGGAGTACTACGAGCTGGCCGACCCCTCGCTCGTCCGCGGCCTGGTCTATCCGGTGCCCGACCCGGCCTTCCCCTTCCTCGGCGTCCATCTGACCCGCGGCATCGACGGCGGCGTCCACGTCGGGCCGAACGCGGTCCCGGCGCTCGCCCGCGAGGGCTACGGCTGGTCGGTGATCCGCCCCCGCGAGCTCGCCGGCACCCTGGCCTGGCCCGGCAGCTGGGCCATCGCCCGCGCCCACTGGCGCTACGGGGCGGGCGAGCTGCACCGCTCGCTGTCCAAGCGCGCCTTCACCGAGGCGGTACGGCGCATGCTGCCGCTCGTGCAGGAGCGCGACCTGCACCGGGCCACCCCGGGCGTGCGGGCACAGGCCGTCCTCAGGGACGGCACCCTGGTCGACGACTTCCTGATCCGCGAGTCCACCCGCACGGTGCATGTGCTCAACGCGCCCTCACCGGCGGCGACGGCCTCGCTCCCGATCGGCCGCGAGGTCGCGGGCCGGGCGCTGGCGCTGCTGTAGGACACGCCGGGCCCCGTAGAATCGGGGCATTGTGTCTGAGCAGCCTGAGAACACCCCGCACACCGCCCCCGCCACCACCGGGCAGCCCGCCGAGCGGTCGGCCGAGCAGCGCGCCGAGGAGCGCGTCGTACGGCTCGGCAGCCAGCGGTTCGCGCCCGGCGAGGGCCCGCTGGCTGATCCGGCGGGCTCGCACTACGAGCGGCGGATCCGCAGCTTCCAGCCGCGCCGCAGCCGCGTCACCACCGGCCAGGCCGAGGCCCTGCTGAAGCGCTGGCCCGACTGGGGCCTCGACATCGACGGCAAGCGGGTGCTCGACCTGGACGAGATGTTCGGCGGGCTGCCGGTCGTCCTGGAGATCGGCTTCGGCATGGGCGAGGCCACCGCGCAGATGGCCGCCGCCGACCCCGGCACCGGCATCCTCGCCGTGGACGTCCACACCCCCGGCCAGGGCAATCTGCTCGGCCTCGCCGACCGGAACGGGCTCACCAACGTCCGGGTCGCCAACGGCGACGCGATCATCCTGCTGCGCGAGATGCTCCCGCCGGAGTCCCTCGCGGGCTGCCGGGTCTACTTCCCGGACCCCTGGCCGAAGAGCCGCCACCACAAGCGGCGCCTGATCCAGCCGGACTTCCTGACCCTGCTCGCCCCCCGGCTCACGAAGGGCGGGCTGCTGCACTGCGCCACGGACTGGGAGCCGTACGCGGAGCAGATGCTGGAGGTGCTCAACGCGCACCCCGACTTCGAGAACAGCCAGGCCGACGGCGGCTACGCGCCCCGGCCCGGGTTCCGGCCGCTGACCCGCTTCGAGGGCCAGGGCCTGGACAAGGGGCACGTGGTCCACGACCTGCTGTTCCACCGCCGGTAAGGCCCGGGGTTCCACCGCCCGTAGGCCCGGGGGTTCCACCGCCGGAAACTCCGACGCCGCACCGGACTTCGGCCGGCACCGAGTTGTCCACAGGCTGGAAGAACCCCCTCGCCGCTGTCGGTGCAGGTGGCTAGGGTCGTTGCGTGTCGTCGAATCCCATCGCCGGACCTGCCATCGAGCCCGGCTCCGTCCCCGCGCAGGCGGTCGCCCACGACCGGGCGTTCGTCCCCGCGCCCGCTCCCGTGCCCGCGCTCGAGAGCGAGCAGCCGGACTTCGCCGCCGTGCCGGAGCGGTCCAAGTGGCGCTACAAGCCGCGCAAGGCATTCTGGCGCAGCCGGGTGGTCCGGGCCGTCGCCGTGATCACCGTGCTCGCGCTGTGCGCGCTCGTGATCCTGGCGATCGTCCGGGACGAGACCGGCACCGAGGGCTTCCTCGTCGGCCTGGGCCTCGCCGTGCTGCCCGTCCCGCTGCTCGTCTTCGCGTTCCGCTGGCTCGACCGGGTCGAACCGGCACCCTGGAAGAACCTGCTGTTCGCGCTCGCCTGGGGCGCGTTCGCCTCCACCCTGATCGCGATCTTCGCCAACTCCTTCGCCGTGAAGTGGATCAGCAGCGCCCTGGCCGACCCCGGCTCGGCCGAGTCCCTGGGCGCGACCGCCGTCGCCCCGGTCGTGGAGGAGACCGCCAAGGGCGCCGCGGTGCTGCTGCTCTTCCTCTTCCGCCGCCGCGACTTCACGGGCCCGGTCGACGGCCTGGTCTACGCGGGCTTCACGGCCACCGGCTTCGCCTTCACCGAGAACATCCTCTATCTGGGCAACGCCTTCGGCGAGGACCAGGACCTCGGCTCGGGCGGACTCGGCGTCACGATGGCCACGTTCTTCGCGCGGGTCATCATGTCCCCGTTCGCGCACCCGCTGTTCACCTCGCTCACCGGGCTCGGCCTCGGCTTCGCCGCACTGCTCCCGGCGAGTGCCCGGTTCCGCCGCACCCGGATGTGGCTGCTGCCGCTCGGCGGCCTGCTGCTCGCGATGGGTCTGCACGCCACCTGGAACGGCTCGGCGAGCTTCCACCCGCTGGCGTTCGTCCTCGTCTACGGCATGTTCATGGTGCCGGTGTTCGCCCTGCTGACCTGGCTCGCGATATGGAGCCGGCAGAAGGAGCTGCGCACGATATCCGGCGAGCTCCCCGCCTACGCGACGGCCGGCTGGCTCGCCCTCGACGAGCCGCTCGCGCTCTCCTCGATGCGGGCCCGCGCGCTGGCCCGCGGCTATGCGGCCCGCAGCCTCGGCAAGCCGGGCGCGCAGGCGGTCGGCGAGTACGAGGCCTTCGCCACCACCCTGGCGTTCCTGCGCCACCGGGCCCGGCGCGGGCAGGTCGCGCAGGACTTCACCGCCCGCGAGCAGGAGCTGCTGCACCACCTGTGGCAGCGCCGCCGAATAGCCTCGCCCGCGCTGACGTACGCGGCGCGGGCGACCGGCCGGGTGTGGGTGCCGCCGCAGTACCTGGACTACGGCGGCTACAACCCGTACCGCAGCTGACGGCTCGGGGGCCTCAGGCCGCCGACGCCTCCGTGAGGACGGCGAGCTCGGCGTCGGTCAGCTCCAGGTCGGCGACCGCGAGGAGCGCCGGGAGCTGTTCGACCGTACGGGCCGAGGCGATCGGCGCGACGACGGTGGGGCGGGAGGCGAGCCAGGCGAGGGCGACGGTGGCGAGCTCGGCGCCACGGGCCTCGGCGACCGCGTCGAGGGCGGCGAGCACGCGCCGCCCGCGCTCGGTCTCCAGGTGCTTGCCGGCACCTGCGGCCCGGACGCTGTCCACGGCCTTGCCGGCGCGGTACTTGCCGGTGAGGAAGCCGGCCGCGAGGCCGTAGTACGGCACGGCCGCGAGGCCGCCCTGCGCGGCGGCGTCGAGCAGCGGGCCCTCGTAGGTGTCGCGGGAGACCAGGTTGTACTGCGGCTGGAGGGCGACATAGCGGGTGAGGCCCTCGGCCTCGGCGAAGTCGAGGGAGGCGCGCAGCCGCTCCGGGGAGAGGTTGGAGGCGGCGACGGCCCGCACCTTGCCGTCCTTCACCAGCTGGTCCATGGCGGTGACGATCTCCTCCACCGGCACGGACTCGTCGTCGAAGTGGGTGTAGTAGAGGTCGATGTGGTCGGTGCCGAGCCGGCGCAGCGACTCCTCGGCGGCGGCCTTGATGTTCGTGGCGCCCAGGCCCTTGAAGCCGGGGTGGGCGCCGACCTTGGTGGCGACGAGGATGTCGGAGCGGTTGCCGCGGGAGGCCATCCAGCGGCCGATCACCCTCTCGGACTCGCCGCCCTCGTTGCCCGGCGCCCAGGCCGAGTAGACATCCGCGGTGTCGACGAAGTTGCCGCCGGCGGCGGCGTAGGCGTCGAGCACCGCGAAGGACTGTGCCTCGTCGGCGCTCCAGCCGAAGACGTTGCCGCCGAGGGCGAGCGGGAAGACATGCAGATCGGAGGTGCCCAGCTTGCGGAGAGAAGTCATGAGGAGATCAACTCCGCGCGCCGCCACCGCTATTCCGGCGTCCAGGACTCAGACGGACAGGCCCTTGTCCTGGAGCCAGGCCATCGGGTCGATGCCGGTGCCGGACGGGGTGTGCACCTCGAGGTGGAGGTGGGGGCCCGTGACGTTGCCGGTGGCGCCGACGCGGCCGATGGTCTCGCCGGTGCCGACGGTCTGGCCGACGCCGACGGTCATGGAGGAGAGGTGGCAGTACCAGATCTCGGTGCCGTCCTCGAGCTCCAGGACGATCCGGTAGCCGTACGAGCCGGACCAGCCGGCCGACTTCACGGTGGCGCCGTGCACGGCCTTGACCGGGGTGCCGGTGGGGGCGGCGAAGTCCAGGCCGGTGTGGTAGCCGGAGGACCACATGGAACCGGCCTGGCCGAAGGTCGAGGTGATCGTGTACGAGGAGGTCGGCAGCGCGTAGCTGGCGGCGAGCTGGGCCAGGCGCTCGGCCTCGGCCTTCGCCGCCGCTTCCTCCTCGGCCTTCTGCTTGGCCTCGGCGGCCGCCTTCGCCTCCGCGTCGGCCTTGGCCTGGGCGTCCGCCGCGGCCTTCTCCGCCTCGGCCGCGGCCTTCTCGGCGGCGGCCTTCTCCGCGGCGGCCTGCGCGGCGGCGTCGGCGGCGGCCTGCTGCTGCTCGGCCTGCTGGAGGATGCGGGCGCGCAGCGCCTCGCCGGCGTCCGCCGTCGCCGTCTCGGTCCGCGCCTCGGCACCGGAGCCCTGGCCGGCGGTCTCGGTGGTGGTGTAGGTCAGCGCGGTGAGCGGCTGGGTGGCGTTGCCCGCGGTGTCCTCGGCACCGTCCCCGTCGACCGCGTCGATCAGCGCGCCGACGCCCGGCAGGCCGGAGGCGTCGGGCAGGTTGACGTCCGGCAGGGCGATCGAGACCGGCGGCTTCTGCTGCGCGGTGGCCAGGCCGCCCGCGCCGACGGCGGCGATGACACCGACACCGAGGACGGTGGAGGAACGTGCGAAGTTGGAGCGCTGCTTGACGACCCGGTGGCGTCCGCCGGCGCGGCTCTGCGCCCGCAGGGAGTCCTCGGTGGGGTTCCACTCCTCCGCGGCCCCGTCCAGATCGCCGCCCGCCGAGGCGGAGGTGCCGAAGGGGGCGAAGGGGGTTTGCGGAGCAGGGGTGTTGGACGCCACGGAGGCGCTCTCCTTTCCTTCCTTCTCGCCTACCGGGTTAGCTGACGGGTTCGGAGCAGGAAGGTCTCCTACGGACCGTGCCGCACGAGTGCGGTGGGGCCCGATTCACCCCAAGTGGTGGTTCCCCGGTTCCCTTGCGGGATTCGGCGCGTGCGCACGGTGCCGTCTCTTGCGACGGCTGGGACGACCGCGCTGCGTTATCGAACGTTAATAGACACGGCCCCCCGATTCCAAGCCGTTCCCCTTGATCATTAGCTGAATTAGGAGGGAATCGCCCGAGTTGAGCGCCCTTCAGAAAGGAGGAGATTCACAGCAGGAATCTGACGTTGCGTCAGTTGTTATCGCAGGGAGATCCTGCGACTACGCCGTGTCATGGCCGCCGCCCCCACCGTCCGGCGGCACCACACGCATCGTGCGGCGCCGCTCCGGCTGCCCCGCCGCCGGGCGGCTCACCGCGAGCAGCGCCATGTCGTCCGTCGTGTCCCCACCCGTGTGCAGGCGCACATCCGCCACCAGCGCGTCGAGCAGTTCCTCCGGCCCCGGGAAGATCCGCCCGTCGAGCCGCCCCCGCGGGTCGTAGAAGGTCCCCGTCGTGTCCCGCGCCTCCGAAAGACCGTCCGTGTAGAACAGCAGGGTCGCACCCGGCGGATACGGCGACACGTCCGCCCGGTCCGGCAGCACCGCCAGCTCCCCCATGCCCAGCGGCAGCGCGTGCTCCGTCGGCACCAGCGGCCTGACGCCCCCGTCCCCGTACAGCAGCAGCGGTTCGGGGTGCCCGCGGTTGACCACCCGTACGACCTGGTCACCGCCCGGGATCTCGGCGAGCACCGCCGTCGTGAAGCCCTCGAAGGCGTCGAACCCGGTGCGCCTCATGCCCTCCCGGGCCAGCGCCCGTTCGAGCCGCGCCGCGACCCCCTCCAGGGTCGCCTCCAGCTCGGCGGCCTCCCGGAACGCGCCGATGACCACCGCCACCGCCTCCACCGCGTCAAGCCCCTTGCCCCGGACGTCCCCGACCACGAGACGCACCCCGTAGGGGGTCTCCTGGACCGCGAACAGATCGCCGCCGATGAACGCGTCGGCCTGCGCCGCCTCGTACCGCGCCGCGATCTGCAGCCCGCCGATCCGCTCCTCCGGCGCCGGCAGCACCGCCTTCTGCGCCGTCTCGGCGATCACCCGCGCCGAGGCGAGACGTTCCCCGCTGCGCCGCACCACCCGGCTGATGAGCACGGCGAGCCCGGCGACCGTGAGGACCGTCAGGGACTCCGTGACCGCCTGGACCGTGTCGGCCGTGGTGCCGTAGTCGTGCAGCCCGAAGCTCGCCAGGACCGCCGCGATCCCGGTGAGCAGCGTCGTCAGGGTGGAGAAGAAGGGAGCGGCGATCAGCGGCGCCGCCGAGAAGAGAGGCGCCGCGGTGTAGACGGGCGGGGTGAGGAAGTCGTAGGCGACCCCGCCCAGGATCACCAGCGGGGGCAGGGCCCGCAGGAAACGCCGGGCGCCGCGGTACGCGTCCGAGGACGGAGACGTGGACGCGGACGCGGACGGGTGCCGGGAGGCGGACGCGTACCGGGACGAGCCGGGGCCGCCGTCGCCCCCGGGCCCACGCCGCGTTCCCGCTGCTCGCGCCACCCTGTGCTCCCTCCCCGGCCCGGTACATGCGTACGTACGTCCGTGTCGACGGCCGCGGACACCACCGCGACACCTCAGGGTGCCGTCAGCCCGCGCGGGTCGGCGACTCCTCCTCGGCCGACTGGCGTACGGCGGCGGCCGGGCGCTCCGCGAGCCGCCCGCCCCGCGCGAGCGCCGCCATGGCCGCCGCGCAGCCGAGCCCGACCGCGCACAGCACCAGCCACGGCGCCGCCGACCAGCCGGTCGCGTCGAGCAGCACGCCCGTCCCCAGGTTCCCCAGGGTGATGCCGATCCCGCAGACCGTGTTGTAGAGCCCGTAGTGGGTGGCGACCCAGCGCCCCCGGGACAGCGCCACGACGGTGTCCATCTCGTACGGGTAGAGCACCGCGTTCGCCACGGCGAGCACCGCCGCGCACAGCAGCAGCGCCACGAGCGGGCGCCCGAGCGCGGCCGGGACCAGGAACGCCGCGCCCATCAGCCCCAGCCCGAGCACCAGACACCGCTCCCGCGAGAGCCGCGCCCCGCACCAGGCGGTGATCCGTAGCTGCCCGGCGAGCGCCACCAGGGCCGACACCACGAACAGGGCCGTGGTCGCCGCCGTGCCGTCCGCGGCCAGCGGCAGCGCCAGATAGACCTGGAAGGACAGCACGTACGAGCCGGTCATCGCCAGCGAGAACAGCCAGAAGGTGCGGTTCGAGAGCACCGTGCGGAACTGCCCCCGCGCCGCCTCCCCGTCCGGGGCCGGGGTGGCCTCCGGGGCCGGGGTGGCCTCCGCCGCCTCCGCCGCCTTGTGCCGTACGGGCAGATGCCTCAGCTGTACGAGCGTGAGCCCGGCGAACAGCAGCGCCGCCACCCCACACGTCAGCCGGAACGACACCCCTGTCAGGGCCACCCCGACGAGCGGCCCGAGCAGGATGCCCGCCTGGTAGTACGCGTTGAACAGGGCGAACGCCTGGACGCGCCGCTCCTCCCCGGCCTCCGCCGCCAGATACGCGCGCACCGCCGGGTTGAACAGCGCCCCGGCCAGGCCCGTCGCGAGCGAGGCGGCGATCAGCCACGGCAGCGACTGCGCGAAGGCGAGCGCGCCGAAGCCGACGGTCCGCAGCGCGCACCCGGCCACGATCAGCGGCTTGAAGCCGAGCCGGTCGGCGAGCGCGCCGCCGACCAGGAACATGCCCTGCTGGGACAGGTTCCGGGCGCCGAGCACCAGGCCGACGGCCCAGGCGGCCATGCCGAGACCGCCGGCCAGATGGGCCGCCAGAAACGGCATCAGCATGTAGAAGCCGAGGTTGATGGTGAGCTGGTTGAGGAAGAGCAGCCGCACGGCCGGTTCGAAGGTGCGCGTCTGCTTCCAGATCCCGCCCTGGACGGGCACGGCCGTGGCCTTGTCCGTAGTCGCGCTCATCGGACCCGCTCCTCGCGGCTCGTACGGGCGGCGCGGTCGGCGCGGGCGGCCCGGTCGGCACGGGCGGCGCGGTCCAGGACCCTGCGGGTCCAGCCGCTGACCGGCTCGCCCTCGGCGAAGACGGCCGGCTCCTCCCGTACCGGACCGACGAGCAGACCGTGAGCCGTGCAGTACTCGTCGTTGAAGACGGTGTCGAAATAGCGCTGCGGCCCGTCGGGGAAGACGGCCGCGATCCGGGTGCCGCGCGGCCGGGTGCGGGCCAGCCAGCCGGCCACGAGCGCGACCGCGCCCACGCTCCAGCCGCCGGTCGCGAACTGCCGGGCGGCCAGGCGGCGGGCCGCCCGTACCGCCTCGGCCGGACCCACCCAGTGCACCTCGTCGAAAGCGCCGTGGTCCACGTTGCCCGGGTGGATGGAGGAGCCGAGACCGCGCATCAGGCGGGGGCCGGCGGGCAGGCCGAAGACGGTCGAGGCGATCGAGTCGACCCCGACGAGTTCCAGGGCCGGGCTCGAACCGGCGCGCAGCGCGCGGGAGATGCCGGCCGAGTGGCCACCGGTGCCGACCGCGCAGACCAGCACGTCGATCCGGTCGAGCTGCCCGGAGAGCTCGGCGGCGAGCCCGGCGTACGCCTCCGGGTTGTCGGGGTTCCCGTACTGGTCGGGCCACCAGGCCCCGGGGAGCGCGAGCAGCAGCTCGGCGACCCGGTCCATCCGGGCCTGCTGCCAGCCGCCCCGCGGGCTGGGCTCGGACACGACATGGACCTGGGCGCCGTGGGCGGTCAGCATCCGCTCCACGATCGGTTCGAGCCCGGGGTCGGTGACGACATGGACGGGGTGGCCGTGCAGGATCCCGGCGAGCGCGAGGCCGAGCCCGAGGGTGCCGGAGGTGGACTCGACGATCGGCGCGCCGGGCCGCAGCTCGCCGCGGCGGCGGGCCGCCTCGACCATGTGGAGCGCGGCACGGTCTTTGATGCCGCCGAAGTTGAAACCTTCGAGCTTGGCCCAGTAGCCGTCGTCCATCCACAGGACGGGGGTGTTGCCGACGGTCTGCCCGGCGGCGGAGAGGAGGTGGGCGGGGTGCGTCATGGGGGTTGCGTCCCTTGGGGTGAGGTCCCGCGCGACGCCGGACGGGGCGCGCGGGCATGCGGAAGGAGGAGCCGGGGTCGAGGTCGTGTTCGACCGTGACGCCGGCTCAGTTCCGGTTCACTCCGAGGGCGATGAGCAGTCTGCCCGGCTCGGGGCCGGGCCCGGCGCGGCCGTGGACGCAGCGCGTGTGCGGGGCCGCGGGGAACATCTCGTCGTACGCGAGGACGACGGCGCTCGTGGCGTCCGGCGCCGACAGCGGGGTCCCGGTGGACTGCGCGGGCAGATGGGCGTCGAAGGACCAGCCCTCGCCGGGCCGCTCGCAGCCGTGCGGCAGGGCGGGAGCGGTGACGCTGGTGCCGGCGCCGGCGCCGGGGCCGGCCGCGAGCGGCAGGGAGTGCCCGTGGGCGCCGTGGCACACGCCCGCGACGAGTGCGAGGAGCGCGAACAGAAGGAGGACGGCGGGGGCCCGCCGTCCTGCCTCGCGCACTGCCACTCGATGGTCACTCATGGTGTGCGCGAGGTTACGCGGCGCGCTCGACGGCCCGCAAAAGGACGTGCGCGGTTTTGGCCACCGTTTACTTCGGACGTGCGATCGATCGACACAGGAACGACGAAGGCCCGGATCCGTCATCCGGATCCGGGCCTTCGTGCTACTGAGTAGCGGGGACAGGATTTGAACCTGCGACCTCTGGGTTATGAGCCCAGCGAGCTACCGAGCTGCTCCACCCCGCGTCGGTGAACACAACCTTACGGCATGGGTGCCCCGGATCGGAAATCCATATCCGCGGCCGCTCTCAGCAGCCGCAGTCCTCGGCGTCGGCCGGCGCCGTCAGCGGGTCCGCGGCGCGCTGCCCGGGCCCTTCCCAGGTCTCGTACGCGAAGCCCTCGCGCACCCAGTACTCGAAGCCGCCCAGCATCTCCTTCACCCGGAACCCGCGCTCGGCGAGGGCGAGCGCGGCGCGCGTGGCACCGTTGCAGCCGGGGCCCCAGCAGTACGTGACGACCGGGACGGCCTTGTCGAGGAGCCGCTCGGCCTGCTCGGCGATGAGCGCGGTCGGCAGATGGACGGCGCCCGGGACATGCCCCTGGTCCCAGGACTCGGTGGAGCGGGAGTCGAGGAGGACGAAGCCGGGATCGGCGCCGGTGGCGCGGGCGCCCGCGAGGGCGGCGGCCACGTCGGAGACGTCGGCGTGGAAGGCGAGGCTCGCGGAGAAGTGGGCCGCGGCGACGGCCGGGGCGGCCGGCGGCACCCGGAGCACGGGGTTGACCTGGGGCGATGTCGTCGTCATGGTCATCAATCTAGGGACGGTGAACACCGTTCTGAAGGGACCGTCCACGGCGGTCGGGGGCCTCGGCCGGGGATTCCCGGGTGTTCGGCGGCGTGCGGCGCGGATCTCACGTTTCTCATGCCGGGACCCGTCACATTCCCGGACGCCGGTCCGTCATGTCGGTGTGGACCACGACGAAGGGGAAGCACGGCTGATGGACAAGGACCAGGACCTGGACCAGGACCTGCTCGCGAAACGGTTCGAGGCCGACCGCGGCCGTCTGCGCGCGGTCGCGTACCGGATGCTCGGCTCGCTCAGCGAGGCGGAGGACGCGGTCCAGGAGGCCTGGTTCAGGCTCGACCGCTCCGACATCGGCGACGTGCGCAACCTCAGCGGCTGGCTGACCACCATCGTGGGCCGGGTCTGCCTGGACCTGCTGCGCTCGCGCGCCGCCCGGCGCGAGGACCCGCTCGAGTACTACATCCCCGATCCGGTCGTACGGGAGGAGGGCGCCGCCGACCCCGAGCGGGAGGCGCTGCTCGCGGACTCCGTCGGGCTCGCGCTGCTCGTCGTCCTGGAGACGCTGGCCCCGGCCGAGCGCCTCGCCTTCGTCCTGCACGACATGTTCGCGGTGGCCTTCGACGAGATCGCGCCCATCGTCGACCGCACCCCGGCCGCCACCCGCCAACTCGCCAGCCGCGCCCGCCGTCGCGTCCAGGGCGCCACCCCGGCGACACCGGCCCCCGACGCGACCCGTCAGCGGGAGGTCGTGAACGCCTTCCTCGCCGCCTCCCAGGGCGGCGACTTCGACGGCCTGCTCGCCGTCCTCGACCCGGACGTGGTCCTGCGCGTCGATGCCGGCACCCTGACCGGGGCCCTGACCGGCGTCCCGACCGCCGCCGCGTCCAAGCTGGTCCGCGGCGCCGAGGCGGTCACGGCCCAGGCCCTCACCTTCGCGAGGTTCCGCCACTCCTCCCGCCCGGTCACCGTCAACGGCGCCGCCGGCCTGGTGTCCCTGGTGGACGGCGCGCCGGTCGGCCTCATGGCGTTCACGATCGTCGAGGACCGCATCGTCCGGATCGACATCGTCGCGAACCCGGAGCGCCTGGCGGCACTCGGCGTCACCGGCTGACGAACGCCGAGGCGCCCCACCCGGTTCCGGATGGGGCGCCTCGTTCGGTAGGCCGTGTGGGACTCGAACCCACAACCAATGGATTAAAAGTCCTGGCCGGGTCCGAGTGGGTAAGGCCGGAGGGTGCCACACCGTCCGGGGCAGCCTGGTCGGACGGGGGGCACGGTGCCGCGAGGTCCGGACGGAACCGGGCCGTGCCGGAACGTCCGCTCACGCATCACTCACGCACGGACCGCGCTGCGGTGTGGTCGACGCCAATCCCGCTAGACACCCCATCGGATGAATCCGGCGTGTGGAGCCCGGTTATTCCACCGACTATGCCGGTACCGTCGGCTGCAACCGGTCCGCGGAGGCCCGGAGGACGTAGCGGGTCGCCCGGGTTTCCTGGCTCGTCCAGGGTGCGGCGCGCCCACTCCGCGACTCCCCTGATGTGCCTCCCGATGTGCGAACACGGACGCGAACCCCAGCTGACCCGGCAGCAACCAAGGACATCGCGCCATGCCACACACCACGGCCAAGGCCGCCTCGCTCATCCGCGCTGGCTTCACGGGAGAGGTTCCTGCCACCGCTCTCCCGGGAATCGATCGATCCGGCGGGCTGGGGCTGGACCACTGCACCCCGGAGCAGACCGAACTGCGCGCTCTGCTGGCCCTTGCCTGCTTCAACCACGGAACGCTGACCGCGCCCCGACTGCGCTGGCGGGTGGGGCAGATCGGTGCTTCATTGACCCGCTCGACCGCGCCACCCAGCGAGCCCGCTGGGCGCCCGCGAGCCGTCTGTGGGGGCACCAGGAGCGATGGGACCTCGAATGGCGGGGCTACCCCTTCCCTGGCGACCTCACCGCGGCTCTCACCCACCCCACGGCTGGCATCGAAGGCGTCACGGTGGACCGCACGTCGTCGCACAGTTGGCTTATCCGACTCGACGATGCCGAGTTGTATCTGCACGACGAAAAGCTATGAGCTTGGGAATCTGTGCGCGCCAAGCCCCGAAAAGGGGTTCTGACCTGCGGCTATCGGCAGTATCGAGGGTTGCTGCTGCGGTGCCTGAGCATATGGATTGACCGCTTTTTACCGCTCTGAAGGGCACGGTTGGGGCACGGGCGCGACAGGCACAGCACCCCCCACCAGGGGTGGGACCGGTCGAGGCGTTCGTCTCAAGGGGATGACGCGCTGAGCAGCTCCTGCACGGCAGAGCGGATGTCCTCGTCCTGGGTGAAGCCTCGCCAGCCGCCGTCGGACCGCAGCCGCCGGTCGCGGGCGGGTACGCCGCGTAGGAGGTCCGCGGCAGGTCGGGCCGCTTGCCCGATCCGGGCCAGATGCCGCATTGCGGGGAGCATGACCGGCAAGTAGGTTCCCTCGGCCAGGTCGCGTACGACCGCCGTCAGGACAGGAACAGTGTTCTCGGTGTCTCCGGTGGCGGCCCACAGAGCATGCGCGGCCTCGACGCGAGTCCAGGGGTCGGTGTCGGCGGTCATTGTCCTGAGCCGGTCCGCATGGGGCGCGGCATACGCTCCCAGACCGGCGAGCTTTCGCAGTTCCGGATGCCGGATGCGCTGTTTGACAAGGCTGCAGCCAAGGAGCTCCAGGACTGCTTCGGGTTCGCCGCAGACTCTCCAGTACGCCCAGGCCGCGAGTTCCCCATTCGGCCCGTCGGCACGCACCCGGGACAGCAGCAGGCTCCCTGCTTCGGCCCCGCCCCTTCCGATTCCGGCCAGGGCCGTTGCCGCCGCAGTCCAGGTCCGGTCGTCCCCCAGCAAACCGAGCAGTCGTGGAACGGCCTTCTCTGCCACCGGTCCCCACTCGGCGAGCGTCTTGCAGATCTGGTGGAGCAGGCGGTCGTCCGTGACGGTGCCGATTCGGTCGCAGATCGCCGGAAGGAGCAGCTCGGCGTGATCCGAGAGGCGGCTCAGGGCCTCAGGGAGCGAGGGGAGGCCGACGTGATGCCAGTCGGTCACGGGGTAGTGGGCGGAGTTTGACGCGAAGCCGGATGGTGCGCCGGCGATGAGCTCGATCAGGCTCGGCAGGCAGCGCGGGTCATTCATCCGGGCCAGCGCCCACAAGGCAGCTTCACCCACGCTCTCCCGTCTCCGTGTGGTGCGGACCGCGCCGTCGGTCAGGAGGGAGGCGGCCTCGTCCGCGTGGGTGGTGGCCTCCGGGCCGAGGCAGGCCAGCAGTTCGACAGCCCGGAAACGGACTTCGGGGGCGGGATCGTCCAGCCGCCCGACGAGACGTGGCAGAAGGGCGGCGGTCGGCGAACGCCACTTGGACAGCAGTCCGCCCGCCTGGGCCAGGGCGCCGATCCGCTGTTCGTCGTCGTGATGGTCGGCCAGCAGGCCGAGCGTGAAGGAGGGATCCGGACCGGTGATCAGTTCCGAGGTCCAGTGGTGGACACCCAGTGCTCCGGTCTGCACCGAGCTGGTGTGGCGCCACAACTCGACGCTCGGGTCCCGGACCGCTACGAGCACGTCGTCCAGCCGCCGCGCGGGAAGGCCGGGATCGATCGGGGCCAGTGCGTGCACCGCCGCCAGGCGCATCTGCGACTGAGGAGCGTCGAGCAGCCCATGGAGCAGGTCGAACACCTCGGCGCCGCGTGCGCCGGCCGGCGCACGCAGAGCAGCGTGCCCCAAGGCGAGAACCAACTCAAGGCGAGTCGCCGGATCGTCCTCCGCCTCCCAGGACCGAATCAACCCGGGAAGAATCAGTTCACCAGGACTGTTGCAGGCCCCGAGCACGTCGGCTGCGGCTCGCCGGATCTCCGGCTTGGGATCGTCCAACAGTCGCAGCAGCTCGGGCAGAGCCCGCTCCCACCCCGACGCCCAGCCCGGATCGAGGAACCGGGCTTCGACTCGTCCGGCTTCCGCTGCCAACATCGCCACCAGTTCCAGCATCGCGCAGCGGTTCGGCACCTGTGGTGCCGCTGCCAGGCGCAGCATGAAGGGCAGCGCGGCCGATGCGGCGGAACAGATCCAACCGCCCTGATGAAACAGCAGGTTGAGCAACTCGGACGAGGCGTCGTCGGCATCGTCCGGATCCGGACCGGCACACCGGCGGAGCAGTCCCGGTATCTCCTCGGCAGAACCGTAATTGTGTTTCAGCCCAGCCCAGTCGACCGCATCGACTCCCACCCACATGGGCGCGACCCTATCGGTCTGGTCGACCGCGGTGCTCGGGCCGTCCCTGATCCTGCACCAAGGGAGCAGAGGTAGGCCGGCGAGTGGGGCGCAGAGGGACCTGAGGAGTATGGACAACGACGAATCCCCAGGTCGCTGACCTGGGGATTCGCAGAAGAGCGGATGACGGGAATCGAACCCGCGCTCTAAGCCTGGGAATCACCCAGCACTTGAGCGCTCAGTGGCCCTCTGACCTGCGGAGAAGGGCATCAGATGCAGGGCTCTCGGCCGTGTTCCCGTGCCTGTTGTTGACCGCTGATCACCGCCCCTGCTGGCACGTTGTGGCACGAGGTTCCGTCAGTCGTCCCCGTCGGTTGCCGGTGCTCGCCCCACGATGTCGGACAGGGAGCCGCGGTAGGTGGTGCCGAGCTTGGTGACCACACCCACTGCGGAGCCCGGGCCATCCTTGAGCTTGCTCAGCCAGTTCTCGGGCAGCAGCACGCGGTCACCGACTTGGAGCGGGTCGCTCCCGCGCCAGCGATAGCTGTACCTGCCGACTTGCACGACTTGGGAGCCGTCGACCTCGTACACTCGCCGCGCACTGTCCAGCTGCTCCTCGAGCTCCTTGACGCGTTTCTCCAGATACGCGATGTGGGACTTGGAGGAGCTCGCGCCGCTTTCGCATCCAGCCTCGTAGCCTTCGTTCCACCCCCTCCCGTGCGCCTCGGCCACAGCTTTGTCCTGCTCGGTGGCGTGTGTGCCGCACGCCACGTCCGAGCCTGATATCCGGATCTTGCAGGGGTTGCCCGAACGGGTCGGGCGCCCGCAGGTCCGGTCCGGCTGGTAGGTCACGCGTAGCGGTCCTCTCGGTTGTCCCTACTGCGTTGCGTCGCAGGTCATGCAGCGGCTTACGGCCGCTCGCTCGGTGTTGCCCTGCGTGGCGTGGAGCGAGTGGGAAGGCGCGAGGCGACGCCATGCTCCCGGCGAGGGGGTGAGCACCCAGCCATAGAGGGGTGGTCGAATGTCGGCCGGGACGATGTGCCCGCAGCCGGGAAGGTGGGCCTTGCCGCTGGCGTGGATGATGATCGCGGCCGCCGGCCACTCGTCCCATTCACTGGCGGGCGCGCCGCTGCGAGGTGTGCGCGGAGCGCAGTCCGCACAGTTGTGCATTCCGTGGCGTTCGCAGTACTGCATCGCCCTCTTCCCCGTCAGGTCCGGCAAGCAGCCTACTTGTCTCGAGCTTGGCGCCAGGCCAATTCCCGGGTATGCCAGCCGACATGACGGGTTCACCCGGGAGGGCTGTTGAGCACCCCACGGACGCGCACGGGGATGTCGGAGTCATGGCAGCGGACTGCCTCGTGATAGCCGGCGTCGGGGAGGTCCATCCAGACCGTGCGGCTGCGTCGCTGGATGAGGGCTTGGACGCCCACCCTGCCTGTCTCGTCGTCCGGATGCAGGTTCAGGTGGGTGACCGATCAGGCGAAGGAGCGGAAGAAGGCCGGTACCGCCTGGCAGGACACGGGCAAGGTCTTCACCAAGGAGGACGGCTCCTGGCTCCACCCGGAGACGGTCTCGGAGACCTTCCGCCGCATCCTCGCCACGACCGACCTCCCGCCCATCACCCTGCGGGACCTCCGCCACGTCTCGGCCACGCTCCCCCATGGCGCCGGCGGCGACATCCACACGATCAAGGAGACCCTCCGCCACTCCACGATCACCCTGACCTCGGACACCTACACAAGCCTGTTCCCCGAGGTCGACCGCGCTGTGGCCGAGGCCGCCGCCGCCCTAATCCCCCCCGGGTGAGCAGGGCCCAAGCTCCCTCCGAACCCAGCTGAGGCACGAAGGCTCTGAAGGCCGTGTGGAAGGGTGGCTGCCATGGACTGGCAGCCTGAGAACCCGGAGCTCTGGGCGTTCCTGGAGTCGCTGCGCCAAGGCGAGGTCGTGTCCGGCACGATCTCGGCGATCGAGCGGTTCGGCGTGTTCGTGGCCCTGGACAACAGCCCCAGCCATCCCGCGTACCCCGGCGCCGGGTTCATCGCGATCCCCGAGCTGTCCTGGCGGCACATCGACGATCCCGCCGATGTCGTCGAGGTCGGGGACGGAATCGAAGGGCTGGTCCCCTCCGCAGAGGTCCATGGCAGGCCCGCATCAGGGCCGGCGGAGACCCTCCGGCCTGGCGACAAGGCAACGTTCGTCGTCACGGACATGGAGCGCCCACAGCGCAGACTGCTCCTCTCCCGAGGGCAGGAGGCACCAGCTCTGGTCGAGCCGGACAAGCCGTAGGGGAGCGAAGCAGAGCAGAGCGGTTCTGCTCAGCGGTCAGGCAGGAACGCCGGCCCGGTCCAGGACGGCGGCCATCTCGTCCTCGGGGAGCGCCGGGTTGGCACCCGCGCTGGAGGCCAGTTCGGGGACGTGGAGAGCCTCCCGGAGCCGGTGGAGCGGGAGGCGCGGGTCACCTGCCGCCGCCTGACGCGTCCAGACCGCGGGGTCATGGCTGAGCCGTTCGATCAGTTCTGGCGTGGCCGCCGGGTCCCGGACGGCCAGCCGACGGTAATTCCCGTCCGGGTGGTCCGCGTAGCGCACGGCGAGACCCTCGCGGGGAAAGCGGGGATGCGTCTCCGCCATCCAGGCGGAGAACGTCCCGCCGAGCCGCGCGAACACACGCATCAGGACCTCCTCCGGGGTGTCGGGGTGGTGAATGCCCAGGAGGTTCTCCAGCACCGGGTCCTCGACTCGTGCGAGCAGGCGCAGCAGGTCGGGCGGCAGGTGGGGGCTCTGGGCGGCGGCGCGCCGGAGCAGCGGGTGGGTGGAGGTCGCGGCCCGACGCAGCACCTCGGGGTCGGCCAGCCCGTCCCGTACCCACTGCACGACGTCGCCCCTGTCGAAGTCCCCGGCCGTGAAGTCGATCGCCATGCGCCGCGTCTCGTCCAGCTCGGGCCGGAGGGAGACCGCGAGCCGTACGGCCTCGTCGGGATCGACGGCGAGCCGCTCCACGAGGTCGGCGGGCAGCGACGGGTTCTCGGCGAGGGCGGCCAGGTGCGTCCGCTCGGCGACGCACCGCTCGGCATCGGCGCGGACGAGGAGCCCGCGACGCAGCGCTTCGGCGGCGGACTTCGGATCGCGGAGGAGTTCGGCGGTGACGTGTGCGTCCCATCGGCACTCCTCCAGTGCGGCGGCCCGCCGCACCTCGGGGTCGGGGTCGGCCGGCAGCGCCGACCGCTCGCCCGGCGGCAGGATCTTCCATGCACGCACCGCGACCCGGCGCGCCGCCGGATCGCGGTGCGCAGCCATCGAGGCCACGAACGACGGCGCCAGATGGGGCGAGTCCAGCAGGGCCGCGCGGACGGAAGGGTCGGGGTCGTCGAGCAGGCGGGCGCACACGGCGTCCGGCAGCGGCTCGACCGTCGTACGTGGAAGGCGCTCGGGGCCGTACGCGAGAGCAGCCCGCACCTTGGGAGAGGGGTCGTCCGCGAGCCGTGCCCGCTGCGCAGGCTCCGCCCTGGCGCTCATGGCGAAGTCGATCCGGGCGCGCGGGTTCGGGTGGGCCAGGATCACCGCGACGGCCGGCTCGGGAAGTTCGGCTCGCTGGAGGGCGTGACGGGGCGGGCCGTCACCGCCACCGTCGAAGGCCAGCAAGCGCAGCAGCAGCGGTGTTGTCAGCGCCGGATTGCGGGCGATTCCGTCCAGCGCGGACGCGTGGAACGCGGCCATGATTCCCCTGCCCCTGTGTCTTCCCCCGGTTGGTCCGCAGCCATGATCTCCCGGATGCCCGTCAGGAACCGCCGAGCGGCACTGTCCGTCCGGCCGGGTCTGCGTTGTCCGGGTGCCGGGCGACTCGGCCGTGCTGAGCGGTGAACCGGTCCAGCAGCCGGATCGCCATGTCGTGGCCGTAGAACTGGGCCATCTCGTAAGCACTTCCACTGCCGTCGAGGGCGACGGCGGGGTCGGCACCGTAGGCAAGGACGATCGCGGTGAGAGCGCTGTCGATCGGCTGCCCCGACTGAAGAGCCGAGTCCCCCTCCAGTTCAATGGCGTGCGTCAGCAAGGTCATGCCGCAGCAGACCTCGTTCACGTCCGCTCCCTCGTCCAGGAGGCGCGTGAGCGTGGCGTGATCGCTCGACTCGACCGCCTGATGGGCGGGCGTCCAAGGGCTTTCGATTTCGACGATGTTCACCACAGCATCATGTCCGACTGCTCACCACCTTGACCGGCCGGACTGGCCGGAACAGGGCAATGGACGCCGTCGCAGCCCTTCCGGTGTGAAGGTGAACGCCTCCGCCACAGGGACGTCGCCGAGCCGTACGGCGAGCAGAGCGGGCTCCTCCCTTTCTGGAGGCCACGGCGCGTCGGGCCCGTCCGTGCCGTTCCAGAGGTGGAAGAAGACCATCGGCTGCCCCACGTCCTCGGTGAAGTAGCCGAGGACCTTGCCGAAGTACGGATTGGTCCCCCCGATCAGCACCGACGGTTGCCCGTAGCGGCCGGTCACGTCCGACCAGGTCCTGTCCGAGGCTGCCCAGCCCTCCACCGTTGCGCGAAGGCGTGTGTACTCCTCGCCGGTCAGCAGACGGTCGTCCGTCAGCCAGCCCTGCCGGCGTGCGAACTCCGCGTAGAGGGAGGCCATGCCGTACCCGTCGTCGCGCGGGAGGAACTCGTCGAAGGCGTGGGTCAGTCCCGTGGCGCTCCAAGCTCCCCGGGTTTCCAGCGTGCGCCGCTCCTCCTCCCACGCCTCCGGTCGGCGCTCCACGAAGAGGAGGTGATCCAGCAGGATTCTGATACTCACCTCTCCGCCCATCATGCCGATGCGGCGCAGCCCCATGCCGAGCTGCCCGACGAGGTACGCGTGTATCTCATCCGGCGAGGCGAGAGTGTTAGCTGAGGACACAAAGGCAGTCTGCCGCACCGGCCCTGGCTGTCAGAGGTGTCGGCGAGGATGCCCGGCATGAACGAGTACGACGATCTGCTGGAGCGCGTCTCCATCAGAGCCGCGGCGAGCAGACCGCACCGTCCCCCTGTGACCGCAGGCGCCCTCGCCGCGGCCGAGGAACGCCTTGGGTTCCCCTTGCACCCCCTCCTTGCAGCCCTCTACCGGCAGGCGGGGGACGGGGGCTTCGGCCCTGAGTACACGCTCTTCCCTCTCACCCGAGCAACGGCTGCCGAAGAAGACACCGTGGTCGACGGCTACCTCGACCGCGTACCGCCCGCCGACGCGGACACCTGGTGGTCCTGGCCCAAGGGGGTCGTGCCGATCCTCGACTGGGGCTGCGCCATGATCGCCGCCGTCGACTGCCTGAGCGAGGACGGGACGGTCCTTCTCTTCGATCCGAACGCGATTACCGACCAGGACCTCACCGGCGCCTGGTTCGTCGACGCGAGCAGCCTGACCGAATGGCTGGAGACGTGGCTGGCCGGCACCGGCTGGTACGAGGAGGACATGGTCGACGAGGAGTTCGACATGGGCCCGTGGTCGGATGCCGCTTCACGCTTGTAGCCGGGGAGGCCCTCTCCTGCCCCTCGGTCCGCATCCAGCTCAGCCCGTCCGCTCACGCACCGCTCACGCAAGCACCCCCGAACGACGAAGCGCCCCGACCGGCCGAAACCGGTAGGGGCGCTCCGTAGCAGGTCAGAGGGTCACCCCTCACCTGCACTTGGTAGGCCGTGTGGGACTCGAACCCACAACCAATGGATTAAAAGTCCACTGCTCTGCCAATTGAGCTAACGGCCCGTGGACAAGCACACCCGAGCAGCATAGCCCGATACGCCCTGCAAACCGATCGGGTATCGGCCCCGGCACACCGAGGGCCCGGACAGTGCCGCGAGAGCGGCACTGTCCGGGCCCATCAGTCACCGAGCCGTGAGGCTGCCGGTGTGTCAGCCGTTGTGCTTCCAGCGCGGCTTGTCGTCCCGGCGGAAGCCACCGCGGTCGTCGCGGCGGTCGCGGTTGAACGACGGACGGTCGTCACGGCGGTCACGGTTGAACGGGCGGTCGTCGCGACGGTCGCGGTTGAACGGACGGTCGCTGCCGCGGTGGCCGCCGGTGGGGCGGTCGTCGCGACGGAAGCCACCGCGGTCGTCACGGCGGTCGCGGTTGAACGACGGACGGTCGTTGTCCCGGCGGTCGCGGTTGAACGACGGACGCTCGTCACGACGCTCGTCACGGCGGAAGCCGCCACGGTCGTTGTCACGCCGGTCGTCACGACGGTCGTCACGACGGTCGCGGTTGAACGACGGACGGTCGTTGTCGCGGCGGTCGCGGTCGCGGTTGAAGGACGGACGCTCGTCACGGCGGAAGCCACCGCGGTCGTTGTCCCGACGGTCGTCACGACGGTCGCGGTTGAACGACGGACGGTCGTTGTCCCGGCGGTCGCGGTCGCGGTTGAAGGACGGACGCTCGTCACGGCGGAAGCCGCCACGGTCGTTGTCCCGACGGTCGTCACGACGGAACGACGGGCGGTCGTCACGGCGCTCCTCGCGGCGCTCCGCGTCGCGGCGCTCCTGCCGGGCGCGCTCCGCCTCCGCGGCGGCGGCAGCGGCGGCGAGCTCGGCCTCGGCGGCCTCGGCCACCTCGGCGACGGCGGCCTCCGGGTCCTCGCCGCGCTCGCGGGCGGCACGGGCCACCAGGCGGTCGGCCTCCTCGCGGAGCTCGACGGCGCGGCGCTGCAGGCGCTCCAGCTGCTTGGTCAGGTCGGCGACCTCGCGCTCGGCCTGCTTGGCGGCGTTGTTCGCGGAGTCGGCCTGGACCTCGGTCAGCGAGCGGGCGCCGGTGATCTCGGCGACCTCCGGGTCGAACGCGCCCGCACCGCCGACGATGTGGCGCGAGGCGTCCACGCCCGCGTCCTCCATCAGGCGGAAGATCTGGCGGCGCTGGTGCGGCAGGGCCAGGGAGACGACCGTGCCGGACTGGCCGGCGCGGGCGGTACGGCCCGAGCGGTGCAGGTAGTCCTTGTGGTCGCCGGCCGGGTCCACGTTGAGGACCAGGTCGATGCCGTCGACGTGGATACCGCGCGCGGCGACGTCGGTGGCGACGAGGACGTTGACGTAACCGTCCTTGAAGTCGGACAGGGTGCGGGTGCGCGCGCCCTGGGTCATGCCGCCGTGCAGCGCGTCGGCCTTCACGCCGGACTCGCGCAGCTGCTCGGCGACGCGGTCGGCGCCGAGCTGCGTGCGGACGAAGATGATGGTGCGGCCCTTGCGGGCGGCGATGGCGGCGGTGACCGGGGCCTTGTCCTTCGGCTTCACGACCAGGACGTGGTGGGTCATCGTCGTGACGGCGCCGGCGGACGGGTCGACCTCGTGGGTGACCGGGTTCACCAGGTAGCGCTTGACCAGGCTGTCGATCTCGTTCTCCAGGGTGGCGGAGAAGAGGAGACGCTGACCGCCGGCCGGGACCTGGTCGAGCAGCTCGGTGACCTCGGGCAGGAAGCCCAGGTCGGCCATCTGGTCGGCCTCGTCGAGGACGGCGACCTGGACCTGCTCCAGGGAGCAGGCGCCGCGGTTGATGATGTCGCGCAGTCGGCCCGGGGTGGCGACGAGGATGTCGACGCCGCGCTCCAGGGCGTAGATCTGGTTGCCCATCGACGTACCGCCGCAGACGACCTTCATACGGAGGCCGAGCACGTCGCCGTACGGCTGGAGGGCGTCCGCGACCTGCATCGCGAGCTCACGGGTCGGGGTGAGGATGACGCCGCGGGGCTTCTTCTTCTCCGTGTCGCCACCGGCCAGGGTGGTGAGCAGCGGGAGGCCGAAGGAGAGGGTCTTGCCGGAGCCGGTACGGCCGCGGCCGAGGATGTCCTTGCCGGCCAGGGCGTCCGGGATGGTCGCGGCCTGGATCGGGAAGGGCGTGGTCACACCGTTCTGGGCGAGCTTGCGCACGACGCCCTCGGGCAGACCCAGGTCGCCGAAGGTGATCTCCGGGACCTCGGGGGTGTCGTCGGCCTCGTCGGCGGCGGTCACGTCGGACTCGACGTCGAGGTCCGTGTCGAGATCCATGTCGAGGTCGGTGTCGAGTTCGGCCTCGACGGCCTCGACGGCCGCGTCGACGATCTCGTCGTTCTCGGGCAGGACGGCGTGATCAGAAAAAATGGACATGCGAAATGCGAAACCTTCCGGAGTCTCGGCACGCGCCCGTCAACTCCGTGTTTCGCACTACGACCGCCTCAATGCGGTCAGCCACGGCAAGGGAGAGTACGCGCCAGTCACGGCGCTCTTCGGTCTTGGCGCCGGGCAAATGGGATCAAACGATCTACCACCATACGCACTCTCCCCCACCCAAGGCAAACCGATCCCCGTCACACCGGTCCGGCCTGCGGCGATGCCTTCGGCTCCTTGGCCCGGCCCGGGCCGTCGGCCGCCCGCATCGCGCCCAGATGGGTGTCCGCGCCGGGCGTCGTGGTCGGCGTCTCGGAGACCGTCGGCTCGGGCGTCGGATCCTGGGTCGGCTCGGGGGTCGGTTCCTGGGTCGGCTCGGGCGTCGGATCCACCGGCGGCTGCGTCTCCCCGCCCGGCTGCCCGGACCCGCCGCCCACCGCCGCGTCGCCCGGGACCCCGGCCGGCGGCTGCTGCGGCTTCGGCGCCCCGCCCGGGCCGCCGCCCGCGTCCGGCGCGCCCGACGGCTCGGCCGACGCGCTCGGCGAGCCGCTCGGCACCGGCGTCTCCTCGCCCTCGCCGTCCGGATCGGGTCCGCTGCGGCCCGTGCGGTCGTAGCCGCTCCCGGTGTGACCGCCGGAGAGCCCGCCGTCGGCCGCGGTGCCGGCCGCCTCGCCGCGCTTGCCCGCGGACGTGCTGGGCGCCGGCTTCGCCCCGTCGTCGCTCACACTCATACAGCCGCTCAGGCCCGCGCAGGCGGCGACCGCCAACGCGGTGGCGGCCCATCTCACGGGGGTGGGCAAATGGCGCACGGAGGGCACCTCCAGGACACGACGACGACAGTCGACGACGACAGTCAGGAAACGGACGCGGTTCGAACGCGTCGCCCTGCCCAACTCCCGTGGCGCCACGAGGACACGCCCGAAAGGCACACCCTCTCGGCCGGCCCCGCCCCGGCGGCCCGGTATGGCACGACGGCCCGGCCGTGCCGGGCCCTGCCAGGCCGCGCCGTCGGCTCAGCCGTAACCGAGCGCGTGCAGCCGCTCGTCGTCGATGCCGAAGTGGTGGGCGATCTCGTGCACCACCGTGATCTCGGTCTCCGCGACCACGTCCTCGCGCGACTCGCACATCCGGAGCGTCGGCCCCCGGTAGATGGTGATCCGGTCCGGGAGCACCCCGGCGTACCACTCGCCCCGGTCGGTCAGCGGCGTCCCCTCGTAGAGGCCGAGCGGCTCCGGGTCGCCGGTCTCGGGCGCCGGCTCGTCCTCGACGAACACGGCGACGTTGTCCATCAGCCGGGTCAGTTCCGGCGGGATGCGGTCCAGGGCTTCGGCGACGAGTTCCTCGAACTCCTCGCGCGTCATCTCCAGCACGCGCCCATTCTCCCTCGCGGCCTGCCGGGGAAACCGCCCCGGGGAAACCGTTTTGGCGATACCGCCTGCCATCCCATATGCTTCTCACGTCCCCGAGGCGCTGAGAGGCGCCCAGGTGGGGCCGTTAGCCCTCATCGTCTAGTGGCCCAGGACGCCGCCCTTTCAAGGCGGTAGCACGGGTTCGAATCCCGTTGGGGGCACGCACCACCGTGTGCGAGACTAGTGCTCGCACACAAGCAAGGCTCTGTGGAGCAGTTGGTTAGCTCGCCACCCTGTCAAGGTGGAGGTCGCGGGTTCAAGTCCCGTCAGAGTCGCTGAAGCTGGAAACAGCTTCGTGGCTGGGTAGCTCAGTTGGTACGAGCGATCGCCTGAAAAGCGATAGGTCGCCGGTTCGACCCCGGCCCCAGCCACAACCGGAAGGCCCCGTTCTCACGAACGGGGCCTTCTTCGTTCCTACGTCCTTTCCCCCTGGCGGTCTCCCCGCCGGGCGCGCCACGCGAGCGCGCCCGCCACCACCGCCACGACGGCGACGAGCAGCGCCCAGTCGGGGATCGCGCGGCCGAGGACGGAGACGCGCTCCTCCACGGCGAAGGACGCGTCGACCGACAGCAGGCCGGGCAGGGCCGTGGTGCCGTCGAAGGCCAGGAAGAGGGCGCCGAGGGCGATGAAGAAGAGGCCCGAGAGCAGCGAGGTCGAGTGGGCCTCGAAGCGGCCGACACGGATCGGGCGGCCGCGCAGCCAGCGCCGCCGGCCCAGCTCGTAACGCTCCCAGAGCAGCGCGAGCACGAACAGCGGGACGGCCATGCCGAGCGCGTACACCGCGAGCAGCAGCCCGCCGTAGACCGGGCTGCCGCTGAGCGCGGCCACGGTGAGGACGCTGCCGAGGATGGGGCCCGCGCAGAAGCCGGCCAGGCCGTAGACCAGGCCCAGGGCGTAGACGGAGAGCGCGGTGGTGGGCCGGATCCGGCCGCTGACCTCGCTCATCCGGCGGGACGCGAAGCCCAGGCCGAGGATCTGGAGCACCCCGAGGGCCACGATCGTCCAGCCGCCGAGGGCCACGAGCAGGTCCCGGTGTCCGTAGAAGAGGCGGCCGGCGAAGGAGCCGGCCGCGCCCAGCGGGACGAGGGTGGTGGCCAGGCCCGCGGAGAAGATCCCGGTCCGGGCCACCAGCTTGGCCCGGGTGTCCAGGGAGTAGGCGAAGAAGGCGGGCAGCAGCAGGGCGCTGCACGGGCTGAGCAGCGCGAGCAGCCCGCCGAGGAAGGCCGCGAAGTAGCCGATGCCGGAGGTCACCGACCGGCCCCCGGCTTCCCCTCGGCCGCCTTCGCCGCCGCGTCGATCGCCTGGGTGAAGGCCTCCATCGACTGGGCACCGGCGATCGGGCGGCCGTTGACCAGGAAGGACGGGGTCGAGGTGGCGCCGATCGAGTAGCCCTGCTCCTGGTCCCTGCGCACCGCCTCGCGGGCCGCCGAGCCCTCCGCGTCGCGGGCGAAGCGCGCGAGGTCCGCGACGCCGGCCTCCTTCGCGAGGGCGGTCAGGCGCTCCTTGCCGAAGCCCTGCTCCTTGGCTCCGGGGGCGTACGCGGCCTTGTGGAACTCCCAGAACCGGCCCTGCTGCCCGGCCGCCCACGAGGCGCGCGCGGCGGCCTCCGACTCCTCGCCGAAGATCGGGAAGTTCCGCCACTCGATGCGCAGGGTGCCCGCGTCCACGTACTTCTTCACCAGGGCCGGCTCGGTGTCGCGGGCGAACTTCCCGCAGAAGCCGCACTTGAAGTCGGCGTACTCGATGAGGACCACCGGCGCGTCGGCCCGGCCGAGGGCCAGCTTGTCGGCGCCGTCGCGGCGGGCGTACGCCTCCAGCTCGGGGTAGACGCCGGCCGACGGGTCGGCGGACACCTCGGCGACCGAGGACCCTGAGGGCGCGGACGGCTTGGTGGCGGCGTACGAGGCGAGGCCGAGCAGCGTGGCCGCCAGGGCCACCCCCGCGACGATCACGACAGGCTTGGACTTGCTGGGCTTGGGCATGCTGAAGCGCTCCTGGGACAGGACAAGACAGGACAAAGGGGACGGATGACCGAAAGCACCCGTCGTCTAGACCCGCAGGATCGACAGCTCCACCGGTGACGGCGGTACGCGCTCCGGCGGCGCCCGCCCCGCCCGTACGTCCGCCACGTCCTGGTCCGCGCCCACGCCCCCGCACGGCATCCGCTCCCCCGCGAGCGCCGGCAGCAGCTCGCCGAAGGCGTGCCCGCGCGGCGGTACGGCGGGGGCGGCGGCCCCTTCCTCGGCGCCGTGGCTCTGGCCACAGCCGGGACCGGCCGGGCCGGCCGAGACCGCCGTCGCCTTCTCCGCGGTCCCCGGAACCGTCCCGCAGACCACCAGACCGAGCACCAGCCCCGCCAGCGCCGCGCACGCCAGCAGCGCGCGCAGGACCGGGGTGCGGGACATGAGGAAACCTTTCGGGAGTGCGTGCCCGAATTATTACGCAGAGGCGTGGCGCAGCCCTCGTAAATCGGTTCGCCGCTCCTCCTCGGCAGGTGCGATCCTGGATCCCGTATGTCTACTTCCTTCGCCGCCCTCCAGTCCGTCCTGGCCGAGGTCTCGCTGCGGGACTCGCACCGGCTCGGCCGCCGTCTCGAAGGCGCCCGCCGCATCCGCAAGCCCGAGGCCCGTGCGGCCGTCCTGGACGAGATCGCCGTCGAGGCCGGCAAGGCCAAGGACCGGGTCGACGCGCGCTTCGCGCGCGTGCCCGCCGTCACCTATCCCGAACAGCTCCCGGTCTCGCAGAAGAAGGACGAGATCCTGGAGGCGATACGCGACCACCAGGTCGTGATCGTCGCCGGTGAGACCGGCTCCGGCAAGACCACGCAGATCCCGAAGATCTGTCTGGAGCTGGGCCGGGGCGTCCGGGGCATGATCGGGCACACCCAGCCCCGCCGGATCGCCGCCCGCACGGTCGCCGAGCGCGTGGCCGAGGAGCTGAAGACCCCGCTCGGCGAGGCGGTCGGCTGGAAGGTCCGGTTCACCGACCAGGTGAACCCCGACGCGACCTTCGTGAAGCTGATGACGGACGGCATCCTGCTCGCCGAGATCCAGACGGACCGCGAGCTGCGCGCGTACGACACGCTGATCATCGACGAGGCCCACGAGCGGTCCCTCAACATCGACTTCCTGCTCGGCTATCTGGCCCAGCTGCTGCCGAAGCGCCCCGACCTCAAGGTCGTCATCACCTCCGCGACCATCGACCCCGAGCGTTTCTCCCGCCACTTCGGCGACGCGCCGATCGTCGAGGTCTCCGGACGCACGTACCCCGTCGAGGTCCGCTACCGCCCCCTCCTGGAGGAGGACTCCGACGAGGCGGACCGGGACCAGATCACCGCGATCTGCGACGCCGTCGACGAGCTCCAGAAGGAAGGCCCCGGCGACGTCCTGGTCTTCCTCTCCGGCGAGCGCGAGATCCGTGACACGGCGGACGCGCTCATCAAGAAGAAACTCTTCAACACCGAGATCCTCCCCCTGTACGCGCGCCTGTCGCACGCCGAGCAGCACCGGGTCTTCCAGGCGCACTCCGGCCGCCGGATCGTGCTCGCGACGAACGTCGCCGAGACCTCCCTCACCGTCCCCGGCATCAAGTACGTGATCGACCCGGGCACCGCGCGCATCTCGCGCTACTCGCACCGCACCAAGGTGCAGCGCCTGCCCATCGAGCCGGTCAGCCAGGCCAGTGCCAACCAGCGCAAGGGCCGCTGCGGCCGCACCTCGGACGGCATCTGCATCCGGCTGTACTCGGAGGACGACTTCCTCACCCGCCCCGAGTTCACGGACGCGGAGATCCTGCGCACCAACCTGGCCTCCGTCATCCTCCAGATGACCGCGGCCGGCCTCGGCGACATCGAGAAGTTCCCCTTCATCGACCCGCCGGACCACCGCAACATCCGCGACGGCGTCCAGCTCCTCCAGGAGCTGCACGCCCTGGACCCGGCGCAGAAGGACCCGCGCAAGCGGCTCACGGACACCGGCCGCAAGCTGTCCCAGCTGCCCGTGGACCCGCGGCTCGCCCGGATGGTCCTGGAGGCCGACCGGAACGGCTGCGTCCGCGAGGTCATGGTGATCGCGGCGGCGCTGTCCATCCAGGACCCGCGCGAGCGGCCGGCCGAGAAGCAGGCGCAGGCCGACCAGCTGCACGCCCGCTTCAAGGACGAGACCAGCGACTTCCTCGCCTTCCTCAACCTCTGGCGCTACATCCGCGAGCAGCAGAAGGAGCGCGGCTCGTCGTCCTTCCGCCGCATGTGCAAGCAGGAGTACCTGAACTTCCTGCGGATCCGCGAGTGGCAGGACATCTACGCCCAGCTGCGGACGGTCGCCAAGCAGATGGGCATACACCCCAACGAGGAGGACGCGCCCGAGCACTCGGTCCATGTCTCCCTCCTCTCCGGCCTGCTCTCCCACGTCGGCCTGAAGGACGTGAAGGAGTCCAAGGACGGCGCGAAGGACGGCAGGCGCGAGGGCGGCGGCCGCAACGAGTACCTGGGCGCCCGCAACGCCAAGTTCGCGATCTTCCCCGGCTCGGCGCTCTTCAAGAAGCCCCCGCGCATGGTCATGTCCGCCGAGCTGGTGGAGACCTCGCGCCTGTGGGCCCGGGTCAACGCGCGCGTGGAGCCCGAGTGGATCGAGCCGCTCGCCCAGCACCTGGTGAAGAAGACGTACAGCGAGCCGCACTGGGAGAAGGACCAGGCGGCGGTCATGGCCTTCGAGAAGGTCACCCTGTACGGCGTGCCGATCGTCGCCGACCGCAAGGTCAACTACGGCCGGATCGACCCCGAGGTCTCCCGCGAGCTGTTCATCCGCAACGCGCTCGTCGAGGGCGACTGGCGCACCCACCACAAGTTCTTCGCCGACAACCGCAAGCTGCTCACCGAGGTCGAGGAGCTGGAGCACCGGGCCCGGCGCCGGGACATCCTCGTCGACGACGAGACGCTCTTCGACTTCTACGACAAGCGGGTGCCCGAGCACGTCGTGTCCGGGGCGCACTTCGACTCGTGGTGGAAGCACAAGCGCCACGAGGAGCCGGAGTTCCTGGACTTCGAGCGCGAGATGCTGATCAACGAGAAGGCGGGGGCGGTCACCAAGGCCGACTACCCGGACTCGTGGCGGCAGGGGCAGCTGAAGTTCCGGGTGACCTACCAGTTCGAGCCGGGCGCGGACGCCGACGGCGTCACCGTGCACGTACCGCTCCAGGTGCTCAACCAGGTGACGGACGAGGGCTTCGACTGGCAGATCCCGGGTCTGCGGGAAGAGGTCGTCACCGAGCTCATCCGCTCCCTGCCGAAGCCGATCCGCCGCCACTACGTGCCGGCGCCGAACTTCGCGGGCCGCTTCCTCGACTCGGTCGTGCCGGTCCAGGAGCCGCTCACGTCCGCGCTCGCGCGCGAGCTGCAGCGGATGGTCGGCGTGCCGCTGACCGCCGAGGACTTCGACTGGGCGAAGGTCCCCGAGCACCTCAAGATCACCTTCCGGATCGTCGACGAGCGGCGCCGCAAGCTGGCCGAGGACAAGGACCTGGAGGCGCTGAAGCTGAAGCTGCGCCCGAAGGCCCGTCAGGCGCTGTCCAAGGCCGCCGCGGCGGCCACGGCGGGCCCGGACGGCTCGGGCCCGTCCCTGGAGCGCTCGGGGCTCAGGGACTGGTCGATCGGGACGCTCACGCGGGTCTTCGAGACCAAGCGGGGCGGCCAGCCGGTCAAGGCGTACCCGGCGCTCGTCGACGAGGGCGACACGGTCGCCGTACGGCTCTTCGACTCGGAGGCCGAGCAGGCGCAGGCGATGCGCCGCGGCACCCGGAAGCTGATCATGCTGAACATCCCGGTGAACCCGGCGAAGTTCGCCTCGGACCGGCTGAGCAACCAGCAGAAGCTGGCCCTGTCGGCGAACCCGCACGGCTCGATCCAGGCCCTCTTCGACGACTGCGCGACCGCGGCGGCCGACCGGCTGATCGCGGACCACGGCGGTCCGGTGTGGGACGAGGAGTCCTTCCGGAAGCTGTACGAGAAGGTGCGCGCCGATCTCGTCGAGCTGACCGTACGGACGGTGGGCCAGGTCCAGCAGGTGCTGGCGGCCTGGCAGGCCTGCGAGCGGCGGCTCAAGGCCACCAGCAGCCCCGCGCTGCTGCCGAACCTCCAGGACGTGCGGGAGCAGCTCTCCTGGCTGATGCCGGCCGGTTTCGTGACCCGTACGGGTCTGAAGCGGCTGCCGGACCTGATGCGCTACCTGGTGGCGGCGGACCGGCGGCTCCAGCAGATGCCGACGGGCGTGCAGCGGGACACCACCCGGATGGAGAAGGTGCACGAGATGCTGGACGAGTACGCCTGGCTGCTCGAACAGCTCCCGAAGGGGCGCCCGGTGCCGGCGTCGGTCACGGACATCCGCTGGATGATCGAGGAGCTGCGGGTGAGCTACTTCGCGCACGCGCTCGGCACGGCGCACCCGGTGTCGGACAAGCGGATCGTGAAGGCGATCGACGCGGCGGTGCCGCAGCCGGTCCGGTAGGCCCCCCGCACGGCAGGCCCCGCCCGGCAGGCTCCGCCCGGCAGGGCTCGCGCCGCAGCGGGCCCGGGGGCCCCTCCCGTAACCCTCCCGCAGCCGGTTCGACCGCACCCCCTGACCTGCTGTACTCTTTTCCTCGCAGCCGCGGTTCAGAGGCTGCGATGGCTCTGTGGAGCAGTTGGTTAGCTCGCCACCCTGTCAAGGTGGAGGTCGCGGGTTCAAGTCCCGTCAGAGTCGCAGCAGAGAAACAGGAAGGCCCGCACCGATCGGTGCGGGCCTTCCTGCGTTTCCCGGGCGCCGGTACGGGACAAGGCTCGTACGAGACAAGGCCGGTACGGGGCAGGGCTGGTACGGGGCAAGCCTCTGGCGGTGTGACGGGTGTCACTCAATCAGTTTTCAGAACGGCGGAACTTACCCCTTCCCTACACACCCCCGATTTAATATGTGCAATTGCACCCGGTCTACGCGGGTGAACCGGGACATAAAAAAGATCGCGCTGGACCCGGCGGAGTCCAGCGCGATCGATGACGGGGGCCTGTTGGGGCAGGTCGCGCGTCGGCAGAGCTTGGGGTGGGCGGCCGGGTTGGGGGACCCGGAAAGTGCCCGGTACTGCGGGGTGTTACGGGGTGCTGCGAGTGTCGCGGGCGCCTCAGGCCTCGCTGCGCTGCTGCGGAATGCCCGCCAGCAGGGCGCGGACCTCGGCCTCGCGGTACCGGCGGTGTCCACCCAGGGTGCGGATGGACGTGAGCTTGCCGGCCTTGGCCCAGCGAGTCACCGTCTTCGGGTCCACGCGGAACATGGTCGCAACCTCGGCAGGGGTCAGCAGCGGCTCGGCATCAGGGGTGCGAGCGGTCATGAGCGGCCTCCTCGGGAGAACCGAACCATCTCGGTTCTTTCCTCTAAATTCTGCACCTTGACCCGCCTTGCCCGAAATGGCGGAAGCGGGTCGAGTCGGTTATAGGACGAACGGCTTGTCCTCGGCACTACAACTACACCATCCGTCCAGCCACGTCGGCCAAACCGATGGAATTGCCCTCGCAGGTGTTCATCAGCGGCGGAAGTCGATGGACCATGCCATAACGGACAGTCACGCCACTGTGACGATCAGTCACAGAGCGATCAGGAGTCCTCAGACCCCCCATAGAGTGCAATGTCGAGCGTTCCGCCCATAGTTGGGCGGAAGGAACCCTCCCCGGACTCCTTGTCCTATTTTGGCACGAGGGTGGGTGATGGGCGCAAGGGTGCATTAAGTGCTGTCCGTCACCCTTGAGCCAAAGGCCCGGATCAGGACCTACGTCCCGTCCCACCCGTCCCGGTGGTCCCAGTGGCCCCACAAGAGCACACCAAAGACCCGAACCGGTGTCCAGGGATGAAGATCATTTACATCAGGTGAACATGTCCTGTCCATGATCAATTGGCGAACTGCAGGTTATGCACGGCCCGCCAGCGGTCCGCGAACCGCCCGTAGGCCGCCTGCGCGCCCTCCCCGTCACCGGCCCGCAGCGCCTCGATCCCCGCCGCCACGTCCGCCGCCGACCGGTCCGCCGCCAGTGCCTCCGCCGTGAGCGCGTGCACCAGACCGCCGTAGTCCAGCTCCACAAGGGCCCGCGGATGGAACTCCTCCAGCCAGCGCCCCACCCCGATCAGACTCTCCGTCATCGGGCCCTCCTCGATCGTCTCGCGCAGCGCCTTCAGCGCCCGCGCGAGCCGCCGGCGCGCCTGCACCATCGGCGTCCGGTACCGCAGGACGGGCGCCTGCCCGGGAGGCTCCCCCGGCACGTACTCCCGCTCCTCGTCCGAGAAGAGCGCGAACCAGGCCACCGGCACCCGCCACACCGCGCCGCGGATCCACGGCCGCGCGTCCGGGTTCCGCGCCAGCCACCGCTCGTGGTCCGCCGCCACCTGGGCCCGCACCACCGGCGGCAGCATCGCGTCCAGGACCGGCGCCGGCAGCGTGCCGCCGACCAGGTCCGCCATCGCCAGCCAGCCCCGAAGACGCGTCCGCCACGGGCAGACCAGGACCACCCCGTCGACCTCCGCCACGAACGCGTCCGCGCTCTCGTGCACCGGCACCGGGACCGGCGGCACCGGCAGCAAGTCCGCGAGCGAGCGCCGCAGTTCGTCCTGGACGCCCGGCGGGTCCGCCCGCCCGGCGTAGCGCGCCCAGTGGCCCCGCTCCGGCTCCGGGAACGCGGCCAGCGGCTCGTACACCCGCAGATAGGCGGCATAGGGGACGAGCACCGAGGAGGGGACCGACATGTCGCAAATCCTTCCACGCGCGTACTCCGCGAGGGGGTGATCCTCAGCACTGCGCCCCTGCTACGGCCAGGTAGGACTTACCCTCGTCCCGACCTGGTCCCACCCCCACCCACAGGGGGGACCTTCCGCCGCTTCTTACTTGGGAGTCACCACCGTGACCGATGTGACCGGCGTGCCCGACGTAGTGCACACCCTGTTCCACTCAGCGCAGGGCGGCCACGAGCAAGTCGTGCTGTGCCAGGACCGCTCCACGGGCCTGAAGGCCGTCATCGCCCTCCACAACACCGCTCTGGGCCCCGCCCTCGGCGGCACCCGCTTCTACCCGTACGCCACCGAGGCCGAGGCGATCGCCGACGCGCTCAACCTCTCCCGCGGCATGTCGTACAAGAACGCCATGGCCGGACTCGACCACGGCGGCGGCAAGGCCGTCATCATCGGCGACCCCGAGCAGATCAAGACCGAGGAGCTGCTCCTCGCGTACGGGCGCTTCGTCGCCTCCCTCGGCGGCCGCTACGTGACGGCGTGCGACGTCGGCACCTACGTCGCCGACATGGACGTCGTGGCCCGCGCCAACCAGTGGACCACCGGCCGCTCCCCCGAGAACGGCGGCGCCGGCGACTCCTCCGTGCTCACCGCCTTCGGCGTCTTCCAGGGCATGCGCGCCTCCGCGCAGACCGTCTGGGGCGACCCGACGCTGCGCGGCCGCAAGGTCGGCGTCGCGGGTGTCGGCAAGGTCGGCCACTACCTGGTCGAGCACCTGATCGGCGACGGGGCCGAGGTCGTCATCACGGACGTCCGCGAGGAGTCGGTGCGCCGGATCACCGAGAAGTTCCCGCAGGTCACCGTGGTCGCCGACACCGACGCGCTGATCCGCGTCGAGGGCCTGGACGTCTACGCCCCCTGCGCGCTCGGCGGCGCCCTCAACGACGCCACCGTGCCGGTGCTCACCGCGAAGATCGTCTGCGGCGCGGCCAACAACCAGCTGGCGCACCCGGGCGTCGAGAAGGACCTGGAGGAGCGCGGCATCCTCTACGCGCCCGACTACGTCGTGAACGCCGGCGGCGTGATCCAGGTCGCCGACGAGCTGCACGGCTTCGACTTCGACCGCTGCAAGGCGAAGGCGACGAAGATCTTCGACACCACTCTGGAGATCTTCGCACGTGCGAAGGCCGACGGCATTCCGCCGGCCGCCGCGGCCGACCGGATCGCCGAGCAGCGCATGGCCGAGGCCCGCCCCGCCTGAGCCTGACGGCACACCCGGCGCGAGCCCGGGGGTGCGGCCCGTCGGTCGATCGGACGGCGTGAGTGATGTGTGGGCGATTCGCGAGACTTCGCTCACGCCGTTCGGCGGGTCGGACCTCAAGAAGAGGTTAAAATCGCGATTGACCAGCGAGGACAGGGCACCTCGATGGTTCTGTACCGGGGTATGTGATGCGCGCGGCGTACCGTAGACCGACGGAAACAGGTACCGTTGAAGCCCTACGGACCGGTCTCTCATTCGAGAGTCCGTTCCGGATCATGAACGCGTGTCAAGACTCTGGGGCCAGAGAGCCCCGTCACCGAGGGGGTCGAGCCATGGGGCGCGGCCGGGCAAAGGCCAAGCAGACCAAGGTCGCCCGCCAGCTGAAGTACAGCAGCGGCGGGACTGACCTGTCGCGTCTGGCCAACGAGCTGGGCGCATCGACTTCGAGCCAGCCGCCGAATGGCGAGCCGTTCGAGGACGACGACGAGGAAGACGACCCGTACGCGCAGTACGCGGATCTCTACAACACGGACGACGAGGACGAGGACGACGAGCCTGGTCCGGCGTCCACTCAGCGTCGCGCTTGACCTTCTGAACACCGAAACCCGGTCCGGGGTACCTGGACCGGGTTTCCGTGTTGCCCAGGCGCTCTGAGGCCCGTCCTGGGGCATTGAACAGACCTTTGGCGGAAACGCCGAAGGAGCGCCCCCGTACGGGGCACTCCTTCGTGCGATCCGTGACTTCCTACTGGTCCTACTTGGCGTAGTCGCCGGTCAGCTCGGCGCCCGTCGCCTTGTCGCCGCGCTCGGTGATCTCACCGGCGACCCAGGCGTCCACGCCGCGGTCGGCCAGCGTGGTGAGGGCCACGTCCACGGACTCGGCGGGGACCACGGCCATCATGCCCACGCCCATGTTCAGGGTCTTCTCCAGCTCCAGGCGCTCGACCTGCCCGGCCTTGCCGACCAGGTCGAAGACGGCGCCGGGGGTCCAGGTGGAGCGGTCCACGGTGGCGTGCAGACCGTCCGGGATCACCCGGGCCAGGTTGGCGGCCAGGCCGCCGCCGGTGATGTGGCTGAAGGCGTGCACCTCGGTGGTGCGGGTGAGCGCCAGGCAGTCGAGCGAGTAGATCTTGGTGGGCTCCAGGAGCTCCTCGCCGAGGGTCCGGCCGAACTCCTCGACCTGCTGGTCGAGGGCCATGCCGGCGCGGTCGAAGACCACGTGCCGGACCAGCGAGTACCCGTTGGAGTGAAGACCGGAGGACGCCATGGCGATGACGGCGTCACCCGTACGGATACGATCCGCGCCGAGCAGCCGGTCGTACTCGACGACACCCGTGCCGGCGCCAGCGACGTCGAAGTCGTCCGGGCCGAGCAGGCCGGGGTGCTCGGCGGTCTCGCCGCCGACCAGGGCGCAGCCGGCCAGGACACAGCCCTCGGCGATGCCCTTGACGATGGCGGCGACCCGCTCGGGGTGGACCTTGCCGACGCAGATGTAGTCGGTCATGAACAGCGGCTCGGCACCGGCGACCACGATGTCGTCCATGACCATGGCGACCAGGTCGCGGCCGATGGTGTCGTACACGCCCATCTGGCGGGCGATGTCGACCTTGGTGCCCACGCCGTCGGTGGCGGAGGCGAGCAGCGGGCGCTCGTAGCGCTTGAGGGCGGAGGCGTCGAAGTAGCCGGCGAAGCCGCCGAGGCCGCCGAGGACCTCGGGGCGCTGGGTCTTCTTCACCCACTCCTTCATGAGCTCGACGGCGCGGTCGCCCGCTTCGATGTCGACGCCCGCGGAGGCGTAGGAGGCACCGGTGGTCTCAGCAGACATGGGTGAGAACTTTCGTGTCGTCGTACAGCTCGCGCTGCTCGTACTGCTCGCGTACTGCTCGTACTGCTTGTGCGTACTGCTCGTACTGCCGTGCTGCCCGCGCCACGGCGGGCGCGGCGCGGGCGGCGGGGGTCTTACGGACGGCGCAGGGCGTCGGCCGCCGCGGTGGCGGCGGGGCCCGCCGCCAGCTCGGTCTCCAGGAGCTGCTTGCCGAGCAGCTCGGGGTCCGGAAGCTCCATCGGGTACTCGCCGTCGAAGCAGGCGCGGCACAGGTTGGGCTTCTGGATCGTGGTCGCCTCGATCATCCCGTCGAGCGAGATGTACGAGAGCGAGTCCGCGCCGAGCGACGTGCCGATCTCCTCGACCGACATGCCGTTGGCGATCAGCTCCGCGCGGGTGGCGAAGTCGATGCCGAAGAAGCAGGGCCACTTGACCGGCGGGGAGGAGATCCGGATGTGGACCTCGGCGGCGCCGGCCTCGCGGAGCATCCGGACGAGCGCGCGCTGGGTGTTGCCGCGGACGATCGAGTCGTCGACGACCACCAGGCGCTTGCCCTTGATGACTTCCTTGAGCGGGTTCAGCTTCAGCCGGATGCCCAGCTGGCGGATGGTCTGCGAGGGCTGGATGAAGGTCCGGCCGACGTACGCGTTCTTCACCAGGCCGGCGCCGAACGGGATGCCGGAGGCCTCCGCGTAGCCGATGGCGGCGGGGGTGCCGGACTCCGGGGTCGCTATGACCAGGTCGGCCTCGACCGGGGCTTCCTTGGCGAGTTTGCGACCCATCTCCACGCGGGAGAGGTACACGTTCCGGCCGGCGATGTCGGTGTCGGGACGCGCCAGGTACACGTACTCGAAGACACAGCCCTTGGGCTTCGCTTCCGCGAATCGAGAGGTACGGATGCCGTTCTCGTCGATCGCGATGAGCTCGCCCGGCTCGACCTCGCGCACGAAGGTCGCGCCGCAGATGTCGAGGGCCGCGGTCTCGGAGGCGACCACCCAGCCGCGCTCCAGACGTCCGAGGACCAGCGGGCGGATGCCCTGCGGGTCACGGGCGGCGTAGAGGGTGTGCTCGTCCATGAAGACGAGGGAGAAGGCGCCCCGGACCTCGGGGAGGACCTTCGTGGCCGCCTGCTCGATGGTGAGCGGCGTGCCGTCCTCGTCGACCTGGCCCGCGAGCAGCGCGGTGACCAGATCGGTGTCGTTGGTGGCGGCCACCTGAGTGGACCGGCCCTCCTTCTTGGGGAGGTCGGCGACCATCTCGGCGAGCTTCGCCGTGTTCACCAGGTTGCCGTTGTGGCCGAGCGCGATGGAGCCGTGGGCGGTCGCCCGGAACGTCGGCTGCGCGTTCTCCCACACGGAAGCCCCGGTGGTCGAGTAGCGGGCGTGACCGACCGCGATATGACCCTGGAGGGAACCGAGAGAAGTCTCGTCGAAGACCTGGGAGACAAGTCCCATGTCCTTGAAGACGAGGATCTGGGAGCCGTTGCTTACCGCGATTCCCGCGGATTCCTGGCCCCGATGCTGAAGGGCGTAGAGCCCGAAATACGAGAGCTTTGCGACCTCTTCACCCGGAGCCCAGACACCGAAGACGCCACAAGCGTCCTGGGGGCCTTTCTCACCGGGGAGCAGATCGTGATTGAGTCGACCGTCTCCGCGTGGCACAACACCGAGTGTAGACGGGATCGACCACTGGTCCGAATTGGCGAACGGGCCGGAAAGGGCCTCTGAACCGGCGGGGATCTCCTCGTGCTTTCCTACGAACTGATCCTTGGATCCTTGTCGGAGCCCACAAACCAGAGGCCCCATGGGTTACTGGCGGGTAACCCATTCGGTCACCCGCCCGAGCGGACGCTCGTACAGGGCAGGCCGAACGGTCGGGATGTGACGGAGTTCGCAGTGGCGGGCCGGACAGGCCCTAGTCCGCGGTGGCCGAGAAACCCCCTCCGTCGACGTCCGTGACGATCAGCGTGCGGTGGGTCAGGCGGTACGTGAGCGGGCCGTCCAGGCGCTCGTACAGCGCGGTCTCCAGGGCCATCTCCGGGCCCGTGCACCTCATCCGGGTGGTCCCGATCGCGCCGAGCGTGATCGTCTTCGCGGTGATCGTCGCGGGCGCGGTGACCCGGTTGCAGCCGAGGGTGCCGGTCAGCCGCCCGTCCTTGCCGAAGGTCAGCCTGGCCTTGCCCTCGGAACCGGCCGGGAGCGAGCTCGCGGTCCCCTCGGGCCCGCCGTCGAGCAGCGCGTCGACCGTCCACGCCGTACCGACCAGCGGCGCGTCCGCCTCGGCGGTCAGCTCCAGGGTGTTGCGGCCGTCGACCGAGGAGAGCGTGAGCCCCCTGTCCTGAAGCTTCCCCCTGAGCTCGCCGGTGAAGGCCTTGAGCAGGGCCCGCTCGAAGCGTTCCCGGTCGGCGGGGCAACCGATGAGCGTGATCGGGCCGAGGGACACGGTGAGGGTGTCGCCCTTCACGGCGACGTCGGCGGTGAAACCGTTGCAGCCGCTGTTCCCGCCGACCTGGCCGTTCCTCTTGAACTCCAGACCCGCCCCGGACGGGGCCACGGACCGGGTCCCGTCGACCGTGACCGCGGCGATCGTCCAGTGCGTGCCGGCGACGGGCAGGTCGGGCGTGCCGGCGCCGGCGCCACCGCCGGGGCCCGCGCCCTGTCCCGTACCGCAGGCGGAGAGGAGGAGAGCGAGAGCGGTTCCGACGGTTCCGGCGAGGACGCGGGGCTTCTTCATGGCGGTGGGACGGGCCCCGCGGTCCCGTGGTTCCGCGTCAGCCCATCAGCGGCAGCAGCCCGGCCAGATCGGCCCGCTCCCCGCTCGCGCTGACCCGCGCCGCGTCCAGCTCGGCCGCCCAGTCCGTGCGGCCGGTCGCGAGCCGGAGCCAGGTCAGCGGATCCGTCTCGACCACGTTGGGCGGGGTGCCGCGGGTGTGCCGGGGCCCCTCGACGCACTGCACCACCGCGTACGGCGGGATCCGCACCTCCACCGCGCCGCCGGGGGCCTTCGCCGCGAGGGCGTCCGCGAGGAGGCGGGTGCAGGCGGCGAGCGCCTGCCGGTCGTACGGGATCGGCGGGAGGCCGGGGAAGTCCGGCCCGGTCGCCGCGGTCGCCGCGGTCGCCGCGTTCAGGTCGTCGGTGTGCACGACGAGTTCGACGGTCCGGGTGACCAGGAAGTCAGCGAGCCGCATCGCGCCGAACCGGGTCGGGACGAGCCGCTCGTCGGACGCGCCCGCGAGCCGCGCCTCGAACTCCGCCCGCGTCCGCTCGTACGCCCCCGGCAGGTCCTCGTCCGTGGCCAGTGCCCGGGCGTCCTCGTCGATGCCCGGCGCGCCCGTCGCCGTGGCGAGCGGCCAGTCCAGGAGGGCGAGTTCCTGCCGGGCGGGTTCGGCCGCGGCGAGCTTCCGTGACAGCGACCCGAGCACCATCGTCAGATGCGCGACCAGCTCCCGTACGGTCCACCCGGCGAGGCGCGTCGGCCTGTCGAACGCCTCGGGCGGCAGCGCGAGCACCCCGTCCCGTACGTGCGCGGCCTGGGCGAGCACGGCGGCGCGGGTCCTGGCGGGGTCGTAACTGCGGGTGCGCTTCTTGGCGGGTGGCATGGGCCGAGGCTAACGCCGAGACTTGAGGGAGGGGGCCAACCGCAGCGAGAGCGGGCGACGGGACATGACGCATCACGAACACCCCCATGCCGCCCTGGTACGCCGGGGCTACGAAGCGTTCGGCGCGGGTGACATGGAGACGCTGGCCGCGATGATGACCAGCGACTGCACCCAGCACGTACCCGGCGAGAGCCAGATATCCGGGCACTACAAGGGCCGGGACGCCGTCCTCGGGGACTACTACCGGAAGCTCGGCGAGCTGACCGGCGGCACCATGCGCGTCGAGCTCAAGGGCGTGTACGTGGACGGCCGCGGCCACGCCATCTCCACGCACCGCTTCTACGCCGAGCGCGGCGACCGCGGCATCGAGATGGACGGCGGCCTGTTCTTCACCATCGTCGGCGACAAGGTCTCCGACATCGACGAGTGCGTCACCGACATCACGGAGACGGACTCCTTCTGGGGCACCGGCTGAGCACCGGCTTCACGCGGCTGACAGCACCAAGGCCCCCGCACGCGTGCGTGCGGGGGCCTCGGTGTGTACCGAACTGATCAGGCCAGCAGGCCCGGGATCGGCGCCTCGTGGGCGGCGCGCAGCTCCTCCAGGGAGATGCTGAACTCGCCCTGCACCTCGACCGCGTCGCCGTCGACGACACCGATGCGGGTCGCCGGCAGACCCCGCGCACCGCACATGTCGGTGAAGCGGAGCTCCTCGCTGCGCGGGACGGACACGACCGCACGGCCGGCCGACTCGCTGAAGAGGAAGGTGAAGGCGTCCAGGCCCTCGGGCACGACCAGGCGCGCGCCGTTGCCGCCGCGCAGGCAGGACTCGACGACCGCCTGGACCAGACCGCCGTCGGACAGGTCGTGGGCCGCGTCGATCATGCCGTCGCGGGAACCCGAGATCAGGATCTCGCCGAGCAGCTTCTCCCGGTCGAGGTCCACGGCCGGCGGCAGACCGCCGAGGTGCTGGTGGATCACCTCGGACCAGGCCGAGCCGCCGAACTCCTCCTTGGTGTCGCCGAGCAGGTAGAGGAGCTGGCCCTCGTCCGCGAAGGCGATCGGGGTACGGCGGTTGACGTCGTCGATCACACCGAGGACGGCCACGACGGGCGTCGGGTGGATGGCCACGTCACCGGTCTGGTTGTACAGCGACACGTTGCCGCCGGTGACCGGGGTGCCGAGCTGGAGGCAGCCGTCCGCGAGACCACGGGTGGCCTCGGCGAACTGCCACATGACGGCCGGGTCCTCGGGCGAGCCGAAGTTCAGGCAGTCGGAGATCGCCAGCGGCTTGGCGCCGGAGGCGGCGACATTGCGGTACGCCTCCGCCAGCGCGAGCTGCGCACCCGTGTACGGGTCGAGCTTGGCGTACCGGCCGTTGCCGTCGGTCGCCATGGCCACGCCGAGGTTGGTCTCCTCGTCGATGCGGACCATGCCGGCGTCCTCGGGCTGGGCGAGCACGGTGTTGCCCTGCACGAAGCGGTCGTACTGGTCCGTGATCCAGGACTTCGAGGCCTGGTTCGGGGAGGAGACGAGCCGGAGGACCTGGTCCTTGAGCTCGGCGCCGTCCTGCGGGCGGGCCAGCTTGCCGGCGTCGTCGGCCTGGAGAGCGTCCTGCCACTCCGGGCGCTCGGACGGGCGGTGGTAGACCGGGCCCTCGTGCGCGACGGTGCGCGGCGGGACGTCGACGATCTGCTCGCCGTGCCAGAAGATCTCCAGGCGCTCGCCGTCCGTCACCTCACCGATGACGACCGCGATGACGTCCCACTTCTCGCAGATCGCGAGGAAGCGCTCGACGTGCTGCGGCTCGACGATCGCGCACATGCGCTCCTGCGACTCGCTCATGAGGATCTCCTCGGGCGAGAGCGTCGCGTCGCGCAGGTGCACCTTCTCCAGGTCGACCCGCATGCCGCCGGTGCCGGCGGAGGCCAGCTCGGAGGTGGCGCAGGACAGCCCGGCGCCGCCGAGGTCCTGGATGCCCGCGACCAGCTTCTCCTGGAAGATCTCCAGGGTGCACTCGATGAGGAGCTTCTCCTGGAAGGGGTCGCCGACCTGGACCGCCGGGCGCTTGGCCGGCTTCGAGTCGTCGAAGGTCTCGGACGCGAGGACCGAGACGCCGCCGATGCCGTCGCCGCCGGTGCGGGCGCCGTAGAGGATGACCTGGTTGCCGGGGCCGGAGGCCTTGGCGAGGTGGATGTCCTCGTGCTTCATCACGCCGATGCAGCCGGCGTTGACCAGCGGGTTGCCCTGGTAGCAGGCGTCGAAGACGACCTCGCCGCCGATGTTGGGCAGGCCCAGGCAGTTGCCGTAGCCGCCGATGCCGGCGACGACACCGGGCAGCACGCGCTTGGTGTCGGGGTGGTCGGCGGCGCCGAAGCGCAGCGGGTCGACCACGGCGACCGGGCGGGCACCCATGGCGAGGATGTCGCGGACGATGCCGCCGACGCCGGTGGCCGCGCCCTGGTAGGGCTCGATGTACGACGGGTGGTTGTGCGACTCGACCTTGAAGGTGACCGCGTACCCCTGGCCGACGTCGACGACACCGGCGTTCTCGCCGATGCCGACGAGCATGGCGTCGTTCTCCGGGGCCTTCTCGCCGAACTGCTTCAGGTGGACCTTGCTGCTCTTGTAGGAGCAGTGCTCGGACCACATGACGGAGTACATGGCGAGCTCGGCGCCGGTGGGACGGCGGCCGAGGATCTCGCGGATGCGCGCGTACTCGTCCTCCTTGAGGCCGAGCTCCTTCCAGGGCTGCTCGCTGTCCGGCGTCTCGCTCGCGTGCTTGACGGTGTCGAGGCTCATCAGGCGTTGACCAGCTTCTTGAGGATCGAGGTGAAGAAACCGAGACCGTCGGTCTTGCCGGTGCCGATCAGCGGCTCGACGGCGTGCTCGGGGTGCGGCATGAGGCCGACGACGTTGCCCGCGGCGTTGGTGATGCCCGCGATGTCGCGGAGCGAGCCGTTGGGGTTCATGTCCAGGTAGCGGAACGCCACCCGTCCCTCGGCCTCCAGCTCGTCGAGCGTGTGCTCGTCGGCGACGTACCGGCCGTCCATGTTCTTGAGCGGGACCTCGATCTCCTGGCCCACGGTGTAGTCCGAGGTCCAGGCGGTCTCCGCGTTCTCCACCCGCAGCTTCTGGTCGCGGCAGATGAAGTGCAGGTGGTTGTTGCGCAGCATGGCGCCCGGCAGCAGGTGGGCCTCGGTGAGGATCTGGAAGCCGTTGCAGATGCCGAGGACGGGCATGCCCGCCTTCGCCTGCTCGATGATCGTCTCCATCACCGGCGAGAAGCGGGAGATGGCTCCGGCCCGCAGGTAGTCGCCGTAGGAGAAGCCGCCCGCGAGGACGACCGCGTCGACCTGCTTGAGGTCCTTGTCGCGGTGCCAGAGCGAGACGGGCTCGGCGCCCGCGAGGCGGGCGGCGCGCAGCGCGTCCTGGTCGTCGAGCGTTCCGGGGAACGTGACGACGCCGATGCGTGCGGTCACGACTGGGCCCCGGCGTTCTCCGTGGACTCCACCTTCACGGTGAAGTCCTCGATCACGGTGTTGGCAAGGAAGGTTTCGGCCATCTCATGGATGCGGGCGAGGGCGGCCTCGTCGACCGGTCCCTCCACCTCCAGCTCGAAGCGCTTCCCCTGGCGGACGTCGGCGATCCCGTCGAAACCGAGGCGGGGCAGTGCACGCTGCACCGCCTGTCCCTGCGGGTCGAGGATCTCCGGCTTGAGCATGACGTCGACTACGACGCGTGCCACTGGCACTCCCGGTGGTGTGTTGCGTGGGCGGTTCCCTCAGCGTACCTGCCTCCAAATTCTACGCGAGTAGAAGTCTGAAGGATCCTACAAAACACCCCCCGAACACCAGGCTGGTGAATTCATGTGGAATATCGCCCGCCGGTCGTGACACGCGGAAACAATTGCCTGGGCTTCCCCATACGCGTCCCACCGCTGTACAAAGGGAATACAGCGAAGCGCAGGGGAACAAAGCATTGCCCCCCGGGGAGCCTCCGTATCGGCATCACCGCACGTCAGGGCGGCGAGCCTGCCGACGGGACACGGCGATCCGCAGGAAAGGACCGATATCCGTGGCACAGCGTGTGGTGGTCACTCTCTCCGACGACATCGACGGCGGAGAGGCGGCGGAAACGATCGCGTTCGGCCTGGACGGGAAGATGTACGAGATCGACCTGAATCCCGCCAATGCAAAGAAACTGCGCAAGGTCCTCGCCCCCTACCTCGCCGCCGGTCGCAAGATCACCGCGAAGCAGGGCGGCAGGGGCGGCCGGGGCGCGAAGCCCGCCGGGGCCGCCGCCCGGGGTGACTACACGCACACGGCGCTGGCCCCCGACCCGGCCGCGGTCCGCGCGTGGGCGCAGTCGAACAAGCTGGAGGTGCCGGCCCGCGGCCGGATCCCGAAGCGCATCTACGAGGCGTTCCAGGCGGCGAGCTGACCCGGATTTGCGCTCACCCCCCCATGATCCGCTAGAGTCTGGATCACGCCGAGGGGCGAGGCCGAAAAGCCAAGTCCCACAAGCAGAGCGTGCGGGTGTAGTTCAGTAGTAGAACAGCCCTCTTCCAGAGGGAAGCCGCAGTGTGCGATCCCTGTCACCCGCTCTCTGCACCATGGTTACCAGGCACTCCGGTGCATCAGGTAGAGTGGTGCACGCGCCGCCCGGTGAAAGCCAGGCGGAGGCAATGCGGACGTGGCTCAGTTGGTAGAGCATCACCTTGCCAAGGTGAGGGTCGCGAGTTCGAATCTCGTCGTCCGCTCAGGGAGCGAAGGCCCCGGTTCTCAGGAACCGGGGCCTTCGTCGTATTCACAGCCCACCCTGCCCGTTCGCCCTGCTCGGCACCAACGGCGCGGGAAGTTCCTCCACCGTCTGCACGACGTCATGGGCCGCCATCTGTCGGGGCTCGCTCTCGAGAGCGAGCCGGCCGGCCGGGATCAGCCCGGCGCGAGCGGCCCGCCACCGTGGAGTCACCCCTCGGCTGGGTGGTCCGGGAGGCCGCCACCAACGTGCTGCGGCACGGCGACGCCCGGCGGTGCGCGATCACCCTGCGGGCGACGGGCGGCGCGGTGGCCCTGACCGTGGAGAACGACGGCGCGGACGCCGAACGGGCGGGTGCCGGGTCCGGTCTGGCCGGGCTGCGCGAACGCCCCGAGCGGCCCGTCCACGTCCTGCTCGCCGACGACGAGCATCTGATCCGGGGCGCGCTCGCCGCCCTGCTCGGTCTGGAGGACGACCTGGTCGTCGTCGCCGAGGCGGCCTCCGGGCCCGAGGCGCTCGCGATGGCACGCGCCCACCGGGCCGACGTCGCCGTGCTCGATCTGCAGATGCCGGACACCGACGGTGTGATGGTCGCCACATCCATCCGGGACGAACTCCCGGACTGCCGCACCATGATCATGACCGGTCACGGGCGCCCCGGGCACCTCAAGCGGGCCCTCGCCGCCTGCGTCCGCGGCTTCGCGCCGAAGACCGTCAGCGCCCAGCGGCCGGCCGAGCCGATCCGTACCGTGCACGCCGGAAACCGCTATGTGGACCCGGAGTTGGCGGCCGACGCGATCGCCGCGATCGCCGCCGGGGACTCCCCGCTCACCCCGCGGGAGGCCGAGGTCCTCGAACTCGCCGCCGACGGAGCGCCGGTGGCGGAGATCGCCGAGCGCGCCGCGCTGTCCCCCGGAACCGTCCGCAACGACCGCTCCTCGGCCGCCGCGAAACTCGGTGCGGAGAACCGCCACACGGCAGTGCGTCTCACCCGGGCGAAAGGTTGGGTATAGTTAGCAGCGCGCTACGGCGCATGCGGACGTGGCTCAGTTGGTAGAGCATCACCTTGCCAAGGTGAGGGTCGCGAGTTCGAATCTCGTCGTCCGCTCCATAGAGAAGCCCCCGGTCGATCCGACCGGGGGCTTTCTCGTTGCCAGGCTCTGTCCGGCGGATCATGACCGTGCCGGGTGGCGCGGGCCCGGCCATGATCCGCCGGTCAGCTCTAGCTCTAGCTCTAGCTCTAGCTCTAGCTCCAGCTGGTGCCGGTCAGGAGCTCGTACGCCTCGATGTACTTGGCGCGGGTCTTCTCCACGACCTCCGCGGGGAGGGCCGGCGGCGGCTGCTCGCTCTTGCGGTCCCAGCCAGAGGCCGGCGAGGTCAGCCAGTTGCGCACGATCTGCTTGTCGTACGAGGGCTGGGCGCGGCCCGGCTGCCACTCGTCGGCCGGCCAGAAGCGCGAGGAGTCCGGGGTGAGGACCTCGTCGGCGAGGACCAGGCGCTCGCCCTCCGGGGTGGACTCGAAGCCGAACTCGAACTTCGTGTCGGCCAGGATGATCCCGCGCTCACGGGCGATGTCCTGGGCCCGGGAGTAGACGGCGAGGGTCGTGCTGCGAAGGAGCTCGGCGGTCTCGGCGCCGACCTGGCGGGCGACCTCCTCGAACGAGACGTTCTCGTCGTGGTCGCCGACGGCGGCCTTGGTCGCCGGGGTGAAGATCGGCGCGGGCAGCTCGGAGCCGTCGACCAGGCCCTCGGGCAGCGCGAGGCCGCAGACCGTGCGGGACTCGTCGTACTCGACCAGGCCGGAACCGGTGAGGTAGCCGCGGGCCACGCACTCGACCGGGACCATGTTCAGCGACTTGCAGACCAGCGTGCGGCCGGCCCAGTCGGCGGGCGCGCCGGCCGGGAGCTCGGTCGACAGGACGTGGTTGGGGACCAGGTCGGCGAGCTTGTCGAACCACCAGAGCGAGAGCTTGGTGAGGACGCGGCCCTTGTCCGGGATCTCGGTGGGGAGCACCCAGTCGTAGGCGGACAGGCGGTCGCTCGCCACCATCACGAGGTCGCCCGCCTCGTCGCGGTACAGGTCGCGGACCTTGCCCGTGTGGAGATGGGTCAGGCCCGGGACCTGGACGGGCTCGGGCTTTTCTACGAATCCGGACACGGTTCCTCCGCGTAGGTTGATCCAGGAGCAGGTCCGATTCTCTCGCACGTCGGGGTGGGTAACGCCGCCGGACGGTGTGAGCCCGCGCTCAGTCCGCACTCCCCGCGCGCTCCCCGCGTACTCCTTGCGTGCTCCTTGCGTGCTCAGTCCCGCTTGCAGATGCGGTCGAGGAGGTTCGCGGTGGCGCGCTGGATCCGGGCGTCCACATGGCCGGGCCGGTCGAGCGCCGGCGACCACGCGAAGGTGCCCGAGGCGAAGACCCAGGCGCCGGACGGGGCCCGGTAGAGGCTGGTCTCCTGGTGCCGGAGGACACCCTCCCCGTCCTCGTACGGCGAGTGGGCGAGCAGGATGCGGCCCTGGTGCTCGGGGAGCGGGGTGCGCGGGAAGTAACGGTCGGCCTCGCCCGCGACCAGGCCCGGGATCTCGTCGTTGTCGCCCGCGCCGGTGGCCTCCCAGAGCCAGTGCTCCGCGTTCCGTACGACCATCGGGTGGGGTTCCGGCACCCGGCCCGCGTACTGGATGCCCAGCAGTTGCTGCTCCGGCCGGTCGATCTCCCGCCAGAGCGCCGGGCGGCCGGGGCCGCGGCGCTTGCGGCAGGTGAGCAGCCGGTCGGGCGCGCCGGACGGCGACGGGGCCAGCTCGACCTGCCAGTACATGGTGTTGGCGGACAGGAAGACGAGGGAGGTGCCCTGGTCGCGGGCGAGCTCCACCGTGCGCCGCATCGGCACCGACCAGTACTCGTCGTGGCCCGGGAAGACCAGGCCCCGGTAGCGGCTCGGGTCCACCCGGCCCGCGTGCAGGTCGCGGGTCTCCGCGTACGCCAGGTCGTAGCCGTAGCGCTCGGCCCAGCGGATGAAGTCGTACGCGTGGCCCACGTGCAGCGGCAGGCCCGCGCCCGCGTACGGGCGGTCGAAGGAGACGGTCACCGCCGCCTCCTCCTCGCCGAGCAGCCGGCCCTCCTCGTCCCACGCGTGGTAGAGGCTGGCGCCGGTCCGGCCGTCCTCGGGATAGAGGTTGTACGCCTGCCAGGTCACGTCCGGCAGCACGAGCAGCAGGTCCGCCGGGTGCCCGTCGCGGACGGTGAAGGGGATGTGGGAGCGGTAGCCGCCGACGGTGGTGAGCACGGCGACGTACGCGCCGATCGACCAGTACGAGGGGATCTGGAGCCGCCAGGACTGCCACCAGTGGTGGCAGGAGACGGTGCGGTCGGCGGTCAGCGGGGCGGGCTGGACGATGCCGGAGAGCCGGGGGCTGGTGGTGATCTTGGCGGCGCCGTCGCCGCCGTAGTGCCCGATCCGGTAGATGTCGACCGAGAACTGCTGCGGCGGATCCACGGTGATGTGGAAGTCGATCGACTCGCCGGGCGCCACGGCGCCGTTGGACACGAAGCCCTTGATCTGGCCGTGCACGTCGTCGGCGGTGCGCGGGCCGCCGCCACCGCCGCCACCGCCGCCGCCACTCCCGGTCAGGGTCTCGTCCGCGTACCACGGCACCAGCTGGCCGGTGTCGTCGAAGTAGTTCTCGGAACCGCGCAGCCAGGGCAGCGGGCCCTGGCCGAAGGGGTCCGACACGGCGTGCGCGAGCGCGCCCGACTCCCACCGCCTGATCTGCTCCGCCCCCATGACGCGCCCCTCCCTCGACTCCCCGGTCGGTCCGGTGGTCCGGTCAGTGCCTCTGGTGTCTGCCTGCTGTTGGTGCCCGCTGATGGTGCCTCTGTCAGTGCCGGTCTCCAGCACATCACATAACGCACGCAGTCCGTCACCGTTCGTCGCGAATTGACGAGAGTGGAAGACAGCCCTCCGGGTCGTACCGCCCGGGCCTTACGGCTCAGAGCAGGCGTACGGGCTTCTCCGGGCGCACCCCGGTGCGGTGCAGCCAGGCCCGCAACGGCTCCGGGTCGCCGTCCTCGACCAGGCACAGCACCGCCGGCACCAGGTCCGTGCTCCGCTCGCCGCGCACGAGCAGCGCCGGACCGTCCAGCCAGTCCAGACCGGGCGCGGCGTCCGCCGTGTCGACGGCGGCGCAGCAGACCATCGCGGCGACATGATCGGCCAGCAGGTCCCGGCCGGTACGGGGCGGCTGGAGCGGAAACAACGGCAGCGGCCCGTCCGGCCCCTCCGCGGCCGGCACGACCGGCCGCATCCCCTCCTCACGCGCGGCCTGCGCGGTGAGCGCGGCGGCGAGCACGTCGGCGACCTCGGTCCCGGACGCGGTCTCGGAGTCCGGGCCGAGGTGGAGGTGGAGGTCGGAGGCGTCGGCCGCCTCGGCCGGGGACGCGGGCGCGGGGGTCCCGGAGCCCGGGCCCGGCTCAGCCGGAACTGCGTCCGGGCCCGGGACCGGGCCCGCGGTGCCGGACGCGGCGGGCGGGGTCTCGGGGCCGGCCTCGGCCAGAGCCGCCGGGATTGTTGGCCCCGCCGGGGACGCCGGTGCGGCAGGCGCGGGCGCCAGGGCCTCGGAGTCCACCTCAGCAGAGGCAGCCGCCTCGGGCGCGGGAGCAGCAGTTCCCGGGTCTGTACCGGCCGGACCGGCGCCCGGGCCCGCGGTGCCGGCCGCGCCGGGCACGGGCGCCGGGGCCTCGGGGCCGGCCTCGGCCAGGGCCGCCGGATCTGTTGGCCCCGCCGGGGAGGCTGGCGCGTCGGGCACGGGAGCAGCAGTTTCCGGGTCCGTACCGGCTGAAGCGACGTCCAGGCCCGGGACCGGGCCCGCGGTGCCGGGCGCGCCGGGCACGGGCGCCGGGGTCCCGGGGCGCGCCTCCGCCGAGGCCGCCGGGTCGACCGCCCCGGCCGGAGGCGTCGCGGCAGCCGGGGCCGCCGAGGTGTCCGTCCCCGCTCTGGGGGTCGTCAGGTGGTCCATCACCCACGCCAGGGTCGGCGCGTCCTGGGTCGACTGGGCCCCGGCGGGCCCGGGCGGGGTGGTGCTCGCTCCGAGGCGGTCCAGGACCTGGTGGAGGCGGGCCGCGTCGGCGCGCCACTTGCGGTCGACGACCTCCTCCGCGTAGGCGCTCCACTCCACCGGCGCCCAGTCAGGCCCCGGCTCGGCCGGGACGCCGTGGAAGAGGCGGGCGGCGAGCAGCGAGGTCGCCTCGTCGACCGCGCCCGGCTCCTCCAGGAGGTCACAGGCGGGCCGCTCGCCGAGCCGGGAGGCGAAGCCGTCGGCGAGGCGGTCGCGGCGGGACAGCTCGGTGAGCGCCGACACCACGCCCGCGTCCAGACGCGCGGGCCAGCGGCCCATCCGCCAGGCGGGCAGCGCGACCCGGGTGAGCAGCCGGTCCCAGCCCGCGTAGGCGAGGCCGACCTGCTCCTGGGCGACGATCCGCACCCCGTAGTCCACGGCCTGGGCCCGCTCGGAGCCGGCCGCGGCGACACCCCGCTCCATCTCGGCGGCGTGCCCGCGGCAGCCCGCCAGCATGATCCGGGCCAGTCGGCCCACGCCCTGCGCGCCGAGCCTGCGCACCGGGTCGAGGCGGGGGCTCCGGGGCACGGCGACGGCAGCGTCGAGCCCGCGCACGAAGCGGCGGGCGGCGGCTATGTCGGGGTGCGCCGCCGGACCCGTACCGGCGACGACCGGGGCGAGCACCGCGCGCAGCTCGGCGACCCGCATCCACCACAGGAACGGCGAGCCTATGACCAGGACGGGCGCCTCGCCGGTGCGCTGGGCGCCGTGCGCCCGGTGCGAGCGGTCCTCCAGCCAGCTGTCGCAGTCCGGCGTGAGGGCTATCGCGGAGGGCGCGGGCACGCCGAGCCGGTCGGCCAGGTCGCGCACCATCCGGTAGAGGTCGGGGGCCGCCTTCTCGGCGAGCTCCACCGTCGGTGTCACGGCGGGCCTGGAGCGGGCGACGACCAGGGCGACGGCCGCGGCGACGAGCAGCACGACGACGGCGAGCGCGGTCACCAGCCAGCGGGCGGTGTCCCAGCCGGGGCCGGTGAGATGGCCGGTGGCCCCGCCCGCGTACAGCACGACGGCGACGGCGGCGGGAAGCACCGCGAGGCCGAGCGCCCTGCCGCGCACGCGCAGCACCGCGAGGGCGCGGGCGCGGGCGGCGCGCGCGCCGAGCTCCTCGCCGGCCGCGCCGCCGGTCGTCGCGGAACCGGTACCGGTCACGCCGTACATCACCCCCTCCTGCCCTGATCGGGACTGCCCGTGGCGGTGTTGCTCACTCCCCCACTGTGGCACCCGCCACTGACATCGCAATGTCGGAGGGCCAAGTGCCGGAATGCCTTCGCCGCACCCTAGTTGGGGCTTCGGCGGGCGTCATCCGGATGGGCGAGCCGTCACTCGATGGAATGGCTTTGGGCAAAGGTGATGACGAGGGCGCGGCGGTGCGGTTGACTGCGCCGCCGCGCCCCGGGGCACTGCGAGAAGGCGGGACGGAGGCCCGATCAAGGCCGGATCAAGGCCGGATCAAGGCCGGATCAAGGCCGGATCAGGCCCCGGGATCAGCCCCGGGCGGCCTTCTCGGCGATGTCCGTACGGTGCTGGGACCCGTCAAGGCGGATACGGCCGACCGCCGCGTAGGCACGCTCGCGTGCCTCGGTCAGGTCCGAACCGGTGGCGGTGACCGAAAGCACCCGGCCGCCCGCGCTGACGACCGCGTCGCCGTCCTTCTTCGTACCGGCGTGCAGCACGTACGCGTGCGGCGCGTCCTGCTCCGCGACCTCGGCCAGACCCTCGATCGGGTCGCCGGTGCGCGGGGTGCCCGGGTAGTTGTGGGAGGCCACGACCACGGTCACGGCGGCCTCGTCGCGCCAGGCGAGCGGGGCCTGGTCGGCGAGGGTGCCGTTGGCGGAGTGCAGCAGTACGCCGGCCAGCGGGGTCCTGAGGCGGGCGAGCACGACCTGGGTCTCCGGGTCGCCGAAGCGCGCGTTGAACTCGATGACCCGTACCCCGCGGCTCGTGATCGCCAGACCCGCGTACAGCAGGCCGGAGAACGGGGTGCCGCGGCGGCGCAGCTCGTCGACGGTGGGCTGCAGAACGGTCTGCAGGACCTCGTCGACCAGCTTCGGGTCGGCCCACGGCAGCGGCGAGTAGGCGCCCATGCCGCCGGTGTTCGGGCCCTCGTCGCCGTCGAGCGCGCGCTTGAAGTCCTGCGCGGGCTGGAGCGGGAGGACGGTGGTGCCGTCGGTGATCGCGAAGAGGGAGACCTCGGGGCCGTCCAGGTACTCCTCGATGACCACGCGGTCGCAGGCGAGCGCGTGCGCCCGGGCCTGCTCGATGTCCTCGGTCACCACGACGCCCTTGCCGGCCGCGAGACCGTCGTCCTTGACGACGTACGGGGCGCCGAAGGCGTCGAGGGCCTCGTCGATCTCGGCGGGGGTGGTGCAGACGTAGCTGCGGGCGGTGGGGACGCCGGCGCCGGCCATGACGTCCTTGGCGAAGGCCTTGGAGCCTTCGAGCTGGGCCGCCTCCTGGGACGGGCCGAAGACGGGGATGCCGACGGCGCGCACGGCGTCGGCGACGCCCGCGACGAGCGGGGCCTCCGGGCCGACGACGACGAGCTCGGCACCGAGCTCGGTGGCGAGTGCGGCGACGGCGGCGCCGTCGAGCTGGTCGACGGCGTGCAGCTCGGCGACCTCGGCGATTCCGGCGTTGCCGGGCGCGCAGTGCAGAGCGGTGACGTCGGGATCGAGGGAGAGGGAGCGGCACAGGGCGTGTTCGCGGGCGCCGCCGCCGATGACGAGGACCTTCACGCCAGCCAGGGTAGCCCGCGGACGCCCGTGATCCTTGTGCGGGCCGCTGAGCGAGACGGCCCTACTCGTTCGTGTATTCCTCCAGGACGGTGGCCCCGAGCTCGCGCACGATCAGCTCGTGCCCGGACAGCGCCGAGTCCACGAGGTCCGGATCGTCCTCCTCCGGCACGTCGTCCTCGGGCGCGACGGGCACCGGAGCCGCATGGGCCGGTGCCGGCGCTTGTACGGGTGGTGCCGGGGCGGGGGCCGCGGCCCGCGGGGCGGCGGGGGCCTGCTGGGGCGCCGGGGCCTGCTGCATCGGCGGCGCCTGTACGGGAGCGGGGGCGGGCGCGGGGGCCTGCGGGCGCATCGGCGCGGACGGGCGGCCGCCGCCGAAGCCGCCGGCGGCGGGGGGCGGGTTGGCGCCGCCCGAGGGGTCGATGATCGCCTCGACCCGCCAGTGCACGTTGAACTGCTCGGCCAGGGCCGCCTTCAGGACGTCCTCGCTGCCGCTGCTCGCGAAGTTGTCCCGGGCGCCCGCGTTGAGAAAGCCGAGCTGGAGGGTGGTGCCGTCGAAGCCCGCGACCTGCGCGTTCTGCGAGAGCAGGATCCAGGTGAAGCGGCGGCGGTTCTTGACCGCCTCCAGGATCTGCGGCCACATGTTCCGCACCTGGGCGGCGCCGCCCGCCATGTCGCCGGACGGGGCGGACGGGGCGGACGGGGGAGCCTGCTGCGGGGCGGGGGCCTGGGCCTGCGGGACGGGCGCGGGGGCCGCCGGAGCGGCTCCCGGCCAGGCGCCGGGCGCCGAGCCGCCCCCGGGCCGGGCCGCGCCGGGCCAGGCCCCGGGCTGGGGCTGCTGCTGGGGCTGCTGCTGTACGGGGGCGGGGGCCGGGGGAGCCGGGGGAGCCGGCGGGGCCTGCGGGGCTTGCGGCATGGGCGTGGGGGCCTGCGGCACGGGCGCGGGCGGCGGGACATGCGCTTCCGCCGTCGGCACGTACCCCATCTGCGGCGCGGGCGAGGTGGTGGTGAAGACGGCGGCGGGCGGCGCCGCGGCGGCCCCGCGCTCCAGGCGGTCGAGGCGGGCCTGCATCGACCGCTCGTCGTCGAAGGCGGCGGGCAGCAGCACGCGCGCGCAGATCAGCTCCAGCTGGAGGCGCGGCGAGGTCGCGCCGCGCATCTCGGTGAGACCCGTGTTCACGAGATCGGCCGCTCTGCTGAGCTCGGCGGCGCCGAACACGGAGGCCTGCGCCTGCATCCGCTCGATGACATCGACGGGCGCGTCGACCAGGCCCTTCTCGGCGGCGTCCGGCACGGCGGCCAGGATCACCAGGTCGCGCAGCCGCTCCAGGAGGTCGGCCACGAACCGGCGCGGGTCGTTGCCGCCCTCGATCACCCGGTCCACGACCTCGAAGGCCGCGGCCCCGTCCCCGGCGGCGAACGCGTCCACCACCGAGTCGAGCAGCGAGCCGTCCGTATAACCGAGGAGCGAGGTCGCCATGGCATACGTCACACCGTCGTCGGCGGCGCCGGCGAGCAGCTGGTCCATCACCGACATCGAGTCACGCACCGACCCGGCACCGGCCCGGACCACCAGCGGAAGCACCCCGTCCTCGACGGGGATGCCCTCGTGGCCGCAGACCTCGCCCAGGTAGTCCCGCAGCGTGCCCGGGGGCACGAGCCGGAACGGGTAGTGGTGGGTGCGCGAGCGGATGGTCCCGATGACCTTCTCGGGCTCCGTCGTCGCGAAGATGAACTTGAGGTGCTCCGGCGGCTCCTCGACCACCTTCAGGAGGGCGTTGAAGCCCGCCGAGGTGACCATGTGGGCCTCGTCGATGATGTAGATCTTGTAGCGGCTGGACGCCGGCCCGAAGAACGCCTTCTCGCGCAGGTCACGGGCGTCGTCCACACCACCGTGCGAGGCCGCGTCGATCTCGATGACGTCGATCGACCCCGGCCCGTTGCGCGCGAGGTCCCGGCACGACTGGCACTCCCCGCACGGCGTGGGGGTGGGACCCTTCTCACAGTTCAGACAGCGCGCCAGGATGCGCGCGCTGGTCGTCTTGCCGCAGCCGCGCGGCCCGCTGAACAGGTACGCGTGATTGACCCGGTTGTTCCGCAGCGCCTGCTGCAGCGGGTCGGTGACATGCTCCTGCCCGATGACCTCGGCGAAGGACTCGGGACGGTAGCGGCGGTACAGCGCGAGAGACGACACGTATACGAGGTTATAGGCGCCCACCGACAACCCGGGAAAACCGAGCGTGGAACCGCACCGCCCCGGGAACGCAAGCGCCCCCCACGCACCCGCCAGAGCCGACCTACCCTTGCTGCCTTCCGGCCCTGGGGGAGTTCAGTCAGATAGCGCCACGTGAGGGGCTCCGCCCAGAGTACCCGATCCGAACCCCCACCCGTCCCCCCTCCCCTCCCCCTCCTCGACCTGCACCCTTCGGCCGCCCCCCCGCTCCGGATCACGTGCGCGAGCACCCCTTCCGGTCATGTAATGTTCTCCACGGAGGATTCGCCTAGAGGCCTAGGGCGCACGCTTGGAAAGCGTGTTGGGGGCAACCCCTCACGAGTTCGAATCTCGTATCCTCCGCAGCCGCCTGAACAGGCGAAACGAAGGGCCCCGCTGATCTTCAGCGGGGCCCTTCGTCGTTGTCCTCAGCCCTCGTTGTCCTGGTCTTTGTCCACAGAGGGCTTCGCCGAGGGTCCCCAGATGGCTTCGGCGATCTTCCGAGCGACGTCCTTCAGCATGGCGTCCGGCACGTGGAGGTACCGCGCCCGCATCCGCGAGGACGTGCCCGGCTCCCACCCCATGATCTGGTCGATGACGCGGTCCGGGACACCAAGCAGCATGAGCACGGTGGCGGCCGTGTGCCGGGCATCGTGCAGCCGCGCGTCACGCACGCCCGCGTCGCCCAACAGCTTCTTCCAGTCGTGGTAGTCCGTGTTCGGGCTCAGCGGACCACCCAGCGGCTTGGTGAACACGTAGTCCGAGGCGGTCCACAGATTCCCCGCTGTCTCCCGCTCAAGGGCCTGCGCCTCTCTGTGGGCTCGGAGCATCACGACCAACGGACCGGGCAGCGGGACCGCCCGGCGGCCGGCCCGCGACTTGGTGTTCTTGGTCTCCCGCCGCACCTGCTCCCGCTTCGGGCAGTAGCCGGCCTTCCGGCCGCACGGCGACGCGTCGGCACATCCGTGCGCGTACTTCGGCCGTAGGCGGTTCCGGCGCAGCTTCAGATACTCGTTGTCCAGGTCCACGTCGGACCATCGCAGACCGAGGGTCTCGCCCTGCCGCAGTCCGAGAGCAAGCGCGAGCATCCAGCGAGCGCTGTTGCGGCGATTGTTCACCGCGATCAGCAGGCTCTGCACCTCTTCGACGGAGTAGGGCTCGATCTCGTCTTCGTCGCCCTCCATCCGGGGAGGCTTGGCCAGGGCGGCGGCATTCTTGGCCGCGTAGCCGCGTCGGACAGCTTCCCCGATCGCGGTACGAGCGGTGCGGTGGGCCTGGTGAGCCGTGGCGGGCTTGCTGCCGTTCTTCTGCATCCGGCGGTAGAGGCTTTCCAAGTGCTCGGGCTCCAAGCGGTCCATGCGGTGCTTCCCGATGCCGGGAACGAGATGAACCCGCACTGCCACTTCGTAGCCGTCGTACGTGTTCTCGCTGACGACGTCCTTGGCGATGTTCTCGACCCAGTGGCACAGCCACTTCTCGACGGTCCACAGCTTTCCGGGCTGCTGCGCGGTTCCCTGGTCGCGCTGCTTCTCCAGCCGCTTGACCTCATCCTTCAGGGCGTCTTCCGTGGGCCGCGTGATGTGCCTGCGGTAGGGCTCTCCGTTGTCCTTGTAGCCCATGGGCACTCGGGCGTGCCAACGGCCGTCCTTGCCGAGGTAGATGGCCGTTTCGCCGTTCGCCCGGCGGGTGCGCTTCTTCTGTTCTGCCACGTTGATCCTCTTAGGCGGCCGGCCGATGGGCGCGGCGGAGCTGGGCGGCGAATTCGATGACGGCGTCGGCGGGGACGCGGCGGAGTCGGCCAAGCGGTACGGATTCCAGCTGACCGGTGCCGATGTACCGGTAGCAGAGGGTCCGGCCGATCTGGAGGCGGCGAGCGGCCTCTTCGACGGTGAGCAGGACGAGCGTGGGGTCAGCGGTCACTTCGGAAAGGGCCGCGTCCATGCGGTGCTCCTTCGACGTAGTGGGCGGGGCCTCTTCGGCCCCTTCCTGCCAGGTCCGCTACTTCCGCTACCTCCGCTACCGCCCTGGTCAGGAGCATGATCGAGGTAGCGGATAGGGGTAGCGGTAGCGGGTGGGTGCGCTACCGGCCCCGGCTTTCGGGGCGCGGGGCCGGTAGCGGGGTAGCGCTCAGGTAGCGGACGGGAAGAGCTCTTCCGCTACCGATTTCGGGCCGCTGACCTGCGCGGTAGCGGAGGTAGCGGAAGTAGCGGCCCTGGGAGAGGGGGGAGGGCAGTAGCGCTGCCACGCGTCGTGCAGATCGATCGCGTAGTAGCCCTTCAGGACGGTCCCGGCGGTCTTGATGTTCCGGGCCTTGATGGGGGTGTTGTCGCTGGTCATGTACTCGCCGAGCATCTTGGACAGGCGCCGCGAGTCCAGCGGCTTGCCGTCGAGGTCGGCCCACGGGGCCTCATCGAGCGAGCACAGCCGGTCCAGAACGGCGACGGTCGGAAGCCGGTCGATGCCGCCGAGGACGTGGTCGCGCAGGTCGGTCAGCAGCCGGATGCCGAGAGAGCCCTTGTCGTCAGCCCGGGAGGCGTTGACCAGCTCCACGCACGCCACGCGGGCGCGCTCGGGCCAGTCCCCGCCGGCCGCGTCGGCGACGGCGAGCAGGGGCTCCCACACGTCCGCCGGCCGGTCGGTGACGCCCTCGGGCATCTCGGGCCACCGTCCCGCGATGTCCTTGCGGACCTGGTCGGCCCACTGGGCGAGCCGGTCGCGCAGCTTGTTGCCCTCGGCCTCATGGAGCCGCTGCCGGAAGGGCTCGACCTGCTCGTTCCGGGCGCGGCGGCGCATGCGGATGATGACGGAGCGGGTGGTGATGGTGTCGGGCAGGTAGCCCAGACCGCCGACGGCCACGGCACTGTAGGAGGGGAACTCCACCACGGTCTGGTTCCCGCCGTCCCCGACGCACCGGTAGGTGACCCCGGAGCGGCGGTGACCGGCATTGAGGAAGCCGCGCAGTTCCTCGTTGTCCCCGGCCTTGGGACCGAAGACGGTGTCGATCTCGTCGAAGAGGATCGTGGGCCGTCCGGCGGGGTCGGAGACGGACCGGAACAGGGCAGCGGCCCGCGCGTTCACCGCGAGCATCGGGCGCGGGACCAGCGTCTCCACCACCTCCAGGGCACGGGACTTGCCGGATCCGGGCTCCGGCGAGAGGAACGCCAGCCGCGGGGTGGAGTCGAAGGCGTCGAGCAGGTGCGCGTGGGCGTCCCACAGCGCGACGGCGACGTAAGCGGCCTCGCGGGGGAAGACGTTGAACCGGCGGTGGAACTTCTCGACTTCGGCGAGCAGGGCGGCACCGTCGATGGGCTGCTGCGCGGTCACGCGGCACCCCTCCTTCCAGGGCAGTACGGGCGTGGTCTGGTCGGTCTTCTGCGGGTCAGGGCTAGAAGGGACGCCTTCGGCGACGACCTTCGAGGCGCCCACCCCCGGCGGGGCCGGGGTCTGTTCGGCGTCCTCGGCCCGCTGGGTGGTGTCGGTGGGGCTTTTCAGGGCGGGGGATTCGGGGTGGCTCACGCGGCGGCCTGCTTCGGACGGGCGGTGCGGATCGACCAGTCGAGCGCGCTGCGGATCGTGGCGCGGCACTCGGCCGGCGGCAGTCCCGCCGACTCCCCCGCCGCCTGAAAAGCCTCCTCGGCCATCTGCCGGGGAAGGTCGCCCCACGCGACGAACCGCCCCACGGCCCGTACGGAGGCGAGCAACTGGGCGTTGCGGCCGCCCTCGTGGGCGGACTGGACGGCGGCGGTCTCGCGCTCCAGTGCCACCGTGGCGACACGCGGCCCGCCCGCGAACGCGGGCACCAGAACCCCCGTGGCCCGGGCGGGCTTGGGGCGGTCGGTGAGCGCGTCGGCGAGCCATCCGGGCAGCGGGATGGGGGCGATGCTGTCCAGGACGGTGTAGGCGCCGTCCGGGGTGTGGCTGCCGGGGGCGACGACGTACCCGCCCCACCCCCGGGTGTCGACGTGGATCCCGAGCCGTCCGGCGGTCGAGCCGAGCCGGGCCCCAGCGGGCTGGGTGAAGTACAGGTGCTGCCCGCCACGCGCGGTCCGCACCCGGTAGGTAGTGGGCACGGCCTGCCCGGCGCGCTCGCAGAGCGCCTCGAAGGTAGTCACGCCCTCAGGCGTTCCTTCCTGCTCTCCCTCCTTGACCGTGTCCAGGTCGACCACGAGCAGCCCGGACGGACCGGTCGCAATCCCGATGTTGTACGGGGCGTGGGTCCACGCGGCGGCGAGCAGGTCCGGGTCGGTGGTGGCGCGCTGCTCCGGGGTGCGGTGCCCGTTCGCGCACCGGCCGGTGCCGGGGCAGCGGGCCGTCGAATGGCCGGCGGGCCGCTTGTCGCGGGGGCGGAGCGGGAAGACGTGCCAGCCGCGTTCGGCGGCCGCGAGGGCGTGGGCGAGCAGGTCGAGACCGGCCAGGTCGATGCTCGGCAGGGCGTTCACGCGGCCACCCCCAACCGGGCGCGGTCGAGGAACCGGGTGCCGAGCCACTCGCTGTAGGCGGGCGGGATGGCCTCGGTCAGTTCCTCGCGGACGTCCGTCCATGTGATGCCCATCGCGGCCTGAAGCTCCGGCACGGAGGGCTTCCCGCCGCCGTTGCCGTACGCGGCGACGTAGGGACCGTCGAAGAACTCGCCGTGCCGCCACCCGCGCACCCGGCCCCGGTGCTTGGGGTGGGTGGGCTTGGCGACCGTCCAGCGGCCGAGTTCGAAGTTGCGGTGCCGCAGGACACCGAGACCGAACATCTCCCCGCACAGGGAGACGTCCTTACGGATCTCCGCACGGCCGTTGGGCTGCTCAATCACGTACGGCAGACCGGACGCCTCCAACAGGACCCGCGTCGGCGGGACAAGGTCGACGTGCGCGCGGCCCCATCCACGGGACCGGTTCGTGCCGACCGTGAGCGTGCACTCGGCCTGGCACGGCGGCGAGGAGTGGACGAGCGCGAACCGCTCGATCTCCCCCGTGGCGATCAGGTCCGACAGGTACTCCAACGCGTCGGCCTGGACGAAGGTGAAGGGGTAGTTGGGGCGCGGGGCGATGTCGACGCCGACGACGTCGAACCCCGCAAAGCGGTATCCCGCACCGGCGCCGCCGGCGCAGGAGTACAGGTCGAGCAGTAACGGCCGGCAGGCGTCTCGCCGGACGGGGACAAGATGGGTCATGCTGGATGCCTCCAGGTCAGCTAGATCAGGAGCAAGGGCGGCCCGGGACTTTGGCGAGACGCGGGCCGCCCTACGTGTTGCTAGAACGGCGGCTCGTCGCTGTAGCCGTTGCCCCACGGGTCGACGTGCGGCCGGCGGCGGCGCGGGAGCTTGGGGAGCGGGAGCAGGACCCAGGAGCGGTCCTCGTTCCAGCAGGGGCACGGGTCCCACTCGGTGCCGGCGTACTCGCCGGTCTCGTGGTCGCCGTAGTCGTAGGCGTGTCCGCCTTCGCCCTGGCAGTCGGGGCAGTTCGGGCGGGGCGTGTCGGTCAGGACCAGGGCCGGGCGGGGCCACGTGGTCCAGCGGATGCGGAGTCGGGGCACTGGGTCTCGCCTTCTGGTTGCTAGTCGCGGGGGAAGGTGACGGACATGGCGCAGCCGCTCATGCGCTTACCGGCGGCGGCGTGGGCGTCCTCGTGGGCGGTGTCCTTGACCTGGTCGCACACCAGGACGCCGGTGGGGGTGAGGGTCCAGCCGCTGCGCTCGTTGAAGCCGCTGTCGACGGCGTACTCGATCGCCTCATCCGGGCTGTCGTAGTGCGGGGTGAACCCCTCGTCGTGGGTGGTGTTGCCGCACAGGTCGCACACGGCGACGTAGCAGGTGACGAGTCGGGTGGCCATGGCTGCTCCTACAGGTTGCTGATCGCGGTGATGAGGTCGGTGGTGAGCTGGTTGATGGGTCCGGCGGCGCCGGTCGCGGCGAGGAAGAAGCCGAAGCCGGCGGCGATGAACGCGGAGCCGTAGCCGAGTTCCTTGGAGCGCAGGAGGAAGAACAGGACGAGTCCGAAGACGGCGACGAGCGAGACCGTGATGGCCATGGCGGGGTTGTCTCCCTGAAGGGTGGGCAGGCCCCGGATCCGGGGCTCTGTGGGGTCCCGGCAGGGGGCGTCGGGGCCCCCTCTACCGGCCTTACCTTGCAGGTCAGAGGCCCTTACCTCCCCCTTGACCGGGGTAAAGGGCCCCCTCTACTTCGCGGCCCTCCGCAAGTTCGGGAAGTGGCCGCGTCGGGGGTGTGGATCTTGGGGTGGGGTAGAGGGGGACCCCTCTACCTGCCGGTCGACAGGAGGATCTCGGCGGGCACGGCGGCCTCGATGTCGCGGCGCTGATACCCGGCGCCGTTGCTGCCGCTGATCTTGACCTGCTTGCTGGTGCGCTTCACCCCGGCGGCCTCCAGGGCGGAGGCTAGGGCTTCGGCGTTGTAGTCGCCGTAGGTGTCTTCGTCGATGTTGACGAGTCCGGCGAGCAGGTCGGTGGTGAACATGCGGGGCGAGTGGCGCATGACTTCCAGGACGTCGGAGACGATCGCGGGCACGGTGACGCCGGCCGCGTCGGCGGCGGCGGTGACGTCTCCGGCCGCGTCGCCGGTGAGCTGCCCGGCCTGCTCGCGCAGGACACGCCCCTTGCGGCACAGCGTCGCGAACGTGGGGCCGTCGAGGTAATCGGCCCGCACGGTCACATACGACGCGGGACCGGTGACCAGCACACCGACACCCTTGTGCTCCTCGGAGAGCACGGACGCGTCGGCGCCCTGGGCGGCCTTGCCCTTGCCCAAGACCATGTCGCTGGACGCGCGGTCGACGACCTGCGTCGAGTAGCGGATGGTGATGATCTCCCGGAGCTTGGTCGGCACCGAGTCGGCGTCGGGGCGCTGGGAGGCGTAGTTGGAGATGAACCCGGCCGCCGGACCGCGACGGGCGACCCGGCACAGGTCGTTGATGACCTGCTCGCGGTCCTCCCGCTCCATGGCGGTGAAGTACTCCTGCAGCTCGTCGATCGTCAGGAAAATGACCGGCAGGTTGTACTTGACCATGATGTCCGGCGTCAGCTTGCCCTCCGGGCACACCGACGTCGGCAGGTCCCGCAGCAGGGCGAAGCGTCGTTCCATCTCCGCCAGCAGTTCGGCGAGCATGGCCTTCAGCGCCTCGATGGCGTCGTCCTCGGCGCCCATCACGAGCCGGTGGGCGACGGCCTTCATGGGCATCCAGTCGGCGCCGCCCTTGCCGTCGGCGACGTAGTGCCGCACGTACGGGTCGAGCAGGCCGGCCGCCGTGAGCAGGCGCTGGGTGAAGGTCTTGCCCCGGCGGGGCAGTCCGCCGAAGAACATCGACTGCCACATGACCGGCACGTCGATCCGGGTCCCACGGGCGTCCTGCCCGAAAGGGACCGGCTCCCAGATCGAGAACCGCTCGGCCTTCTCCAGCGGCGACGGGTTCGGCGTGCCCAGGTAGGGGTCATCGTCCGCGACCCACATCGAGACGCGGCCGGCGTTGCCGCCCTTCGCGGCGCGGACGCGGGACATGATGACCTGGATCTCGTCCACGCCGAGTTCCTGCGCGATGACCTCCCGCTTCGCGAGCACGTCGGACGCGGTCTTGCCGCCACCCCGGGGCAGGTCGAAGATCACCGACCAGCCACGGCCGTCACGGACGGGGCCCATCGTGCACGACACGCGCGGAAGGTCCTTCTCGTCCTTGCCGCTGCCGCTTTTCAGGAGGCCGGCGGCCCGCAGTGCGTCGTTGAGCTGCTGCGCGGACATGTCCACCCGGATCGGCGGCGCGGCCTGGTCCAGCAGCTTGGTCTCCTCCCCGCGCCCCAGGTGCGCGAGCGGGATGGTCACGGCGGCGCCCAGGCCCGCCTGAAGCAGCGGGTCGGCGAGCATGATCCCGGTCGCAGCGGCCGCGACACCGGCGGCGGCGATGCCGAAGCGCCACTTGCGCGAGTGGGTCCGCTCGGCGTACGCGGCCTGGTGACGGGCCGCCAGGTCGATGTCCTCCGGGCGGAGCTTCGACTGCGCGCGCAGGGCCTTCACGGTCGCGGACTGCTCCTGCGCGGACATCCACGGCCACACCCCCGCCAGCGCACGGAAGAAGCCGCGGGCGGCGAGCAGCACGGTCTTGAACAGGTACTTCGGGGTGCGCACCGAGTGGTAGCGGGTGTACCACCACGTCAGGCGCCCCAGTGCGGTGGCGTTCTCGCGGATGGAGGTCCACGAGCGGGCCCACACCGGCAGGACCGGGGTGTCGGGCACGGTCAGCCAGTCCGCCAGCGGGTTGCCGGGAAGGTCGACGACGTCCACGCCGGCGCTCTCGTCGGTCCGCGCGTCGCCGGGCTCGGCCGGCATGGTGGCCTTGGGCAGGTCTATCAGCGCCGGTTCGGTACGGGTGGCGCGGTGCTCGTCGAGGCTGACCACGGTCGCCTCGGACGCGGGCTCGGTCATGATGGATGTCTCCTGCTGCTCGAAAGAGTGGAGGGCAGGGCCCGGGGCGGCCGGTGATGCTTGGCGGCTGTCGGCCGCCCCGGGACACAGCTACTTGCGGCCCTTCTTGGCGTTCTTCTCGGCGCGCTCGCGGGCGCCGTCGACGATCCGCTCGAACTTCCGCTCCAGGTCGCCCTGGTAGACCGTCTCGCTCGCGATCGACCGCTTACACATGCGGACCACGGTCACCGCGAGCCGGGCACGCTCACCGGCGGTGAGCTTGGGGAAGTCCTCGGAGTTCTTCTTGCTGGCCACGACATGTCCCTTCCGGGGCCGGGGCTGTCCCGGCTCCCCTCACCGCCCGCACGTGTCGGGCGGATCGGGCAGCCGTCAGCCGCGGCGGCGCAGGGACTTGCGGGACTTGGCCAGCGTCTTGGCGGCGGCCTTGCCGTCCGGTCCGCCGATCGACTTCACGACCGTGTGGACACCCCAGGTCAGGGTGACGGCGAGGAACGCGAGTAGGGCCAGGTTCGCGGCGATCGCGGTCAGCGCGCCGACGAGCAGGGGGCCGAAGTACACGCCCGCGGCGACCGTGCCAGCGCCGATGCCGGAGCCGAGCGCGATCCGCTGGACCGTGCGGTCCGGCGGGGCCTGGTGGATGTGCTGGTGGACCACCTGCGGGCCGGGGCTCGGCTGGAACGTCGCGGGAAGCTGGTCGGCGTAGGTGAAGGTGCCGTCCGGGAGCTGCACCACCCGGACCGGCTCAGGCAAGTTCGTCATGGGGTTCTCCCTGGTGGGGCCGCTAGAGTCGCGGCATGGGGGTCATAGAGATCGAGGTCGATCCGCTGCCGTGCAAGTGGTGCCGACGACCGCTCGAACAGCGCCGGTGGTGGACGCCGAAGCGCTTCTGCGGCAACTGGCACCGGCTGAAGTACCGGGTGGTCAAGGTCGTGGCGTTCGTGCTCGATTAGCCCCGGCCGGAACTCACGCGGCTTCCTGCTCCGGGTAGGCGCAGGGGGTGCACATGCCGAGCGACGGCGGGATGCGATATCCCGCGTCCCGGCCGCACTGCGGGCACACCCGCCGCGCAGCGTTCGCCTTGTCGAGAGCGGCCCGCTTCGCGGGGGTCATCGGGCGGACCGGCAGGGCCAGGTCGACGCGGTACAGGTAGGCGACGAGCGGCCCGCGCCGGCGGCGGGGCCGCTCCAACTGGGCCACGACCGGCGACCCGCCCGGCCGGAGCCCCTGCGCGCGAAGCTGCCGGAACGTCGCCAACCCCTCCGGGGCGAGCCGCCACCGGTAGACCGGGATACCGCTCACGCTCCGGCTCCGACCGGCTCAGGCTCCGGGACGGTGGCGCGTTCGGCCCGCAGCGTGTCGCGGAGCGTGCGGGCCTTGTCGGGGGACGTGCGCAGGGCCTTGCGGATGCCCTCGGCGGTCAACTGGTCGACCGTCCAGGCTTCCGTCTCCTTCCGTGCCTCGATCAGAAGTTCCTCGGCCGTGCGCCGGGGGCGGGTCGACCGGGCGATGTCGGGGACCCGACCGGTCGCCCGGCGCGGGGTCGACTGCTCGGCCGCGACCGCCCGCACCGTGACCCGCTCGATCGGCTCCGTCCCGTCCGATGAATCGACCTCCTCGGCCGACTCGTCGGCCACGTGCCCGGCCAGGACCGGAAGCGGCTCCGGGGCGGGTTCCCCAAGGTCAGGGGTAGACCGTTCCATGTCGATCTGTGTCGATTCCTCCGCATTCACGGGGTCGATCGATCGGTGATGCAGAACCTTGGCGACCAGATCGGAACCGAAGTAGATCGACCCGACCGGCAGCGACGTGGCGAGCAGGACAAGCAGCCAGTTAACCGCGTCCCACTCCGCCAGCCGCGTCCAGTCGACCGATCGACCGTGCAACTCCGGCACCAGACCGTGCACGAAGTTCAGCACCAGCGATGCGGCGGTGTAGGCGGCGAGCACCCGCAGCGCGAACCGCTTGTCCGCCCGATCCGTCAGCACCAGGGTCGCGACCAACGCCAGGGCCATCAGACCGTCGACCACGAACGGGTAGAGCGTCGCCCCCGTCTTGTCCGCCCCCACGGCGGTCGCCACATCCCGCAACGCGTTCCACGACACCCGAAACGCCATACCGACCACCGCGACCAGCGCGAGGACGAGCAGGGCCTTACCGAAGCGGTTCACCCCTCGCCCTCCCCGTCCTTGCGGGCCAGGTAGAGCAGCCGGGCGACGGCGATCACCCCGAGGGCGGCGATCACGCCGGCGTAGTGGACATCCCGGCGGTCGATGACCAGCCCGAGGACCTCCACGCCGACGAACAGGGCGAGCAGGGCCCAGAAGGTGAGGCGGTTCACGCGGCACCGCCCGACAGCGCCACACCGGCGCGGTTGATCAGGTCCCGGCGGGCCGCCAGCACCCGGTTCCGGGCCCGGCGCAGCCGCCGGTCGTCCAGCTCGGTGACCGGACGGTCCAGCAGGGCGATCTCCACGTCGAGCAGGTCGACCTCCGCCAGGATCAGCGGCTGCTCCTGCTCGATCGCGTCCAGCTCCGCGTCCGACGGCTCCCCGTCGAACATCACGGCCGTAACGGCCGTCTGAAGTGCAGCGATGGACTTCATTGGGTGTGTTCCTCTCAGACAGGAACGGCCCGAACGAGGTCCCGGAGTTGCACCTCCGGGACCTCTTGCCGTTGGAACCATCCGGCTCCCCTCGGCCCCGCCCGTACGAGACGGGCGGAGGAGGCAACCGGCCGCAGCCGAGGGCTGCGGAGGATGGGGAAGTGCAAGGCGGCCCCAGCGGGGCCCGCGATCTTCGCCCTTGTCTCACCGCACGCGTGAATCACTTGTCCGCCCTGTAGGGGGGCATGGGAGAAGGTGCTTACTGCTCGTGCGGCAGGGCCTGCGGCTTGTCGCAGATGCCTGTCGTTCTGATCTCACTGTTCAGTTCTCAAGCCAGCAGTCGCTTCCATCGAGCCGACCCGCCTAATGCGGAGCCCTCCGGGCGTTGTCAGGTGGCAAGGGAGGGTTACCACCCAAGCTGTCTGGGGTCCCTCCTGTTAAGGGGGGGTTGCCACATAGCTTGGCCGCGCCTAGCGGTTGATGTCAACCCCCCCTTAACATGAGTCGTAGAAGTACTTCCCTGAGCCGATACGCGAGGCGGGACATGATCGAGGAAGTCCGACGGGTCGCAGCGATGCAGGATCACGCCCTGCGCGTCAAGGCCGCTGTTGACCTCATGACGGAGCTGCAATCCGCCGTCATCGAGACCTCACGCATGCGCAAGGAGAGCATCGCGTGGCTGCGGAAAAACGGTCATTCCATGGCCGACGTAGCCAAGCTGATGGGCGTGAGCCGTGCTCGTGTTGCTCAGCTCAAGGACGCCGGCCCGCCCCCGGAGCGGGCGTTCCTGGGGACTCAACTCGTTCAGGTCTACGTGCCCCTGCGGCCCGGTGAGCGCGAGTACGTCGCCGTCGAGGACAGCTCCACAGGACAGAGGATGCTGGCCCTTGCCCAGAGTCTCCAGCTCGAGGGGGAGCTCCACTACATCCCCGTCTCGGGTGAGCTCGACCTCAACCGCGACGACCTTGTCATTGTCTGTGGACCGAAGACATCCCCTGAGGCCGCAGCGGCGCTGAGCAGGGACCCGCGACTTTCGTTCGAGACTCTGCCTGATGGGCGCTGGGCACTCATCGAGCGCGAGACCGGCAAGGTCTACACGTCGCCGAGCGATGACCCGCAAGAGGCATCGCCGGCGGATGTGGCCTACCTGGGGAGGCTGCCCCGGCCGGATGGGCAGGGGACGTTCCTCATGATCGCTGGCGTTCATGCTGTCGGTTCGCTGGGCGTAGCCCACTACCTGACCAAGAACCTTGCCTCCCTCTACGAGGAAGCGGGCACCTCGCCCTTCTCCATGGTCGTGGGGTGTGACTATGCCCCAGGAGACAAGTCGGTGACGGCCAGCCGCTCGGAGAGCGGCGTGCTCCCCCATGAGGCTGCCTGACGTGCACGTATCGGCCTTCAGCAGCGCCTGTCCAGGGCGGGCCAACGAGGATTTCGCCACCTGGAACGATCGTGTGGTCGTGCTCCTGGACGGCGCCGGCATGCCCTCGGAGTTGCAGGCGCCGTGCGTCCATGGCGTCGCATGGTTCGCCAGGACCCTTGGGACGGCGATGTGCTCGTTGGCGAGGGGCAAGGTGTGTCTTCCTGATGCCTTCGCTGCGGCGATAGCCCAGACGGCCGACTTGCACCGCGACACGTGCTCAGTCGACGACCCGCTCTCCCCGTCCGCGACACTGGCGGCGCTCCGCGTGCGCGAGAACTCCGTGGACTGGCTGGTATTGGGGGACTGCACACTCGTCCTGGACCGCGAGGGAACGCTGGAAGTGATCTCGGACGACCGTCTCGCATCGGTGGCCCGGGATGAGCGCGCGGCCATGAAGGCGGCGCCCCCAGACTCCGAGGAGCGCCGTGACCTTCATAGCCGTCTCGTACTGGCAGAACGGGCGCTCCGGAATCGTCCGGGAGGCTACTGGGTGGCTGCGGCAGATCCTCGGGCCGCCCGCGCGGCGCTCCGTGGCACGTGCCCGCGAAAAGACCTCAGGCGGGCCGCCCTGCTGACCGACGGGGCGGCGCGACTGGTGGCCCTTTTTGGTCTGACCGACTGGTCAGATTGCCTAGCCACACTCGCAGCTGAAGGGCCGGAGACGCTGGTCGGGCGAGTGCGTGGTGCGGAGCTAAGCGATCCGGCATCGACTCGATGGCCGCGTAGCAAGGTGCACGACGACGCCACAGCCGTCTACGCCCGTCTCTGATCGAAAGTTCTAGCGCACTGTCTGCGATCAGCGACGATGCGTGATCGAACGGGGTGGGCCGACGCGGCTCTCGAATCTCGTGCACCGGGTGAGTGGAAGGCTCTCCTACCGCCGAGTACCGTCAACCAAGGGGACACTCTGTAGCCCAAGGGATGGGTCGCTGCCCAGGACACTGGCCGGGACATAGGTAAGGCCCAAAGATTCTGGGAGACTACATAGAACACCCCCTTGACCTGGGTTTTTGTGAATGGAGAGACGGGGACAGATGCGACACTACGAGGGGACACATCCGTGGCTTGAGTTCAAGCCAGATCTCGACCTAGGGCCCGCAACTTGGATGCAGCTCGGCGAGATCCATTCCAAGTGTGAGCACGTAGCGGGCGTGCCGCTCCATCCTGCTGTCCAGGAGCACTTCCACCAGGTCTTCCTAAGCAAGGGTGCCCACGCGACCACCCGCATCGAGGGCAACACGCTGTCCGAAGAGGCTGTCCGGAAGCGCATCCAGAACGAGCTGAAGCTGCCCCCTTCCCAGGAGTACCTCGGGCAAGAGGTGGACAACGTCCTCGAGGCCTATCGAATGATCCGGTCGGATGTGGCTGAGGGGAGGTCGCTGGAGCTCACGCCTGAACGCATTCGCGAGCTCAACCGCATCGTCTGCAAGGATCTGGACAACCTGGCGGAGGATGCCGTGCCGGGCGAGTTCCGTGAGCACGGGGTTTCGGTAGGCAACTACGTAGGCGCACCCGCTGAGGATTGTGTCTACCTCGTAGAGGAGCTCTGCCGATGGATCAAGGCGCTGGAGGCTGACGCCCCCCCGGGGTTCGAGTTTGCGGTGGGAGTGGCATCGGCCATCCTCGCTCATCTCTACCTTGCCTGGATCCACCCGTTCGGAGATGGCAACGGCCGCACGGCCCGGATGGTGGAGTTTCAGCTGCTGGCCAAGGCCCGTATGCCCGATGTGTCGGCCCACTTGCTCAGCGATCACTACAACCGGACGAGGACGCGGTACCTGAGCGTCCTCGACAAGGCAAGCAAGGCGAAGCCATACGACACGAAGCCGTTCATCAGATACGCCCTTCAAGGACTGCTAGACGGGCTTCGCGAGCAAGTCGAAATGATCAAAGCTCAGCAGATGATCGTGACGTGGCAGAACTTTGTGCACGACAGGTTCCGCCATGAGAGCAGTGCTGCGGCGCGACGACGGCGACACCTGGTTCTAACTCTGCCGGTGGGTGAGATCACGCCGACAGCGGAGGTTCGGCGCTTGAACCCGGAACTCGCAGAGCAGTACGCCGGCCATACGCAAAAGATGATTAACCGGGACTTGAACGCGCTTCAGGATATGAGGCTGGTGTACCGGACAAGGTCAGGTGTCCAACCGGCCATTGACCAAATGCAGGCCTTCATGCCCCTGCGTGCTCCAGAGAGCAGGAGACTGTCAGAGAAGTAGCGAGACGCCTCATCCCGCGATCGGGAACGATGCTGGAATGTCCGGCGCTGTCCCCATGTCAGCCTACGGCGACGGAAAGCCGTGGACTGGGCCCCCGCGTCGGGCAGGAACTGCCCTGGCGTTTCGCGCCCCGTTCGCCCGGTCCCACTGCGTTGCACGCACCCATGGATCAGAAGGTTCGACATTTCTCGAGGCCAGGGACGCACAGGGTCGACCGGCCTGTACCGCGATCTACGTGGAGCGGATCGCCCTCAACAGAGCCGTGTCGTCAGCCTGCCGACGACACGGCTCTGCTTGATCTGTCAGATCATGGAGAAGCGTGTGTCGTACTCGTGAGCCATGCGCTGCACCATCGAGTCGTAGTGCAGGACATCGTCCTCCGCCGGAGCCGGGGGAGCTGTGACCAGCTGGCACGGGCTGACTCCGTCGTTGACCATGTCGACCACCACGATCCCCAGCCCGTCAAAGCCTTGGGAGCTGTGATGACTACGACGTGGGAGATCAGCGACCTGCGCAACGGCTCGCCTCAGCGCGTGCGGCTGCCTGTGCTTGTTGGGGCCGGGGTTCGCCAGGTTCGTCGGGCTGTAGAACTCTTCCGCCGCATTGACCATGAAGAAGCCGATCGAGAGAGCTTGGCTCGAGTGGCCGTGCACGATCTGATGGCTTGAGTTCAGCTCGTCATAGAGACGCGGGAGCGCCTTGATGTGCTCGGTCATGCAGGCCTTGGCCTCCAGCGCCACGAGGACGCTGCCGACCGGCCCCTCGGTGATTTCAGGCAGGCTATCCAGCAGCCTTTGCTGCCTGAACGTGAGCTCAATGCCGTGCTTGTCGACAAGCGTGCTCAGTGTTTGGGGTCTCCTAGGGGCAGGGGCGCCAGCCTTGGGACGGCAAAGCACCAGGTCAAGGCGCTTCTTCTTCTCCGGTGAGAAGCTCCTCAGCGTGTGATTGATACCGAAGACCACCTTGCCTGACTCCACGTGGTGGCGCAGCAAGTCGCTCGTCAGCATCAGGTCGAAGAGAATCCCCCAGCAGATGAGCTGGCCATGCCGGTCGCTGCGACCGTGGTACTGGAGCATCTGGCCATTTATGGGAACGGCCCTACTGAGGCTCCTTGTGAGGATGTCAACGGCTTCCAAGACCCACCCCTTTCGGGGGCACCCTATCGCTCCCATCAAGTTGCTGCTGATGCCCCATCAGTGGATCTGGCGATCTCCCCGTCTCAACCTCCAGGCGGCCGCCCCACCGTCCATACGAAGAACGGCGGGGCGGACACGAGCTCTCGTTCGAGCGGCCTCCTAGGCAGGTACAGGGCTGGACATCTGCTCCGCATGCAGCTTGAGCGCGTCCGAGAAGGCCTGCGGGTAGCGGAGCCGGCTCCTGAGCAGTCGGCCGTGAAAGCCCGCCGTCGCACGAAGGCTCAGCGGGGCAGCCTTGTCCACATCGATCACGTCCAAGAGGTGCTGGTACGTGTGCATCTCGGGCCACAAGCTCAGCGGGACTGACCAACGCTCGCTCGCGCTGCCCCAAGCAGCCGTGGGCCAGCGCGTCCCCCTCACGAGCGGTTTCTGGCTCGAGTCGTCGTACGCTCCGGGTTCGACTAGCCGGCGTCCCAGCCACTCAGAGACACCGACGGTGACGGCGTTACCCACCAGCTTCCACCTGACGCCGCGCTTTGCCCTCTCAAGTGCCGGCTCAGTCCAACCACGAGGGAAGCCTTGCAACGCTTCGGCGTCCTCAATTCTAGGCGTGAGAATGGCACGTCCCGGCTCGGCTCCGCGTACCCACATGGCCGGCGACGATGGGATACCGAGGCCCGAGCCGCCCTTGAGGGTCGGTAGAGCATCCTGCGCCCAGCCCAGGCCGGTATTGCCTTCAGTCCAGTAGAAGCCGAAGGCGCCGTCTCGGTAGTCACTCTCGGCGCGTTCGCCAGCGTCATCCGCGAACAGTACTGAGCAAGGGTTCTCTGTACGCGAAGCAACGAAGATCACTCGCTGGCGACGCTGCGGTACGCCCGTGAAGCGAGAGTCAACGAGTCGGTAGGCCCACGTGTAGCCGAGCCGCTCGAACTCACCGACCAGGTACTCCATGGCTGTGCCGCGGTCGAGCGCGAGCATGTTCCGCACGTTCTCGATGACCACCCACTGCGGGGAGGCATCGCCCAGGAGCTTGATGAGGTGCTTGACCATCCCGGACGCTTCCCCATGGATGCCAGCTGTCCGTCCTGCTTGGGACAGGTCCGTGCAAGGGAAACCGGCCGTCACGACATCTACGTCAGGAAGCGCCGGCAGGGTCTGAATGTCGTCGTGCAGCGGGATACCCGGGAATCGCTGCTGAAGCACCGCCTGAGCGGGCTCCCACCACTCGCAGAGCAGCTTGGTCTGCAGGCCTGCCGCCTCGAGCCCGAGCTCGACTCCGCCAATGCCGGCGAAGAGCCCAGCAACAGTCAGTGTTCGATCGGCGGCATCCGGGTTTGGCATGGTGACGATGATCCCACGTCCCTTCTTGTGCGAGCACAGTGTCTCCCGTGCACCAGGTGACGAGCCACGGAGGAGGTGGACGGCACCTGTCGTTGTCCTCTTCTTTGTCCAGTGCGCTGGTGATCGCCGGGGTTCACCACCGTTCGCGCATCCCCGCTGACCTGCCGCGCGAACCCCTGCGGACACCGGAGTACGGCCAGGCGGACAGTTGGAAAGCGTGTTGGGGGCAACCCCTCACGAGTTCGAATCTCGTATCCTCCGCCTCTGCCCGCCAGGGCAAACGAAGGCCCGGACCGCTCAGCGGTCCGGGCCTTCGTCGCGTCCACGGGCCTGCACCTGTCAGACGCCACGAGGCGGACGAGGCCACCACAGAGCTTGTCCACGCCGCCGATGTCTGCTTTCAGCGGGGCGAGATGCGGCGGGCCGCGACCAGCACCTGATCCCGGCCGGCCCTGAGACGTGGCGAGTCAGATGCTCTCGACAGGTCCACCTCGGAGCATGCTCACTGATCCGATCAGCTGAGATCTCTCCAGTTGGCCCAGCACGTCGTCAAACGTGACCGGCTCCCGTCGACTACCGACAATCTCCATGACGCAGCCGTAGACAACACGGTCGTCCAGGTCGATCAGATCCATGACGAAGTCGTCAGCGGTCTTCTGCTCGGTGTCCCACTCCGCTATGTACTCGGACGGGAAGTCCTTGCCGTTGTCGGTGACGATCACCTGCGCGCCGGCCCTGATCGCCGCCGCGAGGACGTGGCGGTCGTTCGGATCGGGGAGCTTGAGCCCCTCGATCAGAGGCTCGTGGCCGGTAACGATGCAGTCCCGTACAGCTGCGTTCATGCGGCGCCGCAGCTCCGCACGCTTCTCGTCGTCGCCGACGTCGTTGCGGCGGAGTGCAGCCTCCACCTCGTCGAGGATCTGCTCGGTCCATTCGGCCGCTCGCGGTCGTCCCTCCGCTTGTACTCCATGACGTCGTTGAACTTGATGCGGCGATGGCGCCCAACCCGCTCGAAGGGGATGTCTCCCTTCTCCAGGAGGCCGACCAGGTGGGGCCTGGAGACGTTGAGCATGTCGGCGGCGACCTGGGTGGACACGATGGCATTGACGGGCATGACCTGCACGCCTTGCCCGTTTGCGAGGGCGGCGAGCATCGCGGCGAACATCTCGACGGTGGGGCGCGGCAGGACGAGGGGGTCATCGGAACCGACTTCACCGAGGATGGTGATGTCCGCGGTGGTGTCCTTGTTGTGCGCGAGGTAGTCACGGATCCCGCGCAGCGCACGTTCGGCGCTTTGAGCGTCGACGGTGCCTGGCGCGATCTTCGTATTCCCCGCCTTCACGAAGGCCCGGACCGCATCGCGCGGCCCGGGCCTTCGTCGTCTCGTGGTTGCAGTTTTGGTTGCAGTTCCGTCAGAAGCTCCACAGTGGCGACCATGAGAGTCGACTCCCACCTGGCCGGGGAGAAGATCAGGGGCGACGATGGAGAACCGCTACGGGAGACCTCAGGATGCGGGGCACAGGTCGTCCTGATCCCTGACGACAGTCACCTGTTCGCCGTCGGCGACGTACGAGACCACTCCGCTCCACCGTCCGTCGGCACCCCGGCGCCACTCGGTGAGCAGGCCGCGCAGCCACTGCGCGTCCACCCGGACCAGGCAGGGCTTGGTGGTGCTGGTCGGGCGGTAGGCGGGGAAGCAGGGGATTCAGGCGCCGCGCCCCTGCGCCATGGCGTCAGCCAGCGCGACGCGGGTCGGCTGGTGTACGTCCCTGCCGGTGCGGGCGGCACGGGCCTGCCCGTCGGCGAGCGCGTCGCACGCCACCGAGCGGTGGAACACCGAGCCGCCCCTGGTGGTCCAGACAGATGCGGTCAGGCCCGGGGGGACCGGCTTGCAGTGACCGCATTGCCCGACTATCAGCCCGTGATCGCAACGCTCGTCAGCCATGACTGCATGGTGCCTCCGATGCGACTGAAGATCAATGACGATCCGTCAGACCGTCGTCCTTGGTGAACGGCCGGAGGTCCCCCCACTGTGCGCTGGTGATAGCCGGCGAGCGACCTCAGCAGTTCGTCCAGGTCGTGGTCCTTCGGCTCGGCGGGCCGACCATGCTGGATCCAGGAGTACAAGTTCTCCAGCGAGCTGGGCCACAGCTTCAGTCCGGCGCCGGACAGGTCCCCGTCCTCGCGGCGGTGGATCAGCTCCAGCAGAGGTTCCCGCAGGGCCAGTCCGCCCTTCTGACCGGCGACCAGGGCAGTGGTGGCACCGACGACCAGGTCGGCGAGCTGGAGGCCGGGCAGGTGGTCGGACGGGCCCATGACGAAGCGGTTCACTATCCGGGAGGCAGCGGTGTACTCGGTTCCGTAGTCGGTCAGCTTCCGGGTGGCGGCGAGCCAGTCCGCGTCGTGCCCGCGCAGGGAGTGCTTCTGGTCGAAGACCACCGTGCCGAGCCCGTCCCGGTCGGACAGGCCCATGCTGATCCGCTCGTAGAGCAGCTTCAGCATCCACTTCTCTCGGTGGGCGTCCTCACTGGGATCGCGTTCCTGGTCCCACACCACGGTCACCGTCCAGGCCCCGCACTCGGCGGCCGCGGCCAGCAGAGCCCGCTGCACCGGCTCACGGCCGCGGGCACCGAGTGCGAACTGGGCCGGCTGCCGCTTCCGGTCCGGCGACCACTTCAACTCCTCGGTGCCCAGCCCGAACTCGACCCGGATCCCAGCCACGCGGGCAGCGAAGACCGGCAGCAGCTCACCCGGCACCGCCACCGCACCATACGCCTGCAACGTCCCCAGCCCAGCGCGCTGCACATGCTGCGCGCGCACCGTGGTCTCGTCCACGAAGACGGACACCGGCTCCGCCGGACGGTCGGCGGCGTCCAGTAGCCGGCCGGCATTCCACCCGCCGATCAGCTCGCCCAACTCCCGCTGTGCGGCCAGCTGCTGGACGAGAGACTCCTGCGCGGTCGGCAGGTCTCCGGACCGACGGGCGGCGGCCAGCCGTTGCCCGCCCGCACGGTAGGCATCGAGCAGCTTCCCGGCCGCTTGTACCTGGTTCGGGGCGACCCACCCCGCAAACAGCATCTGCCGCCGGGTCGCCGCCGCTCGCTGCTGATCCTCACGCATCCGTCCCCCGTTTCCGCCCGGCCGTGCAGAGCGACACGCGCCCGCCGCTGTGATCAGCTCACGGTCCAGCAGCTTAGTGGTCGGCTCTCGAAGCCCTTCAGGGATGAGGGATTGATGCAGGTCCCGATCCATGTTGGCGAGGATCCTCAGCGATCTGGCGTCGTGCAGTCGCCGACCTCCTGGCCGACGCAGGGATCACCCCGCACGGTGGAAACGAGCCTTGCCTGGACGTTTCGCGACGTCCGCCGATTGCTCTCGACGAAGCACTGCATGGCGATCACGAACGGCGTGTTCAGCATGAGCTTCAGGGGCTGGTCTCAGTTCTGGTCTCATTCATCCCTGTCCGCCGGGGTTCAGGCCCCATCTGCGGCCTGGTGCAGTCGCAGGTCAGGACCGGGGCGAACTCACCCGGACGGCACCGAGGAGAATGGGAAAGCGTGTTGGGGGCAACCCCTCACGAGTTCGAATCTCGTATCCTCCGCCACGGCTGACCAGCCAAAACGAAGGTCCCGGCCGCACTGCGGCCGGGACCTTCGTCGTTGTCGCGGGGGCGTGCGGCAGGTCGGGCCGCTGCGTCCTGCGCCGCCGCCGCCGTCACCGCCGCCGTCAGCGGGTGGCCGGCTGGAGGACCGCGGTCCTCAGCCAGCGGCAGGCGATGAGCGCGAGTTCGAGGTCGAGGCGGTCCTCGTCGATCGGTCGGCCGCGTTCCTCGACCGCCTTCTCGATCCGGTACTTCACCGTGTTCTTGTGCAGGTGCAGACGCTGGGAGGTCGCCAGGTAGCTGCCCCTCTCGGTGACGAAGGCCAGCATCGTCTCGCGCAGCCGCTCGGCGTTCTCGGTGTCCACGGCCAGCCCGCCGAGCGCGCCGGCGACGAGGCGGCGGGCTTCGTCGAGGTCCCCGACCAGCAGGGACGCGGCCCGCACCTGGGCGTCGCCGTACGACGTCACGCGCGGTGAGCGCTCCTGCGCCACCAGGGCGACCTGCTGGGCCCGCAGGGCCTCGAGATGGGTGACCCGGAACCCGTCGGGTCCGGACGCCGGCGTCCCGAGGGCCACGCGTACCTGGGGGTCGAGGTCGGCGAGAGCGGCCTCCAGCTCGGCCGGGTCGGGCACGGGGGCGTCGGGACCGGGGGTGAACCAGACCCAGCCGGTGGTCCGGTCCCTGGGCCAGAACAGCGGGCTGCCCGGCCCGCCGATCGCCTTGCCGAGCCGGAAGGCGGCGTTCTCCAGGGCGCCGAGGTCGGCGTCCCACGACGACGGGCCGGAGGTCCACAGCAGGGCTCCGAGATGGCGCTGCCGGAGCCGGTGCCCGAGGCCGGACTCGGCCGTGGCGACATTGACCGGTTCCCCCGCGATGAGGCGTCCGAGGATCTCGGCGCGGACCGTGCTGCGGCGGGCCAGCCAGCGCTCACGCTCCTGCTGGTACTCGGCGATCATCTGCTCGGAGACCGAGTCGATGTAGCGGTGGGTGATCCGGGACAGCTCGTGGTACGCCTCCAACGCGAGACGTGCGTCGGGCTCGCCCTCCACGATCAGCGCGTACGCCCAGTCCAGCACCATCCGCTGTCCGAGCCGGTAGGCGCGCACCAGCGCGTTGGGGGACACGCCGTGCTGGGCGAGCCTGCGCGCGTACTCCCGGGCGCCGGCCGGCGTGGTCACGTCGTCCACGTCCACGCCGTGGCGGAGCACCTGGACCACGGTCTCGAGGTTGCTCCTGATGCTGGCCGCCAGCAGCTCGACGAGGACCCTGTCGCCGCGCAGGTCGAGGATCCGTCCCGTCATCTCGTTCTGCAACGCCTGGGTGAGCTCGGGCAGTTCGCGGGTGAGCCGCTCGCCGAGTGCGGTGATCCGGGCGGTGACGCGCGGGTCGGCCATCGGCGCCTCCTGCGGCCGGTCCTGGACCCGGCGACCACCGGGATCCGTTCCTGTCGCGCCGACAGGGCCGTTCCCGTCTCACCGGCAGTCCCCCGCGGCACGAAAGCGCGCGGCTTCTTTGGTCTCCCGGGACAGTGATCGCCCTGAAACGCGTCCTTAACGTACCAGCCACATCAGTCCGGAAGACCGGAAGAGGAGTCCCACCATGTCCGATCTCGGCTACCTCCCGTGGCACCGACCCGTGGCGTACGACGACCGGCCGTGCGTCCGCGACGACCGGCACGACCTCAGTTATGCCGAGTTCACCGCGTGGGTCGACGCGGTGGCCGAGCAGTTCGCCGAGCACGGCGTCGGCCCCGGTTCCGTGGTGGCGGTCATGCTGCCGAACCGCGTCGAGCTGCTCGTCTCGCTGGTCGCGGCCTGGCGCCTCGGCGCGGCCGTGACCCCGGTCAATCCGGTCTTCACGGCCCACGAGGCCGACCACCAGATCACCGACGCCGACGCGGCACTCGTGGTGAACCTCGGCCCCGAGGCGCCGAGCGCGGGCCGGACCAGCCTGGCCGTCGACGACCTCCGCCGGACGGCGGCCGGCACCGTCGCGCTCCCGGAACCCGCCACGAAGCCCGGCCACCTGGCCCTGCTCATCTACACCAGCGGCTCCACCGGCCGGCCGAAGGGCGTGATGCTCGACCACGCCCAACTCGACGCGATGGCGTCCATGATGGGCGGGGGTCTGGGCGTCACCGGCCAGGACCACTGCCTGCTGGTGCTTCCGCTGTTCCACGTCAACGCGATCTGCGTCAGCTTCCTCACGCCGATGACCGCGGGCGGGCGGCTGAGCCTGCTGGAGCGCTTCCACCCCGAGCGCTTCCTCGACGCGGTGCGGACGCTGCGGCCGACGTACTTCTCGGCCGTGCCGACCATCTACGCCCACCTGGTGTCCCTGCCCGAGGACGTCACCGTGGACACCTCCTCCGTCCGCGTCGCCATCTGCGGTGCGGCTCCGGCGTCGAAGGAACTCCTCGAGGCGGCCGAGAGCCGGTTCGGGTTCCCCGTCGTCGAGGGTTACGGCCTGACGGAGGGCACCTGCGCCAGCACCGTCAACCCGCTCCAGGGCGTGCGCAAGCCGGGCACCGTCGGCCTGCCGCTCCCCGGTCAGACGGTCCGGATCATGGCGCCGGACGGCTCCTTCGTCCCGGCCGGTCAGCGCGGCGAGGTCGTCATCCAGGGGCCCAACGTCATGCGGGGCTACCTCAACCGGCCCGAGGCCACCGAGGAGACCCTGCGCGACGGCTGGCTGCACACCGGCGATGTCGGCGTCCTCGACGAGGACGGCTATCTGCGCATCGTCGACCGGATCAAGGACATGATCATCCGCGGCGGCGAGAACATCTACCCCAAGGAGATCGAGGCCGTCCTGCACGCCTACCCCGGCGTCCTCGAAGCGGCCGTCGTGGGCGCCCCTCACCCGGTGTACGGCGAGGTCCCGGCCGCCTACGTCACGGTCTACCCCGGCACCGTGCTCGACCTCGACGCGCTGACCGAGCACTGCCGCACCCACCTGACCAAGGTCAAGGTGCCGACGGCGATCCACCGCGTCGACGCGCTGCCGAAGAACCCCGTCGGCAAGATCGACAAGCCCGCGCTGCGCGCGCGTGGCAACCACCTCCCCGCCCCCTCCACGACGGGAGCCTGACATGCCCTTCCTCACGCCCACCGTCCCGCCGTACGAGTCCCGGGAGTTCATGGCCCGCCCGCGCACGGAGCGGATCCGGCTGCTGACCGCCTTCTGGGCCGAGAACGGCTTCGGCAGCCCGCGGATGGTGCACACGATCTACATCGTGAAGCTCGTCCTCTTCTACGCGCTGGGCGGCGTCCTCGCCGCCACGCTGACCTCTCACGTCGGCTCGCCGCTCGACGTCGCCGGCTGGTGGGACGAGCCGATCGTCTACCAGAAGCTCGTGCTGTGGACGGTGCTGCTCGAGCTGTTCGGCGTCGCCGGCACCTGGGGCCCGCTCGCCGGCCACTTCAAGCCGATGACCGGCGGCGCCGCGTACTGGCTGAGGCCCGGCACCATCCGGCTGCCCCCCTGGCCCGGCAAGGTCCCGTTCACCCGGGGCGACCGCCGTACCGCCTTCGACGTCCTGCTGTACGCCGCCGCGCTCGGCTCACTCGCGCTCGCGCTCGTCCTGCCCGGCGTGCACAGCGCCTCACTGGCCGCGGCGCGGCCGGAGGCCGCCGGCGGCCTGGTCCGCCCCGCGCTGATGGCGCTCCCGCTGGTCCTGCTCGTGCTCTGCGGCCTGCGCGACAAGGTGCTCTTCCTGGCCGCCCGCGGCGAACAGTACCTGCCGATCATGCTGTTCTCGGCGACGCTGCCGTTCACCGACCTGATCATCGCCGCCAAGCTGCTCATCGTCGTGGTCATGGTGGGCGCGGCGGTCTCGAAGTTCGGCAAGCACTTCATCAACGTCATCCCGCCGATGGTCTCCAACGCCCCGTGGCGGCCGAAGTCCGTCAAACGGGCCCACTACCGCGGCGTCGGCGGCGGGGACCTGAAGCCCTCCCGGCTCTCGTGGTTCATGGCCCACATCCTCGGCACCACCGCCGAACTCGTCGTGCCACCGGTGCTGCTGTTCAGCACCGACCGGGAGCTGACCCTGGTGGCCGTGGCCTGCATGGTGGCCCTCCACCTGTTCATCGTGTCCACCTTCCCGCTCGCGGTGCCGCTGGAGTGGAACGTCCTGTTCTCCTACATCTACCTGTTCCTCTTCGTCGGGCACCCGGTCGGCGAGGGCTACGGCGTGCTCGACTTCTCGCAGCCGTGGATGCTGCCGGCCGTCACCGCGGGCCTGCTGTTCTTCCCGGTGCTCGGCAACCTGCGCCCCGACCTGGTCTCCTTCCTGCCCTCGATGCGTCAGTACGCCGGCAACTGGGCATCGGCGACCTGGGCCTTCGCACCGGGCGCCGAGGCGAAGCTCAACCAGCTGAAGAAGCCGGCGAAGAACCAGATCGACCAGCTCGTGGCGTTCGGCTACGAGCCGGACGTGGCCACCATGACGATGGAGCTGGCGATCGTCTGGCGCTCGATGCACAGCCAGGGCCGTGGCCTGATCTCGACCCTGCAGCGCTATCTCGGTGACACCTACGAGTCGTACACGCTCCGCGACGGCGAGTTCGGCTGCAACAGCGTCATAGGCTGGAACTTCGGCGACGGACACCTCCACGACGACCAGCTGATCGAGGCCATCCAGAAGCGGGTGGGATTCGCACCGGGGGAGTTCGTGATCGTCTGGGTGGAGTCCCAGCCGATCCACAAGAAGACCCAGGAGTACTTCGTGATGGACGCGGCGCTGGGCATCGTCGAGCGCGGTACCTGGCTGGTGAGCGACTGCGTCGAGCAGCAGCCCTGGCTTCCGAACGGCCCGATCCCGTCGAACGTCACCTGGAGACACCCCGAGTACCACCCCTCCGCGCGCCGGCCGGAACAGCAGGCAGCGCCTGGGCCGGCGGGGGCCGCGCCGGGGATGGGACTGACGTCGTGACAACGGCCGTCGTGGTCGGCAGCGGGCCCAACGGGCTCGCCGCCGCCCTCACCCTCGCGGCCGAAGGCGTGCGGGTGAGGGTGATCGAGGCCGCCGACACACTCGGCGGCGGCATCCGCTCCAGCGAGCTGACCCTCCCCGGGCTCGTGCACGACGAGTGCTCCGGTTTCCACCCGCTGGCGCTGGGTTCGGCGTTCGCCGAGCGGTTCGATCTCGCCGGCGCCGGGCTGACCTGGCGCTGGGCCCCGGCGGAGATGGCGCACCCGCTCCAGGACGGCCGGGGAGCGGTGCTCCACCGCTCGGTGACGCGGACCGCGGAGGGCCTCGGGTCCGCCGGAAAGTCCTGGTCCCGGGTGTTCGGGCCGCTCACCGACCGGTTCGACACGATCAGCCAGGAGTTCCTGCGGCCCGTGCTGCACCTGCCGAGGCACCCGGTCCACCTCGCCCGGTTCGGGCTGTTCTCCGGGCTGCCCGCCACGGTGCTGGCCCGCCGGTTCGGTACGCCGGAGGGCCAGGCCCTGTTCGCCGGCGTCGCGGCCCACGCGTTCCGGCCGCTGAACACCGTGGCCTCCTCGGCGATCGGCGTCGCCCTCACCACCGCAGCCCACGCCTACGGCTGGCCGGTCGCCGAGGGCGGATCGGTCGCGATCCGCGACGCGATTCTGGCCAGGGCGGCGGAGTACGGCGTGGAGTTCGAGACCGGCCGCCGCGTCACCTCGCTCGGGGAGCTCGGGAAACTCGGGGAGCGCGGGCAGGTGGACGTGGTCATGCTCGACACCTCACCGTCCGCCGCCGCCCGTATCGTCGGCGACCAGATGCCCGGGCGGGTACGGCGCGCCTACACGGCCTACCGGCACGGGCCGGGCGCGTTCAAGGTCGACTTCGCGGTCGAGGGCGGCGTGCCATGGACCCACGAGGGCTCGCGAACCGCGGGCACCGTCCACCTCGGCGGCACACTCGGCGAGATCGAGGCGGCCGAGAAGCTGGTCTGCTCCGGCCGGATGCCCGCGCAGCCGTTCGTCCTCGTCGGCCAGCAGTACGTCGCGGACAGGACCCGCTCGGCCGGCGACGTACACCCGCTGTACGCCTACGCCCACGTGCCGGCCGGCTACACCGGCGACGCCACAGAGGCGATCATCCGCCGCATCGAGCAGTTCGCGCCCGGATTCCGCGACCGCATCCGGGCGACCTACGTCCGCTCGACGACGGAGATGAGCACCCACAACGAGAACTACGTCGGCGGCGACATCGTCACCGGCGCGAACGACCCGCTGCAGCTGGTGTTCCGGCCGAGGGCCGCGATCAACCCGTACTCGACCGGCGTACCCGGGGTGTACCTCTGCTCGGCGGCCACGCCCCCCGGTGCGGGGGCGCACGGGATGTGCGGCTACAACGCCGCGCTCGGGGCACTGGCCCGCCTGTGACGACGGGCCGGGCCCGAGGGAGCGGGCCCGGCCCGGGCCCGTCCGGACGGCCTCCGCCAGCTCAGAGGCCCGGTTCGCATCAGGCGGATCGGGCCTCTTGGGTTTTCCCGTATCGATTTCCCTCCCAGCTCTCGACAAGAACTAGAGGTATGTTTTATGTAGGTGTACTTCTCTATCTGGAGCACTCGTGGACAAGCCTGCCGAGATGTTCGACCGGGATTACGAGTGGTCGGCGCTGAGCCGGTTCATCACCGATCCGCAGCCCGGCGCGACCCTGGGTGTGGTCTCCGGGCGCCGCCGCCAGGGCAAGACGTTCCTGCTGGATGCCGCGTGCCGAGCCGCCGGAGGGTTCTATTTCGGTGCGACCGAGGCCGCCGATGCCGAGTCGCTACGGCGGATCAGCGCGGCGCTGACCGCCCACGTCCGTCCTGCCAGCCCGTTCCACTTCGCCGACTGGGCAGAGGCCGTCGACGCACTGCTCGCACTCGGCGCCGAGCGGCCCGTCCCCGTGGTGATCGACGAGTTTCCGTACCTCGCCAAGGCCAACCCCGAGCTGCCCTCGATCATCCAGGAGGCGTTGCGGCCCCTGCGTGACCAGCGCGCCAACTCCCGTACCCGGCTGCTGCTGTGCGGCTCGGCCCTGTCCTTCATGGGCAGGCTGCTCTCAGGTAGCGCCCCCCTGCGCGGACGGGCGGGGCTGGAGCTGGTCGTCCGCCCCCTGGACCACCGCCTCGCCGCCGAGTTCTGGGACATCACCGACCCCCACCTGGCCATGAAGGTGAACGCGATCGTGGGCGGCACCCCGGCCTATCGGCGCGAATTCGCACGCGGCGACACGCCAAAGGGCCCGGACGACTTCGACGACTGGGTCGTCCGCACCGTCCTCAACCCCGAAACCCCCCTCTTCCGCGAGGCCCGCTATCTGCTGGCCGAAGAACCCGACCTTCGCGACACCGCCCTGTATCTGTCCGTCCTGGCCGCCGTCGCCGACGGCAACGCCACGCGCGGGGGCATGGCCGGCTACCTGGAACGCAAGGCCACCGACATCGCCCATCCCATCAACGTCCTCGAAGATGCGGGTCTGCTGCACCGGGACGCGGACGCCTTCCGCGACAACCGTCCCACCTACCGCATCGCCGAACCGCTGATCGGCTTCTACCACGCGATCATGCGACCGGTCTGGGACCAGCTCGAACGCCCCGGCAGCGCGGCACGGGTCTGGCAAGCCAGCCGTCGCCGCTACGTCAGCAACGTCCTCGGGCCCCACTTCGAACAGGTCTGCCGCGACTGGGCCCTGCATCACGCCGACCCCGAACTGCTCGGCGGTCTGCCGGCCCGTGTCGGACACGGTGTCGTTCACGACCCCAAGGCCCGTACCGGCCACGAGGTCGATGTGGCGGTCATCGGAATCGCAGACGGCGCCAAGCCGCCGCTGCTGGCCATCGGAGAGGCCAAGTGGAACGACACCATGGGCGCTGCCCACATCGAACGCCTCCGACACATCCGCGACCTCATCACCCAAGCCGGGCGCTACGACACGACCGACACGCGGCTGATCTGTTTCAGTGGAGCCGGATTCAACGACAAGGCGCACGCCGCTGCTACGTCAGACGCAGCCGTCCGGCTGATCGACCTGACGGCCCTCTACGGCCAAGCCTGACCGCTGCCCATGCTGCCGCAACACCATCGTGAGCGTGCCCGGTGAGGCGCATACGCAGCCGGCAGCAGACAGTCGACTGGCTCCTCCAGCAGGAGGCGGTCCCATGCGGATCACGGCTGAGGGGCGCAACCTGATGGCATGAGCGGAAACAGACCCACAGGTCCGCCGCCAGGACCGCAGCGAGGGCAGCCGCTGCCTTCGCCTGCGGCCGCCCCTTCGCCGCACAGGAAGATCCTCAGCCATGCGGCAGCAGCGCTCGGTGGGCTGCTGGTGGGCGTGCTCATCGGCGTGGTCGGGTCGCGGGGTGATGTCGCAGAGACTCCTTCCACCTCCCGGACGGTGACGGCCCCTCCGCAGACGGGCGGACCGTCCGAGACCCACACAGCTTCACAGCCTGCCACCACCGCGCCGAAGAAGGACGCCGCAGCCGCTGCGGAGATCCCCGGTGACGGCGTCTTCCTCGTGGGCAAGGACATCCAGCCGGGCACATATCGCAGCGACGGCAAGGACAACGTCCTCTGCTACTGGGCACGGCTGAGCGACACCACCGGCGAGCTGGGGGACATCGTCGCCAATGGAAACGCTGAAGGGCAGGTCATCGTCAAGATCAACCCGAACGACAAGGCGTTCCAAACCTCCGACTGCAAACCGTGGCAGAAGATCGACTAGTCGGCCCAGAACGCTCCCAGCAGGGCGCATCCTGCCCGGCACCTCGCGCAAGATGGACGACGGCTGGGAGAACCGCCGCCGCCGGGTCCGCGGCACCAACGACTGGG
>NZ_JBEZHV010000027.1:0-46007 GCF_040650755.1 Streptomyces sp. NPDC048623
CTACATCATTTCCAACCACCCCCCACTCCCGCTTGCGCACCGTACGGTCGTGTGACCCCTTCCGCGTTACCGGGGGCCCGTACCGCACCGTCCACGGTGCGGAACGGGCCCCGTTCGCGTATCCGGCTGCGTTACAGTGCTCGCATGTTCGCGCACTCGAACCAGAACTGGTGGTGGACCGCTCATTCGGCGGCCCACTGACTGCGCGTACTCCCAGACACACGCGAAGGCCGCCCGAGGGGCGGCCTTTCTCGTACCCGCGAGGCCGTTCCTCTCCGACTCCCACGGAAGGAACCACCCGCCCATGGACCTCTCCCGTCTCCTCGACGCCTCCTGCCCGCCCTTCGCGCTGCTGCGCCGGCGCACCCCGGGCCGGGACCACGACACCGTCGAGGCCCTGATCGGCCCGGTGCACGAGGCCGAGCACCTCGCCGACCTGCCGGTGGGCGGGCGGCCGGCGCTCGCCCTGGTGCCGTTCCGGCAGATCCGCGAGCGCGGCTTCGACGTACGCGACGACGGCACCCCGCTCTCGGTCCTGGTCGCCGAGGAGACGTACGAGCTGCCGCTCACCGAGGCCCTCGCGCAGCTTCCCGCCCATGCCGTACGGGTCGAGGGCGGCGGGTTCGACGTCTCCGACGAGGAGTACGGGCGGATCGTGCGCCGGGTCATCGACGAGGAGATCGGCGCCGGCGAGGGCGCCAACTTCGTCATCCGGCGCACCTACACCGGCGGGATCCCGGGCTTCGGGCGGGCCGACGCGCTGGCCCTGTTCCGGCGGCTGCTCACGGGCGAACGGGGCGCGTACTGGACCTTCGTCGTCCACACCGGTGACCGGACCCTCGTCGGCGCGAGCCCCGAGGTGCACGTCCGGATGACCGGAGGCACGGTCGTGATGAACCCGATCAGCGGCACCTACCGCTACCCGGCGGGCGCCGCGCCGACCCCCGAGGACCTGCTCGCGTTCCTGGCCGACCGCAAGGAGACCGAGGAGCTGTCGATGGTGGTCGACGAGGAGCTCAAGATGATGTGCACCGTCGGCGACCGCGGCGGGGTGGTGATCGGCCCCCGTCTGAAGGAGATGGCGCACCTCGCCCACACCGAGTACGAGCTGCGCGGGCGTTCCTCGCTCGACGTGCGCGAGGTGTTGCGCGAGACGATGTTCGCGGCGACCGTCACCGGGTCTCCGCTGCAGAACGCCTGCCGGGTGATCGAGCGGCACGAGGTCGGCGGCCGCGGCTACTACGCGGGCGCGCTCGCGCTGCTCGGCACCGACGAGAACGGGGCGCAGACCCTGGACTCGCCCATCCTCATCCGTACCGCCGACATCGGCGCGGACGGGACCCTTCGGGTACCGGTCGGTGCCACGCTCGTCCGGCACTCCGACCCGGCGGGCGAGGTCGCCGAGACCCACGCGAAGGCGGCGGGCGTGCTGGCCGCGATGGGAGTGCGGGAGGGGCGGCCGCGCGAGGAGAGCGCGGTGCCGACCCGGCTCGCCGAGGACCCGCGGGTGCGGGCGGCGCTGGACGCGCGGCGGGCCGACCTGGCGCCGTTCTGGCTGAAGATGCAGGTGCGGTCGGCGGAGCTGTCCGGCCACGCGCTGGTGATCGACGCCGAGGACACCTTCACCGCGATGCTGGCGCACCTGCTGCGCTCCTCGGGCCTGGAGGTGTCGGTGCTGCGCTACGACGAGCCGGGTCTGCGGGAGCTCGCCCTGGCCCACGAGGGCCCGGTGGTCCTCGGCCCGGGCCCCGGCGACCCGCAGGACGCGGCCGACCCGAAGATGCGCTTCCTGCGCGGCCTGACCGCGGAGCTGCTCCGCGCCCACCGGCACGGTCTGCTCGGCGTGTGCCTGGGCCACGAGCTGATCGCGGCCGAACTGGGCCTGGAGCTGGTACGGAAGCAGACCCCGTTCCAGGGCGCCCAGGTGCGGATCGATCTGTTCGGGCAGGAGCAGACGGTCGGCTTCTACAACAGCTTCACGGCGCGCTGCGACGACCGGACGGCGACGGAGCTGGCGCTGCACCGGATCGAGGTGAGCCGGGACCCGGCGACGGACGAGGTGCACGCGCTGCGCGGTCCGGGCTTCGCCGGGGTGCAGTTCCACCCGGAGTCGGTGCTGACCATGGACGGCGCGGCGGTGACGGCCTCGCTCCTGGCGGGCGTACTCGTCTGAAGGTGCTACGGGATCCGCGGGACCAGGACGTTCTCGCTGCGCCTGCCGGCCAGGTGGTCGAGGACGTTCTGGACCGTGGTGTCGATGATCTGGCCGACCGCGTCGGCCGTGTAGTACGCCTGGTGGGAGGTGACCACCACGTTGGGGAAGGTCACCAGGCGGGCCAGGGTGTCGTCCTCGATGCCCGCCAGGGACTTGTCCTGGAAGAAGAGCCCGGCCTCCGCCTCGTACACGTCGAGGCCCACCCCGGCGAAGCGGCCCGCGCGGAGTTCGCCGACCAGGGCCTCGGTGTCGATGAGGCCGCCGCGGCTGGAGTTCACCAGGATCGCGTCGTCCTTCATCGCGCGCAGGGCGGCCGCGTCGATGATGTGCTGGGTGGCCGGAAGCAGCGGCACGTGCAGGCTGATCAGGTCGGCCTCGGCGAAGATGCGGTCCTTGTCCGCGTACTTCATGCCGAGTTCCAGGCAGGCGGGGTTCTCGGCGACGTCCCAGCCGAGCAGGTGCATGCCGAAGCCGTGGGCGATCCGGGTGAAGGCCTCGCCGATCTTGCCGGTGCCGAGCACGCCGACGGTGCGGCCGCGCAGGTCGCGGCCCATCAGCCCGTCGAGCCGGAAGTCGAAGTCGCGGGTGCGGTTGGAGGCCCGGACGATGCGCCGGTTGACGGCCATCGCGAGGGTCCAGGCGAACTCGGCGACGGAGTACGGCGAGTAGTACGAGACGCGGGCGACGGTGAGGCCGAGCCGTTCGGCCACGTCGAGGTCGATGTTGTTGAAGCCGGTGGAGCGCTGGGCGATCAGCTGGGTGCCTCCGGCCGCCAGGGTCTGGAGCACCCGGTTGTCGAGGTTGGCGTTGACGCTGGTGGAGATGATCTCGTAGCCGGCGGCGATGCGCGCGGTGTCCTCGTCGAGGAAGACGTCCAGGCACCTGACGTCGTGGTGCCCTTCGAAGGCCTTCTCGATCAGCGGCTTCTCGTCCGCCTGCACGCCGAATGCCAGGATCTCCACGGGCCCTCCCGGGTTGAACGCCGAATTCGCCTCTGGGTCAGTCACCAGGAGCGAATATACGGGCCCGCCCGACGCGCGGCTGCCGGGCGGGCCCGGGTGCCTCAGGCGTCGTCGAGGCCGCGCTCTATGGCGTAACGGACGAGCTCGACCCGGTTGTGCAGCTGGAGCTTGCCGAGGGTGTTCTGGACGTGGTTCTGCACCGTGCGGTGCGAGATGACGAGCCGTTCGGCGATCTGCTTGTAGCTCAGGCCCTTGGCGACGAGCCGCAGCACCTCGGTCTCCCGCTCGGTGAGCTGCGGGGCCTTGGGCTCGTCGGCGCCGGGCGCGGGGGCGGGCTCGGAGGCGAGCCGGCGGTACTCGCCGAGGACCAGGCCCGCGAGGCCGGGGGTGAAGACGGGGTCGCCGACGGCGGTGCGGCGCACCGCGTCGATCAGCTCCTCGGTGCTGGCCGACTTCAGCAGATAGCCGGTGGCGCCGGACTTCACGGCCTCCAGGACGTCGGCGTGCTCGCCGCTCGCGGAGAGGACCAGGACCCTGAGGCGCGGGTCGGCGCCGACCAGTTCCTTGCAGACCTGGACGCCCGGCTTGAGGGGCAGGTTCAGGTCGAGGACCAGGACGTCCGGGCCGGCCGCGGCGGCCCGGCGTACCGCCTGCTCGCCGTCTCCGGCGGTGGCCACCACGTCGAGGCCCGCCTCGGAGAGGTCGCGGGCGACCGCGTCCCGCCACATCGGGTGGTCGTCGACCACCATGACCCTGACCGGCCGCTGCCCGTCCGCCTGCTGCTCGTTCAGCCGCTCGCTCACTTCGTTCCTGCCTTCCCCCGTCGCTCGCGCGGTGCGCGCGGGACCTTCAGTTCCACTTCGGTGCCCTGTCCGGGCACGGAGATCAGCTCGGCGCTGCCGCCGAGGTCCCGCAGTCTGCCGCGGATGGACTGGGCGACGCCCATCCGGCCCTCCCCCTCGGCCTTCGCGAGCCGGCCCTCGGGGATGCCGGGCCCGTCGTCCCGTACGGTCACGATCACCTCGTCGCCCCAGTCCTCGACCAGGATCCAGGCCCGGGCCCCGTCGCCGGCGTGCACCCGTACGTTGTCCAGGGCGGCGCCGACGGCCGCGGCCAGTTCACGGGCGGCCGGGGACGGCAGCGGAACGGGCGTGCCGGGGTCGGAGAGGGTGACCCTGGCTCCGGCCCGCGGGGCGAGCAGGGTGCGCAGATCGACGTCGGTGCCGGGGTCGTCGATGTCCTCCGGCTCCTCCACCAGGCGGACGACCGCGCCTTCCGACTCGTCCTCGGAGACGTACGAGCGGCGGGTGAGGCCACCGGCCACCAGGGTGCGCAGCGCGACCTCCTGCTCGCCGGCCATCCGGCCCAGCTCGGCCGCCTCGCCGCCGAGGGCGGTGCCGCGGCGCTGCACCATGGCGAGGACTTGGAGCACGCCGTCGTGGATGTCGCGGGCGAGCCGCTCGCGCTCGCGGGTGGCGGCCTCGATCTCCAGGGCGCGGGCGAGGGTGCGCTCGGAGGCCCGGGCGACCTCGACGATGTATCCGACGGCGACGGAGGCCACCCACACCAGGAGCACGTTGTGCAGGGTGTCGAGGCTGGGCTCGCCGCGCGCGACGAGGTTGGCGGCGGCGATCAGCGAGGAGGCGAAGGCCGCCCAGCGCCAGCCGCCCTTGATCGCGTACGCGAGGGCCGCACCGGCGGTCCAGATGGAGGGCAGGGTGGGCCCCTCCACGCTCTGCGCCTGCTCGTCGGCGACCGGGGTGAGCAGGATGCCGGTGAGCGCGATGGCCAGGTCGACGACCAGGAAGCGCTTGGTGCAGCGGATCGCGCCGGACACCTGCGGCAGCGTGGCCAGGGTCCACACACAGATCACGGCGAAGACGGCGACGGCGACCCACGGCCGCTCGAAGCGGTCCCGGCCGAGGACGCCGAGCAGCACCGCGTAACCCATCGTGAGCACGCGGTACCCGGTGAGCGCACGCCACAGCGGCTGCTCGACCGACATCCGCACGACCCGTTCGCGCCTGGCCATCTCCCCCACCCCCGGGCGCCCCCTCCTCCTCGGAGGGTCAGGCGCCGGACTCTTCCCGTGCCGCGATCTCGGCCTTGACGGCCTCCTTGGCGGCCTTCTCGGCATCGGCGATCTGGCGCTTCGCGGCCGTCGCGTAGATGTCCACGTACTCCTGCCCGGACAGCTTCATAATCTCGTACATGACCTCGTCGGTCACCGAGCGCAGGATGAAGCGGTCGCCCTCCATGCCCTGGTAGCGGGTGAAGTCGAGCGGCTTGCCGATCCGGATGCCCGGGCGCATCAGCTTGGGCAGGACCTTGCCGGGCGGCTGGATCTTCTCGGTGTCGATCATGGCGACCGGGATCACCGGCGCGCCGGTGGCCAGCGCCACGCGCGCGAGACCGCCGGGCTTGCCGCGGTAGAGCCGTCCGTCGGGCGAGCGGGTGCCCTCGGGGTAGATGCCGAACAGGCCGCCGCTCTCGATGACCTCGATGCCGGCCTTGATGGCCGCCTCGCCGGCGCCGCGGGCGCCGGAGCGGTCCACCGGGAGCTGCCCGACGCCCTTGAAGAAGGCGGCCGTGAGGCGGCCCTTGACGCCCGGGGTGGTGAAGTACTCCGCCTTGGCGATGAAGGTGACCTTGCGGTCGAGCACGGCGGGCAGGAAGAAGGAGTCGGAGAAGGAGAGGTGGTTGCTCGCGAGGATGGCCGGCCCCTCGGCGGGAATGTTCTCGAGGCCCTCCACCCAGGGCCTGAAGGCGAGCTTCAGGGACCCTCCGAGGGAGAACTTCATTGCGCCGTAGATCAACTCGCCATGCCTTCCGTGCCTTCCACGTGCTCGTCGGGATGACCTTATCCCGTTCTCCTCCTGATCCCGCGCTCCCCGCAGTCCTCTTCGTGCGGACGGACCTGGTCGGTGTCGGCCCGGTCGCGTACGGTGAAAGCCTTCCCCTTTTCGTCGTCGAACCCCGAACAGGAGACCCCGTGTCGGTCCTTCCTGGAGCCGAGCCCTACCGCCACGAGGGCGGCAAGGTCGGCGTCCTCCTCTGTCACGGATTCACCGGCTCCCCGCAGTCGCTGCGCCCCTGGGCCGAGTACCTGGCCGGGCACGGACTGACGGTGTCGCTGCCGTTGCTGCCCGGGCACGGCACCCGCTGGCAGGACATGCAGGTCACCACCTGGCACGACTGGTACGCGGAGGTGGACCGCGAGCTGCGCGAGCTGAGCGCGCGCTGCGAGCGGGTCTTCGTCATGGGCCTGTCGATGGGCGGCGCGCTGACGCTGCGGCTCGCGGCGCGGCACGGTGACGCGATCAGCGGCATCGTCCTGGTCAACCCCGGCAACAAGGTGCACGGTCTGGCGGCGTACGCGCTGCCGGTCGTCCGCCACTTCGTGCCCACCACCAAGGGCATCGCCAGCGACATCGCCAAGCCGGGCAACGACGAGGTCGGCTACGACCGGGTGCCGCTGCACGCGGCGCACTCGCTGCGGCGCCTGTTCCAGGTGGTCGACGGGGAGCTGCCGCAGGTCACGCAGCCGATGCTGCTGCTGCACAGCGCTCAGGACCACGTGGTGCCGCCGGCCGACTCGGCGCGGATCCTCAGCCGGGTGTCGTCCACGGACGTCAAGGAGATCGTGCTGGAACAGAGCTACCACGTGGCGACGTTGGACCACGATGCGGAGCGCATTTTCGAGGAGAGCTGGGCGTTCGTGACCCGGCTCGCCCCGGAGGCGGCTCCGGAGCCGACCGACGGGATCGGTGCGATCGGGGAGAAGGGACTCGCGAGCGGTGGCTGAGCAGCAGGACGGGGAGCGCGACCCGCAGCCCATCGACGAGGAGGCGGCGTGGGCCGCGATCGTCGCGGGGTACGGCGAGGAGCCCGCGGACCCTCCGGGCGCGCGCCCGTTCCGTCCGGACCGTCCGGTGGAGGACCTGGCGCTGCCGGACCTGCCGGACGCGCCGGACGACGGCGGGACGCCCGCGCCCGGGCGCGCCGACGCCTCCGAGTCGCCGGAGAAGCCGGACAAGTTCCGCAGGCCGGAGCCGCCCGCCGACCCGGACCGGCCCGCGCTCGGCTCGTCGATCGTCTTCGCGCCGGGCGTGGGCGTCGGCGGTCCGCGGGACTACTCGCTCGCCGACCCGGACGAGGCGGAGGCCACGGACGGGGCGGGCGGCACGGACGGCGCGGGCGGCCACGACGAGGGCCACTTCGTCCCCCCGGAGCCCCCGCCGCTCCCGGAGGCCGACACCACGACCAAGTTCGCCTGGCTCGCGGTGGTCGGCGGCCCGGTCCTGATGCTGCTCGCGGTGCTGCTCCAGTGGGACATGACCTGGTGGCTGACCACGCTGTGCGTGGGCGGCTTCCTGGGCGGCTTCGTGACCCTGGTGGCCCGGATGAAGGGCGACGACGACGAGGACGACGACGGCTTCGACGACCCGGGCCGGGGCGCGGTGGTGTAGCCGCCGGGCGCAGCCCGCGGTCAGGACGCCGGCACACGGACCACCGCCGGCACCGGCCGCCGGGCACCCTGGTTCACACCGCCGGGGCCCCAGACTCCGCCGGCACACGGACCACCGCCAGGACCGGCAGGTGGGCTGAGCCTCCCCACGCCCCCGCTCGCACCGCTCGGCGCCTGGCGCGCCTCCCGGGCTTCGGGCGGCTGCGGCGGCCTCCGACCGCCGGGCCTCGCACACCGGCCGCCGGGCACCCCTGGTTCACACCGCCGGGGCCCCAGACTCCGCCGGCACACGGACCACCGCCAGCACCGGCAGGTGGTCCGTCGCCGTGTGGAGGTCCGCGCGGGCGAGGCCGGTCGGGACGCCGCAGGCCAGGAACTCGACGCCCGGGGTGGCGAGGATCGCGTCGATGCGGCGGTCGGGGGCGGTGGCCGGGAAGGTGGGGGCGGTGCCCCAGGGGGCGGTCGCGTGGCCGTCCTGGAGCTCCTTGGTCAGGCGGGTCCAGGCCGGGCCGCCGGGGCGTTCGTTGAGGTCGCCCGCGACGATCGCGTACGGCGTGCCGAGCGCGGCCAGCCGGTCGAGGACCAGGCCCGCCTGTGCGTGGCGCTCCTGCTCGGACAGGCTCAGGTGGCAGCTGATCAGGCCGAGCCGCGCGCCGCCGAGGCGGACCACGGCGGTGGCGAGGCCGCGCCGGTGCAGCCCGGGGGTGAGCGGCAGCAGGATGTCCTCGGTGCGTTCCACCGTGGCCCGCAGCGAGCAGAGCAGCAGCGGCCCCGCGGCCGTGGCGCCGCCGCTCAGCACGAACAGCTCGCTCTTCGCGGCAAGGCGCGCCGCGTGCTTGCGCCAGCGGAAGAAGCGCGGCGCCTCCTGGACGAGGACGAGGTCGGGGGCGCAGGCCCGGATCACCCGGGCGAGGGCGTCCTCGTCGTCCCGCATCGAGCGCACGTTGTAGGAAAGGATCCGGACGACGGCCGAACCATCGGGTTCGGTACGGGAGTTGGGCAGCTCGCTGATCGCCATGCGGCCAACATAAACGCAGTGCCCGCCGCACCCCAGAGGGCACGGCGGGCACCGGCGTGAAGAGCCTGGTCAGCCCTGGCGGGCCAGGTCCGCCGCGCCGACCAGACCGGCCTTGTTGCCGAGCTGCGCCGCGAGCACCTGCGCGTGCGGCCGCCACTGGCCGCCGATCAGCCAGCGCCGGAAGGACTTGCGGATCGGGTCGAGCACCAGCTCGCCCTCGTCGGAGACCCCGCCGCCGACGATGAACGCCGACGGGTCGAACAGCGACGCCAGGTCCGCGAGACCCGCGCCGGCCCAGCGGGCGAGCTCGCGGAAGGAGTCGACGGCGACCGGGTCGCCGGCCCGCGCGGCCTCGCTGATGTGCTTGCCCTGGATGCCCTCGGGGGTGCCGTCGCCGAGGCCGAGGAGCACCGTCGCGTTCTCGGGGGTGGCGGCGGCGCGCTGCTTGGCGTACCGCACGAGGGCGCGGCCGGAGGCGTACTGCTCCCAGCAGCCCTGGCTGCCGCAGCCGCACAGCAGACCGTCCGGGACGACCCGGATGTGGCCGAACTCGGCGGCCACGCCGAAGCGGCCGCGGCGCAGCTTGTTGCCGATGATGATGCCGCCGCCGAGGCCGGTGCCGAGCGTGATGCAGATGACGTCCTCGTGGCCCTGGCCGGCACCGAAGCGGTACTCGCCCCAGGCGGCCGCGTTGGCGTCGTTTTCGACCACGACGGGGAGGCCGACGCGCTGCTCGACCTTGTCCTTCAGCGGCTCGTGCCGCCAGTCGATGTTCGGCGCGAAGAGGACGGTGGCGCGCTTGTCGTCGACGTAGCCCGCGGCTCCGATGCCGACGGCCTCGATCTGGTACCCCTTGCCGGCCTCGGAGACCGCGGCGCAGATGGCGTCGACGATGCCCTCGGGGGTCGGCGGGGTGGGCACGGTGTGGGTGTCGAGGATGTTGCCCTCCTCGTCGACCACGCCGGCCGCGATCTTCGTGCCGCCGATGTCGACGCCGATGGTGAGTCCCATGTGTCCCTCAGTTTTCGGTCGAGCCCCGCTACGGCCCACCGTACCCGAGGAGGACGCCCCTCCTGATCGCTACGGGATCACTCAGGGTCAGTCCAGGTCGATGTGCTGCCCGGATCCGGACCCGTCGTCCTTCCCTCGGTCCTTCCCTCCGTCCTTCCCTTCGCCCTTCGGCCCGGCGCCCGCGTCCGGCTCGTCCGGCTCCGTGCCGGTCGCCCGCTGCGTGTCGCCGCGGGTCCAGCGGGCCTCCTGGCCCTGGACGGCGGTGCGGTAGGCGGCGAGCAGTTCGTTCCCGGCGGCGGCGAGGTGGTCGAAGACCTGCGGGTTGCGCTCGATGACGGGCTCGACGAGGGCCTTCGCCTGGTTGACGACCTGGTGGACGGTCGCGGCGGCCTGCCCGGCGGTGGGACCGGCGAGCGGTCCGCCGAGCACGCCGGAGACCTTGTCGGCGACGGCCTCGAAGAGCTTGCGGAACTCCTCGGCCGGGCTGCCGGGCTCCTCCCCGCGGGCGGCGCGGCGGCGGGCCTTCTCGGCCTCCAGGTCCTCGGCGCAGGCCCGGGCCCAGGCGTCCGAATCGCTCATGGCGTACTCCTTACGGGCTTCTACGGTCGACGGTACACGCCCCGGTACGGCTCAGGGAGCGGTCCTCGGCCACAGTCCGGGGTCCGGCGCGAACCGGATCCTGAGGTCGCCGTCGACGAGTCCGGCGCCGGTGACGGTGCACCGGCGCAGTACCGGCGGCAGCGGCACGGCGCGGCGGAACGGGCCGACGGCGAGGAGGAGTTCGTCCCCGCGGCGGACGAGCGAGAGCCTGTCCTTGACGGCGCCGGGCAGCGGGACGTGCCAGACGAGGATGCCGTCGGTGTCGCGCCGGTCCTCGACGGTCCAGGGGGTGGGGGCGGTCGGCTCGCCGACGGGTGCGGCGAGGAGGACCAGGTCCTCGGCGCCGCGCGGGGCGCGCCCGAGGTGCGGCAGCTCGTGCAGGGCGGGGTGGAGCGCGCGGAGGGCGGCGAGGTGCTTGTGCTGTTCGGCGGCGAGGCCGGCGAACCAGGGGTCGGGCGAGTCGGCGGGCAGCATCTGGTTGGCGACGACGGTGTCCAGGGCGAGGCCCTGGAGGGCGAGCCCGAGCCGGGCGGTGCGCAGGGCGTCCTCGGCGGCGGGGCCGGGGGCGAGGACGAGGCGTACGGCGGTGTGCGGGGAGTCGATGACGTCCTGGACGGCGGCGAGCTCGGTCTCCCAGCGTGCGGTCGTCTCGTACAGCCACTGCGCGGGCAGGGGTACGCCGGCGAGCTGGGCGAGCATCGGGCGCAGCGCGCGGGCGGCCTGCCGTTCGGGCGGCAGGAGCCGGCGCAGATAGCGGCGCAGCTGGGCGGGGAGGGCGAGCAGGGCGAGGGCCTCGCGGACCGGCGGCAGCTCGACGACGACGAGGTCCCAGTCGTCGGCGGCCGCGTCGCGGATCGCCCGGAGCAGGGCGACCTGGCCGCTGCCGGGGAGCTCGGTGAGCTCGGCGTCCTCGAAGGGCGCGGCGCCGAGGAGGTCGAGCGCGGTGGCGGAGCGCGCCTGGAGGGCGAGGAACTCGTGCCGGAAGTCGGCGGCGGGGTCGGGCACGAGCAGGTGAAGGCTGCCGGGCGCGGTGGCGAGGAGTCCGTCCGGCCCGGCAGGGCCCAGATCCAGGCCCCGTGCCTCCTCCGCCACCAGCAGCACCCGCCGCCCGCTCCGTGCCTCGGCGAGCGCGGTCCCCGCCGCCACGGAGGCCCGCCCGGCCCCGCCGGCCCCGGTCACAAGAATGATCCGCATGCGCCGACGGTACCGGTGCCCGCCGACAGCCCCGACGGGCCCGGGGAGCCCCGGAGGGGGCTCCGGAACTACTTCGGGGACTCGACGCGCTTCTTCAGGCCCGCGAGCGCGCGGTCGATGATGACCTTCTCCGCCTTGCGCTTGATCATGCCGAGCATCGGGATCTTGACGTCGACCGTCAGCTGGTACGTGACCTCGGTGGCCGCGCCGCCCGACGCCGGGGCGAGGCGGTAGGAGCCGTCGAGGGCGCGGAGCATCTGGGACTTGACCAGGGTCCAGGAGACCTCGTCGTCGCCGGTCCAGGTGTACGCGAGGGTGTGGTCGTCCTTGATCGCGCCGGCGTCGAGCACCAGGCGGACCTTCTCCGCGCGCCCGGCCGCGTCCTTCTCCAGGACCTCGGCCTCCTTCACCTCGCCCGTCCACTCGGGGTAGCGGGCGAAGTCGGCGATGACGCTCATGACCTCGGCCGGGGCCGCCTCGATGGTGATGCTCGAGCTGGTGTGTTCCGCCATCGCGGGGGCTCCTCGTATGGACGCGATCCGTGTCTCCGTATCTGCCTGAAGGCTATCGCGCCGTTGTCGCGGCGCTGTCACGGCGGGTCCGTCACCACTCCAGGGTCCACGGGCGTCCGGTCGCCGCGAAGTGCCCGACGTTCACGCACTCGGTCGCACCGACCCGCATCCGGCGCACCAGCGGCTGGTGGACGTGCCCGAAGAGGGCGTACCGCGGGCGGGTGCGGCGGATGGCGTCCAGGAGGGCGCGGCTGCCGCGCTCGAAGCGGCGGGCGACCGTGTCGTACGTGAGTTCCGGCAGGTCCGGCGGGATGTGCGAGCACAGCACGTCGACCTCGCCGAGTGCCTCGACCTTCGCCGCGTACTCCTCGTCGGAGATCTCGTACGGGGTGCGCATCGGGCTGCGCAGGCCGCCGCCGACGAAGCCGAAGACGAGCCCGCCGATCTCGGCCCGCTCGCCGTCCAGGACGGTGGTGCCGGGCCGGGCGTACTCGGGCCAGAGGCCGGGCATGTCGACGTTGCCGTAGGTGGCGTACGTGGGCGCGGGCAGGGCCGCGAACATCTCGGCGTACTGGCGGCGGACGGCGGACTCGATCGCGGTGGCGCGGTCGATGCCGAGCTCGCCCCAGAGCCTGCGCCCCAGGTCACGGGCCTCGTCGAAGCGGCGGGCGGTGCGCAGCTCGACGAGCCGGTCGGCGTTCTCGACGCCGAAGAGGTCGGGGAAGATGCCCCGGCTGTGGTCGGCGTAGTCGAGGAAGAGCACCAGGTCCCCGAGGCATATCAGGGCGTCGGCGCCCTCCCCCGCCTTGGCGAGGGCTTCCGTGTTGCCGTGCACGTCGCTCACCACATTGATCCTCATGGACTCACCCTAGGGCGTCGGACCTGCGGTTACTTGGGAGTCGGGAAAGGGGTCGACTAGTGTGCGACGAGAGTGGCCACGCTTGTGTGACGCATGGAACATCTGCCCTGGACCCCCTATCGGGAACCACGTACTGATGGGTAACGTCCGGGCAGTCCACAGTCGTGCTCCCCCACCGAGCACCCTGCCCGATCATGGACCGCACCGGTGCATCACACAGAGCCGTGGCGCCGGAGCCCGATGAGGAGCAGCAGTCTTGCGCGAGTTCAGCCTTCCGGCCCTGTACGAGGTCCCCACGGACGGCAACCTGACGGATCTCATCCGCCGCAACGCCACCCAGCACCCAGACGTCGCCGTCATGGCGCGGAAGGTCGCGGGCACCTGGACGGACGTCACCGCCAAGCAGTTCCTCGCCGAGGTACGAGGCGCTGCGAAGGGTCTGATCGCGGCCGGCGTCGAGCCGGGCGACCGGGTCGCCCTGCTGTCCCGCACCCGCTACGAGTGGGTGCTGCTGGACTTCGCGATCTGGAGCGCGGGCGCGATCACCGTGCCGGTGTACGAGACCAGCTCGCCCGAGCAGATCCAGTGGATCCTCGGCGACTCCGGCGCCTCCCTCGCGCTGGTGGAGAGCCCCGCGCACCAGGCCTCGGTGGAGTCGGTCCGGGCGGGTCTGCCGGCCCTCAAGGACGTGCTGCAGATCGAGGACGACGCGGTGGCGCGGCTGACGGCCGACGGCGCGGGCGTCTCGGACGAGCTGCTCGACCAGCGGATGTCCACGGCGAACGCGGACGACCCGGCGACGATCGTCTACACCTCGGGCACCACCGGCCGCCCCAAGGGCTGTGTGCTGACCCACCGGGCGTTCTTCGCCGAGTGCGGCAACGTGGTCGCGCGGCTGAAGCCGCTGTTCCGTACGGGCGAGTCCTCGGCACTGCTGTTCCTGCCGGCCGCGCACGTCTTCGGCCGGCTGATCGAGGTCGGCTGTGTGATGGCGCCGATCAAGCTGGGCTGTCTGCCGGACATCAAGACCCTCACCGACGAGCTGGCCTCCTTCCAGCCCACGATGGTCCTCGGTGTCCCGCGGGTCTTCGAGAAGGTCTACAACGCGGCCCGGGCGAAGGCGCAGGCCGACGGCAAGGGCAAGATCTTCGACAAGGCGGCGCACACGGCGATCGCCTACAGCCGGGCGCTCGGCACCCCGCAGGGCCCGTCCTTCAGCCTGAAGCTGAAGCACAGGATCTTCGACAAGCTGGTGTACGGGAAGCTGCGCGCGGTCCTCGGCGGGCGCGGCGAGTACGCGATCTCCGGCGGCGCGCCGCTGGGCGAGCGGCTCGGGCACTTCTTCCGCGGCATCGGCTTCTCGGTCCTGGAGGGCTACGGCCTGACGGAGTCGTGCGCGGCGACCGCGTTCAACCCGTGGGACCGGCAGAAGATCGGTACGGTCGGCCAGCCGCTGCCCGGTTCGGTGGTGCGGATCGCCGACGACGGCGAGGTGCTGCTGCACGGCGAGCACATCTTCACCGGCTACTGGAACAACGAGGCGGCGACGGCGGAGGCGCTGGCGGACGGCTGGTTCCACACCGGTGACATCGGCACCCTCGACGAGGACGGCTACCTCGCGATCACCGGCCGCAAGAAGGAGATCCTGGTGACGGCGGGCGGCAAGAACGTCGCCCCGGCGGTCATCGAGGACCGGATCCGGGCGCACGCGCTGGTCGCGGAGTGCATGGTGGTCGGCGACGGGCGCCCGTTCGTGGGCGCGCTGGTGACCGTCGACGAGGAGTTCCTGGCCCGCTGGGCGGCCGAGCACGGCAAGCCGGCCGGCTCGACCGCGGCGTCGCTGCGGGAGGACCCGGAGCTGATCGCGGAGATCCAGCGTGCGGTGGACGACGGCAACGCGGCGGTCTCGAAGGCGGAGTCGGTGCGGAAGTTCCGTATCCTGTCGGCGCAGTTCACGGAGGAGGCGGGGCACATCACCCCGTCGCTGAAGCTGAAGCGCAATGTCGTGGCGAAGGACTTCGCCGACGAGATCGAGGCGATCTACAGCGCCTGACGCTTCGTCGAACGCCCCTGGCGGGCCCGGATCACGGGCCGGCCGGGGGCGTTCGCGCGCGTCAGGCCCGGAACGCCCAATTCCGCTCACACGACGTGAACGTCCCCGAACGACCCGAAAGGAAGCCATGCGGCTCAAGCGCACCGCCCCCGTCCTGGGCGCGACCCTCGCCTCCCTCGCGTCCCTCGTCGCCCTCACCGGCTGCTCCGGCGACGGCTGGGGCGAGGACGCCGGCCTGCCGGCGGCCGGCGATCTGGCGGCCCTCGAGAAGCTGGTCTCCGCGCACACCACGTGCAGCGACCTGCGCCGCAGCTCCGGCGGCCCGCTGTCCGAACAGGCCGCGGACCCGGCCTGGGCGGTGAAGGAGCGCGCGGTGTGCGGCGACGACAGCAGGGACACGGTCACCCTGCTCACCGTCTCCGACATGGAGAAGTTCCAGCAGGCGAACAAGGCCGCGGCGGCCCACGGCAAGGGCGTCCGGGTCCTCCTGGGCCAGAACTTCGCCCTGTCGACCGCCGACACCCCGACCGCCCGCGCCCTGCTGAAGGCCGACGTCCTGCTCTTCACCTGCGACAAGGACTTCAAGGTCCCGGACGGCTACCGCAACGAGAAACTCCTGGTCGACGGCTGCGCACTGACGGACTACCTGCCGGCCTGAGCGACCCGCCGAGAACCCCCTACAGAAGTTCCCGGAGGCGCTCCGCCAGGAGGTCCCAGCGCCATTTCTCCTCGACCCACATCCGGCCGCGTTCGCCCATCCTGGCGCGCAGTTCGGGGTCGAGGAGGAGGGTGGCGACGCGGTCGGCGGTGTCCTGTGGGACGCCGCCGCGGACCACCCAGCCGGTCTCGCCGTCGAGGACGGCGTCGGGGGCGCCGCCCGAGTCGCCGGCGACGACCGGGAGGCCGGTCGCGGAGGCCTCCAGGTAGACGATGCCGAGGCCCTCGACGTCGAGGCCGCCGCGGCGCGTACGGCAGGGCATCGCGAAGACGTCGCCGGCGCCGTAGTGGGCGGGGAGCTCGGACCAGGGGACGGCGCCGGTGAAGCGGACGGAGCGGGACACGCCCGTACGGGCCGCGAGGGCGTGCAGCTCCTTCTCGTACGGGCCGCCGCCGACGATCAGGAGGACCGCGTCCGGCACCCGGCGCAGGATCTCCGGCATGGCGAGGATCAGGGTGTCCTGGCCCTTGCGCGGCACGAGCCGCGAGACGCACACGACGACCGGGCGGTCGCTGAGCCCGAGCCGCTCGCGTACCTCCACGCCGCCCGAGTCGGGGTGGAAGGTCTTCTCGTCGACGCCCGGCGGCAGCTGCGTCATCCGGCCGGCCGCGGCCGGCGTGAGCGCCGAGGCGATCCGGGAGCGGGTGTACTCGCCGAGATAGGTCAGCGTGTCCGTGCCCTCGCCGATGCGGCGCAGGAGCTGCCGGGCGGCCGGCAGCTGCGCCCAGCCCGCCTCGTGCCCGTGCGTCGTGGCGACGAGCCGCTTCGCGCCCGCGCGCCGCAGCGCCGGACCCATCAGGCCGAGCGGCGCGGCGGCGCCGAACCACACGGACTCGCAGCCGTGTTCCTTCAGCAGCGCCGTCGCACGCGCCGTCACCCGAGGAGTGGGCAGCAGCATGGTGGTGCGATCGCGGACGACCGTGAAAGGCTGGTCCGCGTCGAACGCGGCGGTCGCCTCGATCCCTTCGCGGCTGCGCTTCCACGTGGAGGCGTAGACCACGATCCGCTCGGGATCCAGGCGCAGCGCCATGTTGTGCAGGAAGGCCTGGATTCCGCCCGGACGGGGCGGAAAGTCGTTCGTTACGATCAGGGTCTTGTGCATCGTGGCCGACAGTACCGCGATCGCGCCCCGAGCCCGGCACCACCACCCTCCGCCCCGGCGGACCGACAGGACAGGAACAGGACAGGTATGGCGGGCGCAGTGGGCACGGTGATACGTGACGGCCTCGCGGGGGCACGTGCCGGACGTCTCACGCAGATGCTCGGCCTGTGGGGCTTCACCCGGGTACTGATCCTGCTGACCGTCTTCAAGGTCGTGGTGATCCCCGGCCCCGACGTCACGAGCGACGTCGAGGAGATCTACCAGGGCTGGTACGAGGTGCTGCGCACCGGCACGTACCCGCTGGACGACGTCACCTGGCAGTACCCGCCGGCCGCCGCGCTCGCGATCCTCTCCCCCGCCCTGCTGCCCTTCCTCGGCTACTCCGCCGCCTTCTTCGTGCTCGCCCTGTGCTGCGACGCGCTGGTCTTCGGGCTGCTCAGCTACGCGGGGCGGCGGCGGGGCCGGTCGATGCGGGGGGCGTGGCTGTGGCTGGCCGGGGTGCCGCTGCTCGGCCCGACCGCCTACTGCCGGTACGACCTGATGGTGACCGCGGTGGCGGTGGCCGGGCTGCTCGCGGCGCTGCGCAGCCCGGTGGTGCTCGGCGCGCTCGCCGGTCTCGGCGCGACGCTGAAGGTCTGGCCGGTACTGCTGCTCGCCGGCGCCGCGCGCGGCCGGGCGGCGTTCCGCTCGGCGTTCTCGGCGGCGGGCACCGGGGCCGGGGTGGTGCTCGCCTGCGGGCTCGCGGCACCCGGTGCGCTGGCCTTCCTGGGCTTCCAGCGGGACCGGGGCACCGAGATCGAGTCGCTGGGCGCGCTGCCCTTCCACGTGGCCGTGCACTTCGGCTGGCCGGGCGAGGCGCGGATGAACTACGGCTCGATCGAGTTCCTCGGCCCGGGTGTGAAGGCGGTGTCGACGGCGGCGATGCTGCTGACGGTGGCGGCCTTCGGCTGGCTGCTCGTGTGGTGGGTCCGGGCCCGCCGCCGGACGGTCTCGACGACGGCGGACGCGGCCTTCGTGGCGTTGCTGCTGTTCACCACGACGAGCCGGGTGATCAGCCCCCAGTACATGATCTGGCTGGTGGGTCTGGCGGCGGTGTGCCTGGTCTACCGGGCGAGCCGGATGCGGATGCCGGCGCATCTGGTGCTGTGGGCGACGGCGGTGACGCAGTTCGAGTTCCCGGTGTGGTTCTCGCACGTCGGCCACAGCGACCCGCTGGGCGTCGGCCTGCTCCTGATCCGCAACGCCCTGCTGGTCGCGGCCACCGTCTCGGCCTGCCGGATCCTGTGGCACCAGACGGTCACGGAACCGCGCCTGGAGGCCGCCACGACCGCGGCCCCGGCCCGGCTGCCGGCTCAGGCGGACCGGGAGAGGGACCGGGTCTCGGTCTCCTCCTGAGCCCGGGCCCGGGCCGCGGCCCGCGCGGTCCGGCGGCGCAGCAGACCGAGAGCCGTGCACTGGGCCGCCATGGCGAGGGCCATGGCCAGGCAGATCCCGGCGAGCCCGAGGGCGGCCGAGAGCGCGTACGCGAGCGGGAGCTGGAGCAGGACGCCGGCGACGGTGATCCTGGCCAGCTTCGGTGAGTCGCCGCTGCCCTCGAAGACCCCGGAGAGGGCGATGAACCCGGCCATGAGCAGCAGATACGGGCCGATGCAGCGCAGGAACAGGGCGCCGGCCGCGGCGACGTCGGGCTCGGCGCCGAAGCCGCGCATCACCGGTCCGGCGGCGAGCAGCAGCAGGACGGCCGCGCCCGTGCCGAGCAGCCCGGCGAGGGCGAGGGCCTGCCGCCCGACGGCCTCGCGCTCGTCGCTTCCGCCGCCCAGGAGGTGCGCGGTGTGGATGGCGGCGGCCTGCTTGACGGCGTAGAAGGCCATGGTGGCGAGGTACATGGCCTTGGTGGCGATGCCGTAGGCGGCGATCTCGGTGACGCCGAGCCGGGCGACGACGGAGACGAGGGCGAGCGTGCCGCCCATGCGTACGACGAAGTCGACGGACATGGGCAGGCCGAGGGCGGCGGTGCGGCGCAGGGCGGTCACGGTGGAGGCGGCGGTGCCACCGGCCGGGCGGGCCGCGCGGGCGGCCTTCAGAAGCGCGTTGCGGCGCAGCGCGAGCAGTCCGGCGGCGAGGGCGGCGGTGCGTCCGACGACGGTGGAGACGGCGGCGCCCCGGACCCCGTACGCGTGGACGAGGAACGGGTCGAGGACGAGGATCAGGCCGTTGGCGAGGAAGGCGAGCCGCATGGGGGTGCGGGTGTCGCCGGTGCCCTTGAGGACGCCGTCCAGGACCGTGGTGGCGAAGAAGACGGCCGTGCCCGGGAGCGAGATCGCGAAGTAGGCGGTCGCCAGGCCGTGCGCGGGGTGGCCGGAGCCGCCGAGCAGCAGCGCGGCGAGCGGGTCGCGCAGCAGATAGCCGCCGAGGGCGACGGGCGGGACGAGCAGGGCGCCGAGCGCGGCGCCGCCCCGTACGGCGGAGCGCAGCGCGCCGGGGTCGTCGGCGCCTCTGGCCCGGGCGACGAGCACGGTGGTGCCGGAGGCGGCCATGAGGACGACGCCGAGCAGCAGGTTCTCGACGTTGGTGGCCACGGCGACGGCGGCGACGGCGGCCCCGCCGAGCCGGGCGACCCAGACCATGTTGATGATCCCGGCGGCGACTCCGGCGAGGAGTTCGAGGTAGACGGGTCCGGCGAGCCGGACGAGCGTGCGGCGGTGTTCCTTCACGGCGATCACGGATGAAGCCCCCCTCTTTTCGAGATACCTCGGATAGAGGTATCTCGAAAAGAGATAGCATGACGGCGGACAACGCGACAAGCGCGAAGGAGTGAGCCGGTGCTGGAGCTGACGATCCTGGGCTTCCTGTACGAGCGGCCGCTGCACGGCTACGAGCTGAAGGAACGCATCCAGGGCCTGAGCGGCCATGTCCGGCCGGTCAGCGACGGCGCGCTCTACCCCGCGATCACCCGTCTGGTGAAGAACGGCCTGGTCGACAGCCGGACCGAGCCGGGCACCGGCGCGGCCCCGCGCCGCACCCTGTCGCTGACCGGGGCCGGCCGGGCGGACCTGTTCGCCCGGCTGCGCGCGCCCAAGGACGTCGAGATCTCCGACGGCCAGCGCTGGTTCACCCTGCTCGCCTTCCTCGGCCGGCTCCCCGACCCCGCCGAGCAGGCCGCCGTCCTGCGCCGCCGCCAGGCCTTCCTGGACGCGCCGACCAGCTTCTTCTACGAGGAGGGTGCCCCGGTCCGCGCGGAGCAGGAGCCGGATCTCTTCCGCCAGGGCATGCTCCGGATCGCCCGCGCCACGGGCACGGAGGAGAAGGCCTGGCTCACCGAGGCCCTGGCGGAGCTCGACCGGCGGTCTCAGGAGGACACGCCCCGGACTTAGGGCGTGCCCTGGCCCAGCCGGTCCCGCAGAAACGCCCGCCAGTCCGCCGTGAAGGCCTCCGGCGTGGTGTCCAGGACGTCCTGGAGCGCCTTCTCGACCGCGCCCTCGCGCCGCGGATGCGCGCCGACCGCCCGGTAGAAGTCGGTCAGCTTCGCCTCGCCCCAGCGTTCGGCGACCATCGCGCAGGCCAGCCAGCCGCTCTCGTAGGCACGGGCCATCGCCTCGCCGTCGCCGCCGAAGGCGAACTCCTTGTCGTCGGGCAGCCCGGCCGGGGTGTTCCCGGCACGCACCGCTCGGGCGAGTTCCGGGGCGGCCTGGGCGGGGGTGCGGCCGGTGCCGCGGTAGGCGACCCAGTCGGCGAAGCCCTCGGAGAGCCAGACCGGGGTGGCCGCGCCGGTCTGGGCGCGGGTGGCCACATGGGTGGTCTCGTGGGTGAGGACGAAGCCGCGGCCGAAGTCGCCGAGCACGCCGTACGCGTCCGGGTTGACGATCACCCGGTCCGCGGGGGCCTTCGGGCCGCCGCCGATCTGGCCGGTGGTGACGGCGGCGATCCCCCGGTACGAGCCGGCGGGCGCGGCGAGCAGGCGGCCCATGCCCTCCACGGAGGCGGGGACGAGGACCACGACCCGGCCCGCCCAGGGCGAGGGCCAGGCCTCGGTGACGGCCGGCACCGCCCGGTCCGCGGCGTCGGCGATCTCGCGCAGCCGCTCCCGGCTCTGGCCCACCCCGAGGACCAGGCTGCGGTGCCCGGTCACGGTGGTGACCGCGCCCTGCTCCCACAGCTGCTGCGGGGCGCCGTCGGCGGCGCGGTCACCGGTCACGTACCAGCGCCCGTCCTTCTCGGCGAGGTCCAGGACGCGTTCGGTGGTGGCGGGCCCGGAGTCGTACCCCTTGATGCGGTAGCCGAACTCGGCCCGCGCGGTGGCGCGCCCGGGGCCGTCCGGGGTGACGCCGGTGACCCGGTAGTCGAGCCCGTCCAGCGGAATCGTCGCGAGCCGGTCGAACTCGGTGCGCGCGGCGGGCACGAGGGCCGGGTCCAGGCCGGCGAGATAGCCGGCCTCGTCCCGGTGGAGCAGCGCGGCGGCGTGCCGGTCGAGCAGCCGCTGGATCTCGGCGCGGGCCGGGGCCCCGGGTCCCGCGGAGGTGCAGCCGGCGAGGACGAGCACCCCGGTCAGCAGGCACGCCACCGCCCCGCGCCGCGCTCGCCCGCCCTGACCTGCCACCCCACGATCGTACGGGGCGCCCAGGGGACGCGCCGGAGGCGAGCGGGCGGCGAAGGGCCCCGGGAACCGGCCGGAAGCGCCCCGGGAACCGGCTGGAAGGGCCCCGGAACCGGCTCAGACCCTGGTCACGGTCACATGGGACATCATGTTCACCGGGTCGTAGCGGACCCGGGCGCCCGGGTAGGGGGCGTGGATGACCTGGCCGTTGCCCGCGTAGATCGCCACATGGCTGGCGTCGCTGCGGTAGGTGACGAGGTCGCCGGGCTGCGCCTGGGAGAGCGGGATGCGGCGGCCGGCGCCGCGCTGGGCCTGCGAGGTGCGGGGCAGGGCGATGCCGGCCTTGCGGTACGACCAGACCATCAGGCCCGAGCAGTCGAAGGCGGACGGGCCGGTCGCGCCCCACACATAGGGCCGGCCGATCACGCTGCGGGCGGCGAGCACCGCCGCCGCGGCCCGCGAGGGGCCGAGGTCGCCGAGCGGCGGCAGGACCTCGTCGAAGCCGTCCCGGCCGGAGCGGGAGGCCCGCTCGAAGCCCGCGCGCTCGTCGGGGGAGAGCGCGGCGAGCACCCGGCGGGCCTCGGCGAGCTTGTGCTCGACGGTGCGCTTGTGCCGGGCCACCTCGCGGCGGCTGCGGTCGAGTTCGGCGAGCGCGCGGCCCGCCTCGGTGCGCTGCTGGGCGAGCCGGCGCAGCTCGCCGTGGAGCCGGCCGAGGGCGGCGCTCTGGCGGGCGGTGACCCGGTCGAGGGCGGAGGCCCTGGCGAGGTAGCTGTCCGGGTCGGAGGAGAGCAGCAGCGCGAGGGCCGGGTCGATGCCGCCGGAGCGGTACTGCGCGCCGGCCACCGAAGCGAGTGCGCCGCGCATGCGGTTGATCCGCTCCTGGGCGCGGGCCAGGGAGTCCTGGGCCTGGGAGACCGTCTTCCGCAGCGCGTCGGCCTTCTCGTCGGCCCGGTTGTAGCCCTCGGTGGCCCGCTCGGCCTCTTCGAGGAGCCGGTCGACGGTGGCGCGGGTGGCCCGGGCGGTCTGCGGGGTGGCGCCGCCCGGGTCGGCGTGCGCGGGGACGGCGCCGAGTGCCGTGGCCGCGGTGGCCGCGGCTGCGGTGAGGACGGTGACCCTGGCGGGTCGTCGGTGGGACGCCACGGATCGGGCTCCGTTCGGCTCGGCGGACTGGCGCGGCAGACAGTAGCCGCTGACGCTTCCGCCTCCAACGAAGCAGCCGGGCACACAAAATGACGCCCCGCCGCAGGACCACAGGTCACCGGCGGGGCGTCACGTCAGCCCGGGATCCGACAAACCACCCGGATGGGGGGCAGGTCGCGTGGCGTCAGATGCGGACGCCGAACTGGAAGGAGCCGATGGTGCTCATCGACTCGTAGCGCACCACGGCGCCCGAGTGGGGGGCGTGCAGGACCTGGCCGTTGCCGGCGTAGAGGCCCACGTGCGCCAGGCTGTTGAAGAAGACGAGGTCGCCCGGCTTGAGCTGGCTGCGGCCTATCTTCACGCCGTCGTTCTGCTGGGTGTAGGTGGTGCGGGTGAGGCTGACGCCGGCCTGGCGGTAGGCCCACTGCGTCAGGCCCGAGCAGTCGAAGGAGTTGGGGCCCTCGGCGCCGGAGACGTACGGCATGCCGAGCCGGGTGGCGGCGGCGCTGAGGGCGGCGGAGCCGCGCTGCGAGGCGGGCACCTCGTTGCCGAGGTCGACACGGTCGCCGGCGGCGCGGCTGGCGCGCTGCTCCTCCTCCTGGATCCGGGCGCGCTCGGCGGCGGTCAGGGTGTTGAGGAGCTTGCGCGCCTCGGCGAGCTTCTCCTGGGACTTCTGCTTCTTCTCGTTGAGGGTCTTGCGCACGTCCTCGAGGTCGGCGAGCTTCGTCGTCGCCTCGGCGCGCTGCTGGGCGAGGATGCGCTGCTTGGCCTGGATCGACTCCAGCACATCGGCCTGCTGGGCGCTGAGCTGGTCGATCGCGGACGCCTTGTCGAGGTAGCTGTCCGGGTCGGAGGAGAGGAAGAGCTGGAGCGCCGGGTCGATGCCGCCGGAGCGGTACTGCGCGGCGGCGACCGAACCGATCTGCCCGCGCAGGGTGTTGAGCTCCTGCTGGCCGCGGGCGACCTTGTCCTGGAGAGCGCTGATCTCCTTCTGCAGCGTCCCGCGGCGCTCGTCGGCGAGGTTGGCCTGCTCGGTGGCGACCTCGGCCTCTTCCTGGAGCGCGTGGACCTTCGACTTGACGTCGTCGATCTTGGGCTTCGGGGCCGCCTGGGCTCCGGCCTGGGCGGAGAGGGCGACGGCGGCTGCGGCGGTCGCGGTGAGCACGGTCACACGGGTGCGGCTCGGCTGCTTGGGACGACGGTGGGACGCCACGGGGGCGATCTCCTTCTTCCTCGAGCCGCCCGGCCGTTCAGAGGCAGGCGGTACCCACGCTGACACCCCGGATGAGTGATCAACCGCGCGAAGGTTCGAGCCCTGACCCTAGTGACCTTCTTGTGATCAGTTCAAATCCCAGCGGCCAAAATCTCGCCCGTCCCACAAGTTGTTTCCCGACACCACACGGGCAGCAATGGCCACTTGACCCTGCGTGGACCACAAAAGGGATATGCGGGACGTTCAGGATGACCGTGACGAGACGTCACGTCAGGCGCGAAAGCCGCTTCAGCAACAAGGCGGACGCGACCGGCCGTGCACCGGACTTGGCGACGCCGTCGGCCACCTCGCGGTCGGTGGACACCACGACCACGGGACGGCCGGGCGGCTCCGCCCGCACCAGCTGACGGATCAACTCGTCCGCCGTGACACCCGGCTTGGAGAACAGCACCCGCACGCCGCGCGGCGGGGCGAGCAGGACGGGCGCCGCCAGCTCGGCCCCGTCGAAGACACAGGTGACCTCGGCACCCGAACGGGCCGCGAGCGCGGACAGACCGCCGAGCAGCCGCAGCCGCTGCTTCTCCAGCGGCATCGTCGGATAGCCGGTCTTGGTGACGTTGTAGCCGTCCACCACCAGGTGTGCCTGCGGCAGTTCGAGCAGCTGGTCCAGGAGCGCCGGGTCGGTCTCGGACAGCGCGCGGGCCGCGATGTCCTTCGGCGACATCCGTCCCGGCTCCACCGCGTCCACGGTGTCCGCCGGGTGCATCGACACCGGCGGCAGGGCGAGTTCACGGCGCAGCCCCTGGGCGGCGTCGAGCACGGTGTCCAGGAGCAGCCGCAGCCGCATGTCCTCCACCGAGCGTCCCTCGCGGGCGGCCCGGCGGCTCGCCTCCAGGGCGGCCTCGACCTCGCCGAGCCGGGCCTTGAGCCGCCGGCTCTCGCTCTCGGCGGCCGACACCTGGGCGGCGGCCTCGGTGCGCGCGGTGTCCATCTCCGCCTGCAGCCGGCGCAGCGCGGCCTCGCCGCGCTTGACGTCGCTCTGGGCGCTGCGCAGCTTCCGGTGAAGCGATTCGGCGTCCTTGCGGGCGCTCTCCAGGTCGCGGCGCAGCTGCTCGGTCTCGGTCTTGGCGCGCTCCCTGGCGCCCGCGACCTCCTCGCGCAGCCGTTCGAGCTCGCGCCGGCCGGCCTCGTCGGCCCGCTCGGCGTCGGCGCGCTCGGCCTCCTCGCCGGCGGCGGCGACCAGCTTGCCCCAGCCGGCCGGGCGCAGCACATAGGCGGCCGCGGCCACGTCGACCGGGTCGGCGGCGCCGGGCGGGGCGCCGGACTCGACGGCCCCGGCCAGCTCGGGCTGAGCCTCCTTGAAGCGCTCGCCGATCCGCTGCCGGAACAGCGGGTCGCTCTCCAGGGCGGCGGCCATCGCGTTCCCGGCGAACTTGGCGCGCCGGGAGGCGGTGAAGCGGGCGTACTGGCGCAGCGGGGCGGGCAGTTCGGCGACGGTCAGCCCGCCGAAGGCGTCCGCGACGAGCGCGACGACCCTGCGGCGTACGGGCTCGGGCAGCGGCCGGTCGAGCGCCTCGGCGGCACTGTCCGCCGAGCCCGCCGGCCGATCACCGTGCGCGGGCTGCTCCACGGTCCGTCACCCACTCCCTCGTCTCGCCCTCCCGGGCCGCTCCTCAGGAAGCGGCGCCCGGCCTGTCCACCAGTTCGATCTGGTCCACCGCGTTGCACCAGCGGCAGCGGACCGACTCGATGGTCTCACTGACCACCTCGCGCTCCTCGACCTTGGGCTCTCCGGCGAGGTCCAGATGGACGTACTCGACGACCTTGGACGAGCGGGTCACGTCGAAGCGGGTCAGATTGCCGCAGAGTGTGCAGCGCCAGCGGGTCTCGGCGGTCGGCAGGGGAACCGTCGTCATCGTTGCCGTCCTCTTTCCGTACGAGGCTCAGTGTGAGGCTTTGTGCGAGGTGTCACGGGCCCGCGGTGCGCCGTCGAACAGCGGGAATGTCGCTCATAAGGCAGGCTCTCACCCTACGGCCTCGCGGGTACCCCGTGTCACGGCGAGGCACTCTGTCCAGGTGGGCCCCGGTACGCCATGATCTGTCCATGATCGACTGGCGGGGCGCGGCCCTCGGCGCCTGGCGCGGCGCGCGGAACGGGCCGACGGTGACGTACGGCATCATCGCCTGCTGCGTGCTGCTGTTCGCCGTGAGTCCGGTGTCGGGGCTCAATCCGGGGTACGGCACCGGTGACACCCTGCTCGCGGCGCAGAGCGCGTACTTCCAGCGCTGGGGCGTGATCCCGGCCGATCTGGTGCGGGCCGATCCGCGCGCCCTGCTCACCCCGCTGACCGCGCTGTTCGTGCACGGAAGCTGGCTGCATCTGCTCGGGAACATGCTGTTCCTGTACGTGTTCGGCGCGATGGCCGAGGAGCGGATGGGTCCGGCCGCGTTCGGTCTGTTCTATCTGGGCGTGGGCTGTCTGGCGCTGACGGGTTACGCGGCGGCGCACGCCGACAGCGCGCAGACGCTGGTCGGGGCGTCGGGGGCGATCTCGGGGGTGCTCGGGGCGTTCCTGTATCTCTTTCCGCGGGCGCGGGTGACGAGCCTGTTCCCGTTCCTCTTCTTCCTGCCGCTGCGCTTCCCGGCCTGGATCGTGCTGATCTTCTGGTTCGTGCTCCAGTGGCTGGCGGCGCGCTCGGCGGGGGCGGGGCCGGGAGTGGCGTATCTGGCGCATGTGATCGGCTTCGCGCTGGGGTTCGTCTACGCGTGGGCCCGGTACAGGGGTGGGGATACAGTGAAGCCACCAGCCGCGGCCATCGAGGGAGAAAGCCAGCCGTGATCACCGCGATCGTGCTCATCAAGACCAGCGTGGACCGCATCCCCGAGATCGCCGAGGCGATCGCCGCGATCGACTCCGTCAGCGAGGTCTTCTCCGTCACCGGCACCTACGACCTGATCGCGATGGTCCGGGTGGGACGCCACGACGACCTGGCCGACATCATCCCCGGCCAGATCTCCAAGATCCCGGGCGTCGAGGCCACGGACACCCACGTCGCCTTCCGCGCCTACTCGCAGCACGACCTGGACGCGGCCTTCGCCATCGGCCTGGAGTCGTAAGCACGCGTGCACGGCGGTGCGGCCGGCCCTCCCCCGCGGGAGGCCGGCCGCACCCGTTCGAGTGAACGGTCAGCCGCGGACGGGGACGCAGCGCCCGTCCTCGGTGCGGTAGTTCCACCGGGCGCCGTCGCGCACCAGCTCCTTGACCGCGCCGATGAAGCGCTCGATGTGCTCGTCGGGGGTGCCGGCGCCGAAGCTCACCCGGATGGCGTTGAGGGACCGCTCCCCCGGGTTCGCCTCGGGGGCGCCGCACTCGCCCGCCACCTGCGGGTCGCCGCCGAGCAGGGTGCGGACCAGCGGGTGGGCGCAGAAGAGACCGTCGCGGACGCCGATGCCGTACTCGGCGGAGAGCGCGGCGGCGAAGTGGGAGCTGTTCCAGCCCTCGACGACGAAGGAGATGACGCCGACGCGCTCGGAGTCGTCGCCGAAGAGGGAGAGCACGCGGACCTCGGGGACCTCGGCGAGGCCCGCGCGGACGGTGGCGATCAGCTGCTTCTCGCGGGCGACGAGGGACTCGAAGCCGGCCTCGGTGAGCGCCTTGCAGGCGGAGGCGATCGAGTAGACGCCGATGACGTTCGGCGAACCGGCCTCGTGCCGGGCCGCGGTGGTGTGCCACTCCACGTCCACACCCCCGTCGGCCCGGCGGGCCACCGAGCGGGAGGCGCCGCCGCCCGCCAGGTAGGGCTCGGCGTCCTGGAGCCAGTCGGCGCGGCCGGCGAGGACGCCGGAGCCGAACGGCGCGTACAGCTTGTGCCCGGAGAACGCGACCCAGTCGACGTCCAGGTCCCGTACGGAGACGGGGTGGTGGGGCGCGAGCTGGGCGGCGTCCAGGACGATCCGCGCGCCGTGCGCATGGGCGGCGGCGGCGAGTTCGCGCACCGGCCACAGCTCGCCGGTGACATTGGAGGCACCGGTCACACAGACCAGCGCGGGGCCGATGGGGCCTCCCCAGCTCGAAGAGCTAGGGGAAGGCTCCCGGTCGGCGAGCGCCCGCTCCAGGGTCTCGACGGCCTGCCGCGGCGTGCGCGGCGCGTCGAGGCAGGTGACCCGGGCGTCCCTCCAGGGCAGCAGCGAGGCGTGGTGCTCGGTCTCGAAGACGAAGACCTCGCAGCCGTCGGGGATCACCTGGGCGAGCAGGTTGAGCGAGTCGGTGGTGGAGCGGGTGAAGACCACCTGGTCGCCGGGGCGGCAGTCGAGGAACTCGGCGACGGTGGCGCGGCTGTTCTCGAAGAGGTCGGTGGAGAGCTGGGAGAGGTAGCCGGCGCCGCGGTGCACGCTGCCGTAGTACGGGGCGTAGGCGGCCACGTCGTCCCAGACGCGCTGGAGGGCCGGGGCGCTGGCGGCGTAGTCGAGGGCCGCGTAGGTGACCTCGCCGCCGGTGACGAGCGGGACGGTGACGTCGCGGCCGAGGACCGGCAGCGGGGCGGCGCAGCAGGGCTCCGCGGGCTCCTGGGCAGGGGCGGCGGCGGTGAGGGTGGCGGCGACGACGGCGGTGTTCGGGCATGCGGACATAGCGGTGTCTCCCGGCAGAAAAGGGGCGCGAAAAGGCGTGAAAGGGCCCGAGCGGCGACAGCGCGCGAAGGGCTGTCCCGCTGTACGGGTGTGGAGTGGGAAAGGGGCCGAGAAGGGCCCTAACGCATTCGCTTGCTCACGAGACACCGCTCCCTATGAGGACCAAGGACCCCAGGGTGGCGCACAGGGATCCGCGCTTGCCGCAGGCTTCTGCTCGTACGGCCTGGTCTTCACCCGGGGCACCCCGCCACGGACGGAGGGTTGCCGGACAGCCGGCCGGGGCCTTGCAGCTGTCACTCATGACCTGGTTCAGAACCTATGCCAGACGATCACGACACCGCAACCCCGTCCCGGCATCCGGGACGGGGTCGCCATGCGCCGTTCATGAGCCGTCAGGCGTTGCTGGCGGCGACCCACCGGTCCAGGGTGCGGCGCGCGGCACCCGAGTCGATGGACTCGGCGGCCCGGTCCATACCGGCCCGCAGCTGCTCCGCGAGGATGCCCTCGCCCGGCTCCAGGGCGACGAGGGCCGCCGCCGAGTTGAGCAGCACCGCGTCCCGTACCGGACCGGCCTCACCGGCGAGCAGCCGCCGGGCCACGTCGGCGTTGTACGAGGCGTCCGCGCCCCGCAGGGCCTCCACGGGGACCAGGTCGATGCCGACGTCCCGCGGGTCGAAGCGCTCCTCGCGCACGGTGCCGTTCCGGACCACCCAGACGGTGGAGGTGGCCGTGGTGGTGAGCTCGTCCAGACCGTCGTCGCCGCGGAAGACCAGGGCGGAGGAACCGCGCTCGGCGAGCACTCCGGCCATGATGGGGGCCATCCGGGGGTCGGCGACCCCGGTCGCCTGGGCCTTGACCCGGGCCGGATTGGTGAGCGGGCCCAGGAAGTTGAAGACGGTGCGCACGCCCAGCTGGCCGCGGGCGGCGGCCACGTGCCGCAGCGCGGGGTGGAACTTCACCGCGAAGCAGAAGGTGACTCCGGCCTCCTCGGCGACCTCGGCCACCCGCTGAGGGGTCAGCTCCAGATTGACGCCGAGCTTCTCCAGGACGTCGGAGGCCCCGGAGGCGGAGGAGGCCGCCCGGTTGCCGTGCTTCACCACCCGGGCGCCGGTGCCGGCCACCACGATCGCGGACATGGTGGAGATGTTGACCGTCTTGGCGCCGTCGCCGCCGGTCCCGACGATGTCCACACTCGGCCCGGGCACGTCGATCAGCCGGGCGTGCGCGTACATCGCCTGGACCAGGCCGGTCAGCTCCTCGACCGTCTCGCCCTTGGCGCGCAGGGCGACCGCGAAGCCGGCGATCTGGGCGTCGGTGGCCTCACCGCTCATGATGGTGTCCATCGCCCAGGCGGTGGCCTCGGTGCTGAGGTTCTCCCGCCCGAGAAGCGCGTTCAGGACCGCGGGCCAGGAGCGACCCGCCGCGGTGTCGCCTCCAGCGGGGTTCACAGCGCTCATGACAGCTCCTGAGGTGTTCGTGGCTTCGTACGGGATCGGTGTGATCCCCAGACCGGTGTGATCCCCACCCTATCGAGCCCGGGGGACGGCAAAGAGCCCCGTCCATCGAATGGACGGGGCTCTCACCGTGGCGACCTACGTCAGGAGGTCAGTGGTGATCAGTGGTGGCCGTGGCCGCTCTCGATCTCCTTGAACTCCTCGACGGTGGGCTTGAGCACCTGGCTGTCGCCGCCGTAGTAACCCCGGTTGAGCTTGACCCGGAGCTTCTCCATGCGGCCGATCTTGCGCTCCACACCGTTCTCGTCCACGGCCGGCGGCAGCTCGGCCGGCTCGTACTGCTCGTGCGCGGTGAGCTTGTGGCGCTCGCCCTGGCTGAGCGGGGTGTGGACCTCGACGTACTCACCGTGCGGCAGGCGCTTGATGATGCCGGACTCACGCCCGTGCAGCACCTTGTCCTTGTCCCGGCGCTGGAGGCCGAGGCAGATCCGCTTGGTGACGACGAACGCGATGACCGGGCCGGCGAAGAAGAAGATCCGCACGAACCAGGTGATCGAGTTGATCGACAGGTGGAAGTGGGTCGCCCAGATGTCGTTGCCACCACCGACGAGCATGATCATGTACGCGGTGATCCAGGCGACACCGAAGGCGGTGCGCGTCGGAGCGTTGCGCGGGCGCTGCGCGATGTGGTGCTCGCGCTTGTCACCGGTGAGCCAGGACTCGATGAACGGGTAGACCGCGATGGCCGCCAGGACGAGCGGGAAGATCACCAGCGGGATGAAGACACCCAGGACCAGCGTGTGGCCCCACAGGTTGATCTCCCAGCCCGGCATGACACGGATCAGACCCTCGGCGAAGCCCATGTACCAGTCGGGCTGGGCGCCGGTGGACACCTGGTCCGGGCGGTACGGGCCGATGGCCCAGATCGGGTTGATCGAGGCGAGCGCCGCGATGACCGCGATGACGCCGAAGACCAGGAAGAAGAAGCCTCCGGCCTTCGCCATGTACACCGGCAGCAGCGGCATGCCGACGACGTTCTTGTTCGTACGGCCCGGGCCCTCGAAGTGGGTGTGCTTGTGGACGAACACCAGGATGAGGTGCGCGACCACCAGGCCGAGCATGATGCCCGGGAGCAGCAGCACGTGCGCCGAGTAGAACCGGGCGACGAAGTCGCCGCCGGGGAACTCACCGCCGAACAGGAACATCGACAGGTAGGTGCCGACGATCGGCACCGACAGGATCGCGCCCTGCATGAAGCGCACACCGGTGCCGGAGAGCAGGTCGTCCGGGAGCGAGTAACCGGTGAAGCCGGTGAACATGCCCAGGAAGAACAGCAGGAAGCCGAACAGCCAGTTGATCTCACGCGGCTTGCGGAACGCGCCGGTGAAGAACACGCGCATCATGTGCACGAACATGCCGGCGAGGAAGATCAGCGCCGCCCAGTGGTGGATCTGCCGGATGAGCAGACCACCGCGCACCTCGAACGAGATGTGCAGGGTCGAGTTGAACGCCTCGGACATCAGCTGTCCCTGGAGCGGGACGTAGCTGCCGACGTACTCCACCTCGTTCATCGACGGGTGGAAGAACAGCGTCAGGTAGACACCCGTCAGGATGATGATGAGGAAGCTGTAGAGGCAGACCTCGCCCAGCATGAAGGACCAGTGGTCCGGGAAGATCTTCCGCATGTTGGCCTTGGCCAGCGTGTAGATCCCCAGGCGGCCGTCGGCCCAGTCGGCGACCCGCTCACCGGCGGGGGCCTTCTTCTTAGCAGTGGTCACAGTGCTCATCCGCGCTCCCAGAAGGCGGGGCCGACGGGCTCTTCGAAGTCGCCGTGCGCTTCCAGGAATCCCTTGTCGTTCACGCCGATCCGCAGCTGCGGAAGGGCGTGGCCGGCCGGGCCGAAGATGACGCGGGCGCCGTCGGACAGATCGAAGGTGGACTGGTGGCACGGGCAGAGCACGTGGTGCGTCTGCTGCTCGTACAGCGAGATCGGGCAGCCGACGTGGGTGCAGATCTTCGAGTAGGCGACGATGCCCTCGTGCGACCACTCGAGCTCGCGCTTGTCCTTGATGTCCTCCGGCTGGATGCGGACGATCATCAGGGCGGCCTTGGCGATCTCGGTCTGGAAGTGCTCGTCGTGCTCTTCCAGGCCCTCGGGCTTCGCGAACGTCAGCGAACCGACGGCGACGTCCTCGGGACGCAGCGGCTCGTTGGTGTTCATGTTGATGAGCAGCTTGCCCTTGGCCCACAGGGTGGAGCGGAGCTTCTTCTCGGGCAGCGGACCCATGTCACGCAGCAGCACGATGCCGGAGAGCGGCACCAGGGCCAGCGCGCCGAACAGCGTGTTGCGGATCAGCTTGCGGCGGCCGAAGCCGGACTCGGCGGCGCCGGCCGCGAAGTCCGCCATGACCTTCGCCTTGACCTCGGGCGTGGCCTCGATCGGGTGGCGCTCGTCGGCCACCTCGACGTCGGACATCAGGGTGCGGGCCCAGTGGACCGCGCCCGCGCCGATGAAGAACAGCGCCGCACCGAGGGTGAGACCCAGGGCGAAGTTGAGCGCGGACACCCGGCCGAACGGCCAGATGTACACGATCTTGTCGACCGGGAAGATCACGTACGAGGCGATGAAGCCGATCGTGGCCAGCATCGACAGCGCGAACATGAAGGCGATCGCGCGCTCGGACCGCTTGGCGGCCCGCTCGTCGATGTCCTGGATGCGCGGCTTGTGGGGCGGGAGGCCCGGGTCGGCGAACGGGTCTTCGGCGACCTTCACCGCGCCGTGCGCGGTGTCCTGCTCGATCGGCAGGTTCTCTTCAGGAATGTCTTGGGTACTCATGACTTCTTGGCCTTAGCGGTGTGGGCCGCGACCCAGACGGCAACTGCGATGAGTGCGCCCAGTCCGAAGACCCACGCGAACAGACCCTCGCTGACGGGGCCGAGGCCACCCAGCTTGAGACCACCCGGGTTGTCGGCCTTGTCGCTGTTCACGGCCTGGACGTAGGCGATGATGTCCTTCTTCTGCTTCTCCGGCATCGTGGTGTCGGGGAAGGACGGCATGTTCTGCGGACCGGTCTGCATGGCCTCGTAGAGGTGCTTCGGGTCCACGCCCTCAAGGGTCGGGGCGTACTTGCCGTAGGTCAGCGCGCCACCCTCGCCGGTGAAGTTGTGGCACTGCGCGCAGTTGGAGCGGAACAGTTCGCCACCCTTGGCGATGTTGGCGCCCTCAGGGCTGTACTGGCCTTCCTTCGGCGTGACCGGGCCGGCACCGAGGGAGGCGACGTACGCCGCGAGCTGATCGATCTCAGCCTGCGAGTAGACGACCTTCTTCTTCGGGACCTGGGCGCCCGGCTGCTGCGCGGGCATCCGGCCGGTGCCGACCTGGAAGTCCACGGCCGCCGAGCCCACGCCGACCAGGGACGGGCCGTCAGAGGTGCCCTGACCGCCGGTTCCGTGGCAGCTGGCACAGCCGACGGCGTAGAGCTTCTTGCCCTCCTCGATGGCGAGGGACTGGGCGGTTTCATCGGCCTTCGCCGTGCCCGCGGGTGCGAACGCGGCGTACAGCCCCCCAGTTGCCGCCAGCGCGAGAAGTAGGACGACGACCGCCGCCAGCGGATGGCGTCGTCGTGCGGAGAGCTTTTTCACGGATTACCCCGGTGTCAGGATCTTCTGCGTCGATGCTTGCTGGATGTGTCGGTGCCCGCCGGGAGGCGGGGCCCGATTACTTGATCAGGTAGATCGTGGCGAAGAGGCCGATCCAGACGACATCGACGAAGTGCCAGTAGTAGGACACGACGATGGCGGCGGTTGCCTGCTCGTGAGTGAACCTCCTGGCGGCGTACGTCCGGCCGAGGACCAGCAGGAAGGCGATGAGACCGCCTGTCACGTGCAGACCGTGGAAGCCCGTCGTCAGGTAGAACACGGAGCCGTAGGGGTCGGAGGACAGCGAGAGGCCGTCCGCCTTCACCAGCTCGGTGTACTCGAAGACCTGGCCGCCGATGAAGATCGCGCCCATGACGAACGTGAGAGTGAACCACGCCCGGAGCTTCTTCACGTCACCCCGCTCGGCGGCGAAGACGCCGAGCTGGCAGGTGAGGGAGGAGAGCACCAGGATCGTGGTGTTCGTCGCCGAGAACGGAAGGTTCAAGGCGTCGGCCTTTTCCGTCCAGTACTCGGCGCCCATCACGGATCGCAGAGTGAAGTACATCGCGAAGAGGGCCGCGAAGAACATCAGCTCGGAACTCAGCCAGATGATGGTTCCGACGCTGGTGAGGTTCGGTCGATTGACCGACGGGTGCGCGTGCCCGGTATCTACTGTCGTTACTGTCGCCACGACCGACATTATGTCGGTCGCTTATCCCGCCCTCACTCCGGGGGGTGCCGTTCGGAGTGTCCGGGCCGCGTGTCCTGCCCGAACGGCCCATCCTGGGGCCTCCGCGGCACCCTTCGAACAGGTGTTGAACGGGTGTTGACGGGGTGTGGACCGGAGTAGCATCCGCGCCAACGGCAGGCCACCTTCACGGAGGACGAACGATGCAGTCGAGCGCCACGGTCCTGGTCTACAGCGACGACGCGAACACCCGCGCACAGGTCCGCCTCGCGGCCGGCCGGCGGCCCGCCGCGGACGTTCCCCCGGTCGAGTTCGTGGAGTGCGCGACGCTGCCGGCCGTGCTCACGGCCCTGGACGAGGGCGGCATCGACCTGTGCGTCCTCGACGGCGAGGCCGTCCCGGCCGGCGGCATGGGTGTGTGCCGGCAGATCAAGGACGAGATCTTCCGGTGCCCCCCGGTGCTGCTGCTCATCGGCCGCCCGCAGGACGCCTGGCTGGCCACCTGGAGCCGCGCGGACGCCGCGGTCACCCTCCCGGTGGAACCGGTCGAGTTCGCGGCATCTTTGGCCGACCTTTTGAGGGCTCGGCTCGCCTCCGCGCGCCTCTAGCGTGCGTCGACGGTCGATCGTGCTCGGTCCCTCGTTCCTCGGGACCTGCGCGCGTTCTCCCTTTCGACACCCGCCGGCGCGCTTCGGCTCGCTCGCCGAGGCCCTGGGGCGCACCCTCAGGGGGCGCACGCCGAGGCGCCCGGAGGCGAACCGAGCCTCTAGAGAGAGGGCCGCAGCCTGGCCTTGGCGTCCTCGGTGGCGGTCGGGTCGCCGCCCTCGGACACCAGGGCGCTGCCCTTGCGCCACTTCTCCCACGACAGGTTCCAGTCGCCGAAGCCGTTGCCGAACGAGTCCATCATCTCGCCCTCGCTGTTGACGACGCGGACGATGTCGCCCGGGCGGACGGTCTCGTAGAACCAGGCCGCGTTGTCGGTCGACATGCCGACACAGCCGTGGCTGACGTTGGCGACGCCCTGGGAGCCCACCGACCAGGGGGCGGCGTGCACGTACTCGCCGCTCCAGGTGACCCGGGTGGCGTAGTAGACGGGCAGGTCGTACGAGTCGGAGCTGCCCTCCGCGATGCCGATGCTGGTGCCCCGCATCCGGACGTAGTACTCCTTGCCGAGCACCACTTTGATGCCGTTACGGGTGGAGAAGCCCGGTTTTCCGGTGGTCACCGGAATGGTGTTGATCACTTCTCCGTTGCGCCGCACCGTCATCTGGTGCGCGCCGGCGTCCGCGACGGCCTCGATGCGGTCGCCGATGGTGAGCGTCAGCGGCTTGGACGCGCCGCCGTAGAGCTTGTCGCCGACCTTGACGCCGTCCAGGTTGCCGGTGACCGTGACGGTCGCGCCGGTGGGCCAGTAGTCCTTCGGGCGGAAGTGCAGCTTCTTGTCGTCCACCCAGTACCAGGCGCCCTCCACGGCGGGGGTGGAGCGGACCTTGAGGGCCCGTTCGACGACCGCGCGGGCCGCCCTGTCCTTCACCGGGAGGCTCAGTTCGGCGGTGATGGGCTGCCCGACGCCGTACTTGCCCGCCTCCGGGCCGAACGTGGCGGTCAGGGCCGCTTTGGCCGGGGCGGTCTCGAACGTGAACGTACGGGCTCCTGGGGCGCCGTCCTCGTCCTCGGTGGCCACCTGGACGGTGTAGCGGGCGCCGGCCGCCAGCGCGGCCGTGGAGCGCCACTTCCGTCCGTCGGCGGTGAGTTCGCCCGCCAGGTGGTGTCCCGCGGCGTCGGTGGCGGTGACGTCGGTGATCCGTGCGTCCCCGTCCTCGGCGGTGATCTCCAGCGGCTTCTCGGGGTCGGCCTTCTTCCCGTCGCCGGGCGTGTTGAAGGTGACCTCGTCCGCCGCGTCGTAGGGCCTCGCCGACAGCGGATGGTCCCCGTCGCCCGCACACGCCGTGGCGCCTGCGGTGACGGTGAGGGCCAGAAGGGTGCAGCTCAGAACAGTCCGAATGCGCGGCGTGTCGTTCATGACCTCACGCTAAGAACAATCCTCGCGCGCGGCGCGCCGAGCGTGCCAAAAGAGGGGCCCGGCCGCTTCGTCGGAACGAAGTGACCGGGCCCCTCGGGGTGTTACGGGGTGCCGCTACTGGTTCTGGTTCTCACCGCGGTAGAACTCGAAGACCCAGCTGAAGATGCCGAGCAGGATCACCGGAGCGGAGAAGTACAGCAGCCACCAGCCGATGGCGATGCCCGCGAAGGCGAGCGCGCCACCCGTGGCCAGGAAGAGCGGAGCCCAGCTGTGCGGGGCGAAGAAGCCCTGCTCGCCGGCCTCGTCCGCGACCTCGCCCTCCTTGTCGTCCTGCGCCAGCTTGTCGACCCGCCTGGCCGTGAAGCTCAGGTAGTAGCCGACCATGATGCACAGGCCGAACGTCATGAAGAGCGCCGCCGTACCGGCCGGCTCCTTCGCCCACACGCCGTAGACGATCGTCATGGCGAGGACGAAGACGCTCAGCCAGATGAACATCTTGCCCTGGATCTTCACTTGCCGGCCTCCTTGCCACCGGTGAGGGCCGCCACCTCGTGAGGCTTGTTCTCGAGCTGGTCGAGCGCCGCGATCTCGGGGTGGTGCAGGTCGAACGCCGGGGATTCGGAACGAATCTTCGGCAGCGCGAGGAAGTTGTGCCGCGGCGGCGGGCAGGACGTCGCCCACTCGAGCGAACGGCCGTAGCCCCACGGGTCGTCGACCTCGATCTTCTTGCCGTACTTGGCGGTCTTCCAGACGTTGTAGAAGAACGGCAGGAGCGACAGGCCGAGCAGGAAGGAGGAGATCGTCGAGATCGTGTTCAGCAGCGTGAAGCCGTCGGCCTCCAGGTAGTCCGCGTAACGACGCGGCATGCCCTCGACGCCCAGCCAGTGCTGCACCAGGAAGGTGCCGTGGAAGCCGACGAACAGCGTCCAGAAGGTGATCTTGCCGAGCCGCTCGTCCAGCATCTTGCCGGTGAACTTCGGCCACCAGAAGTGGAAGCCGGAGAACATCGCGAACACCACGGTGCCAAAGATGACGTAGTGGAAGTGCGCGACCACGAAGTACGAGTCGGAGACGTGGAAGTCCAGCGGCGGCGAGGCCAGGATGACGCCGGTCAGACCACCGAAGGTGAAGGTGACCAGGAAGCCGGTGGCCCAGAGCATCGGTGTCTCGAAGGACAACGAGCCCTTCCACATCGTTCCGATCCAGTTGAAGAACTTCACACCGGTCGGTACGGCGATCAGCATCGTCATGAAGGAGAAGAACGGGAGCAGTACACCGCCGGTGACGTACATGTGGTGGGCCCACACGGTCACGGACAGGCCGGCGATCGCGATGGTCGCGGCCACCAGACCGATGTAACCGAACATCGGCTTGCGGCTGAAGACCGGGACGACCTCGGAGATGATGCCGAAGAACGGCAGGGCGATGACGTACACCTCGGGGTGGCCGAAGAACCAGAAGAGGTGCTGCCACAGCAGGGCGCCGCCGTTGGCCGCGTCGAAGACGTGGCTGCCGAACTTCCGGTCCGCCTCAAGGGCGAACAGCGCGGCCGCGAGGACCGGGAAGATGATGATCGCCAGGACGGCGGTCAGCAGCACGTTCCAGGTGAAGATCGGCATCCGGAACATCGTCATGCCCGGAGCGCGCATGCAGATGATCGTGGTGATGAAGTTGACCGAGCCGAGGATCGTACCGAAACCGGACAGGGCCAGACCCATGATGCCCATGTCGGCGCCGATGCCCGGCGAGTGCACCGCGTCGGACAGCGGCGCGTACATGAACCAGCCGAAGTCGGGCGCGCCCTGGGGCGTCAGGAAGGAACACGCCGCGACGATCGAGCCGAGCAGGAACAGCCAGTAGGCGAACATGTTCAGCCGCGGGAACGCGACGTCGGGGGCACCGATCTGCAGCGGCATGATCCAGTTCGCGAAGCCGGCGAAGAGCGGCGTCGCGAACATCAGCAGCATGATCAGGCCGTGCATGGTGAACGCCTGGTTGAACTGCTCGTTCGACATCAGCTGCGTGCCCGGGCGGGCCAGCTCCGCGCGCATGAAGAGCGCGATGATGCCGCCGACGCAGAAGAAGGCGAACGACGTGACCATGTACAAGGTGCCGATGGTCTTGTGGTCGGTGGTGGTCAGCCACTTCACCACCACGTTGCCCGGCTGCTTGCGCCGTACCGGCAGCTCGTTCTCGTACGAGTCCTCAGCCGCCGCGGCACCCTGGGGTTCGTTGAGGATGCTCACAGTAGGTTCTTCTCCGCATTCCTGGCCGGGTCCGTCTGCTCGATGCCGGACGGGATGTAGCCGGTCTGCCCCTTCTCCGCCAGCTCCTTCAGGTGCGCCTGGTAGCGCTCCGGGGAGACCACCTTGACGTTGAAGAGCATCCGGGAGTGGTCGACACCGCACAGCTCGGCGCACTTGCCGAGGAAGGTGCCCTCCTGGGTCGGGGTGACCTCGAAGGCGTTGGTGTGACCCGGGATGACGTCCTGCTTCATGAGGAAGGGGACCACCCAGAAGGAGTGGATGACGTCACGAGAGGTCAGGACGAAGCGGACCTTCTCGCCCTTGGGCAGCCACAGGGTCGGACCCGGGTTGCCGGTCTGCGGGTTCCGGTTGCCGGGGATGCCGGCGTCGTAGACGCCGCCCGCGTTCGCCGGGAACTCGTTCTTGAGGTTGTCCGGAATCGCCGCGAGGTTCGGGGCCGTCTTGGCGTTTCCGGTGACACCGGGCACGTCCTCGACGTAGTTGAAGCCCCAGCTCCACTGGTAGCCGACCACGTTGATGGTGTGGGCCGGCTTCGGGGAGAGCTCGAGGAGCTTGGCCTCGTCGCGCGCGGTGAAGTAGAAGAACACCGAGACGACGATGAGGGGGGTCACCGTGTACAGCGCCTCGATGGGCATGTTGTAGCGGGTCTGCGGAGGAACCTCGACCTTGGTGCGGCTGCGCCGGTGGAAGATGGTGGCCCAGATGATGAGGCCCCACACCAGTACGCCCACAGCGAGCGCCGCGGCCCAGGAGCCCTGCCAGAGGGAGAGGATCCGGGGAGCCTCTTCCGTGACGGGGGTGGGCATACCAAGGCGGGGGAAGTCTTCCCAGTTGTACGAGCAACCGGTGGCTGTCGCCAGGATCAGGCCCGCAGTCAGCACCTGCGGCAGCTTCCGCCGCATCGGGCGCCGAGACGTGGGGGTACCGCCCGCGCCTCGGCTGCGGGGGAGGTCGGAGCCGTTGGGACTCACGTAGCGCCTTCCCGAGAGTCACGGCCCGCATAGGTCGGCTGCCACGGCCGTCCGTCTTCTACGTCGGTCGCCGCCCCGGCCGCGGGCAGGGGTTTGGATGTTTATGCGGACCAAACCCTACTGGACGCTATTTGGGGTCGCGCGGGGAGGGTGCCCAACGCGCCGTCCGAGCCCCCGAAGGGGTGGACTCCCGGCTTCCGGGCGGGGGCGGGCAGGGCCGATCGGCGGTGCGGGCGGGGCTTCTGACGGGGCATCGCCGGGTGGTGCGGGCGGCGGGGATAGCGTGGGCGGATGCCGTACTTCGACGCCGCCTCGGCGGCCCCGCTGCACCCCGTGGCACGTCAGGCGCTGCTCGCCTCGCTGGACGAGGGCTGGGCCGATCCGGCCCGCCTCTACCGGGAGGGACGGCGGGCCCGGCTGCTGCTCGACGCGGCACGGGAGGCGGCCGCGGAGGCGGTCGGCTGCCGTCCGGACGAGCTGGTCTTCACTCCTTCGGGGACACGCGCGGTTCACGCGGGGGTCGCCGGGGCGCTCGCCGGGCGCCGGCGGGCCGGGGACCGGCTCGTGGTGTCCGCGGTCGAACACTCTTCCGTCCTGCACGCCGGCGAGGCGCACACGGCGGCGGGCGGAACGGTGACGGAGGTGCCGGTGGGCCGGTCCGGCGCGGTGGACCCGGCGGTCTTCGCGGCGGCGCTCGACTCCCGTACCGCGCTCGCCTGTCTGCAGTCGGCCAACCACGAGGTGGGCACCGAGCAGCCGGTCGCCGAGGTGGCGGAGGCGTGCCGGGCGGCCGGGGTGCCGCTCCTCGTGGACGCGGCGCAGTCGCTCGGCTGGGGGCCGGTGCCGGCGGGCTGGTCGCTGCTCGCGGCGAGCGCGCACAAGTGGGGCGGGCCGTCGGGGGTGGGGCTGCTCGCGGTGCGCAAGGGTGTCCGGTTCGCCCCGCAAGGTCCGTCGGACGAGCGGGAGTCGGGGCGGGCGCCGGGCTTCGAGAACCTGCCGGGGATCGTGGCGGCGGCGGCCTCGCTGCGGGCGGTACGGGCGGAGGCCGAGTCGGCGCGGCTGCGGGCCCTCGTGGACCGGATCCGGTCACGGGTGCCGGAGCTCGTGCCGGATGTGGAGGTGGTGGGCGATCCGGTGCGACGGCTGCCGCATCTGGTCACCTTCTCGTGTCTCTATGTCGACGGGGAGACGCTGCTCTCGGAGCTGGACCGGGAGGGTTTCTCCGTTTCGTCCGGTTCGTCGTGCACGAGTTCGACGCTGACGCCCAGCCATGTGCTGCGGGCGATGGGGGTGCTGAGCGAGGGGAACGTACGGGTGTCCCTGCCGGCGGGTACGACGGAGGCGGACGTGGACCGCTTCCTCGCCGTCCTGCCGGGCGTCGTCTCCTCCGTCCGCGCCCGCCTCGGCGTCCCGGCCGCCATGGCCGCCGAGCCCGTCGCGGCGCCGGACACCCTGCTGGTCGACGCCCTGGGCAGGCGCTGCCCGATCCCGGTGATCGAGCTGGCGAAGGTGATCGCCACGGTCCCGGTGGGCGCCACGGTCACCGTCCTCTCGGACGACGAGGCGGCCCGCCTCGACATCCCGGCCTGGTGCGAGATGCGGGGCCAGGAGTACGTGGGCGAGCACCCGTCACCGGGCGGCGGGACGGCGTACATGGTGCGGCGGGTGGCCTGACGCGCCGGACCCCGGGCGCCGTGGGGCACCCGGGGTCCGGCGTACGGATCAGGAGCGGGATCAGGCCAGGTGGGCCCGGACCTCGGCGGCGGCCTCGTCGCCGTAGGCCTTGGTGAAGCGGTCCATGAAGTGGGCGCGGCGCAGGGTGTACTCCTGGGTGCCCAGGGTCTCGATCACCAGGGTGGCGAGCATGCAGCCGACCTGGGCGGCGCGCTCCAGGCCGACGCCCCAGGTCAGACCGGTCAGGAAGCCGGCGCGGAAGGCGTCGCCGACGCCGGTCGGGTCGACCTTGGCCTCCTCCTCCGGGCAGCCGACCTCGATCGGGTCCTCGCCGACGCGCTCGATGCGCACACCGCGCGAGCCGAGCGTGGTGACGCGGTGCCCGACGCGGCCGAGGATCTCCTCCTCGGTCCAGCCGGTCTTCGACTCGATGAGGCCCTTCTCGTACTCGTTGGAGAAGAGGTAGGCCGCGCCGTCCATGAGGGTGCGGATCTCCTCGCCGCCCATGCGCGCGATCTGCTGCGAGAAGTCGGCGGCGAAGGGGATGGCGCGGGTCCGGCACTCCTCGGTGTGGCGCATCATCGCCTCGGGGTCGTCCGCGCCGATGAGGACCAGGTCGAGGCCGCCCACGCGGTCGGCGACGGCCTTGAGCTCGATCAGCCGGGCCTCGCTCATGGCGCCGGTGTAGAAGGAGCCGATCTGGTTGTGGTCCTGGTCGGTGGTGCACACGAAGCGGGCGGTGTGCAGGACCTCGGAGATGCGCACGGAGCCGGTGTCCACACCGTGCCGGTCGAGCCAGGCCTGGTACTCGTCGAAGTCGAAGCCGGCCGCACCGACGAGGACCGGCCGGCCGCCGAGCTGCCCCATGCCGAACGAGATGTTCGCGGCGACGCCGCCCCGGCGGACGTCGAGATTGTCGACCAGGAACGACAGCGAGACCGTGTGGAGCTGGTCCGCCACGAGCTGGTCGGCGAACCGGCCCGGGAAGGTCATGAGGTGGTCGGTGGCGATGGAGCCGGTGACTGCGATACGCACGGCTGGCTGCTCCTGCGGAAAGGGACGGCGTTGACAGTTCACGCTACCGGCTGGCCAGGGGGAAGCCGAACAGCGGAAACTACCCCAGAGTAGGCCTTTTCTCCGAAGCCGGAGCGTGCGTACGGTGCCGCCATGACCGAGTATCCCGCTCCTCGTGAGCCCCAGGAGTCCGAGTTCAGCCTTGCGGAGCTGTGCGGCGACGGCGCACGGATGGCCCCGCACTGGGTGACGCCGGCCGCCCCGTCGGCCGCGCCGGTCTCCCCCGCGCTGATCCACGGCGTCGAGGTCCCGGCGGCCTCGGCCCGGCTGATCGCGGCGACCGCCGAATACGGGGCGGCCTAGGGCCTGTCCGGCATCGCCGCTTGACCGCCGCGGAACCGTTCCGGCGCCGCTCCCGTCCCAGGGGTGTCCTCCGCAGGGATGCCACGTCTGAAGGAGCGCGCGGTGAGCAGCAGTACGGAGACGGAGAACCGGCCCCCGGAGAACCGGCCGAGGAAGCGCGGTCCGCTTCTCGTCGCCTCGGTGGCGGCGGGAGTCCTCCTCGTGGGCGGCGGGGGCGTGTACTACGCCGCCACCGCGTCGGGCGACGGCACCACGGCCGGCGCGGGCGGCGCCGCGGAGGACGCGGCCGCCGCTCCCCCGCCGCTGAAGCTGGGCGGCACGGGCGGTCCGGGCGGTCCGGGGATCGCCCCGGGTGAACCCGACCCGGGCGGCGGTCCGGGCGGGACCGTCTATCAAGCCAAGGGCCCACTCCCCCACGGGCCCTCCTCGGCCGCGGTCCACCGGCCCGAGGGCCGGGTCACCTCGGCGGAGGTGACCCGGCTGGCCGAGGCGCTCGGCCTGTCGGGCGAGCCGCGCCTGGTCGGCGAGGTGTGGCGGCTCGACCCGGAGAAGGACACCACGGGGCTGCGCCTCGACGTGTCCGTGAAGGGCCCGGGCAGCTGGACCCTGAGCCGGTACGACGGCGGCCCCGTCGGCGACTCCTGTCTCAAGGGCAAGGCGTGCCCGCCGCCCGGTGAGGCGAAGCCGCCGGCCGGCGGGGGCTCTCCGGTGAGCGAGGCGGCGGCCAGGGCGGCCGCGGCGCCGGTCCTGAAGGCGATCGGCCAGGACGACGCCAAGGTGGACGCGTCCCAGCTGATGAACGGCTCGGTACGGGTGGTCAACGCCGACCCGGTGGTGGACGGCCTGCCCACCTACGGCTGGTCGACCGGGATCCACATCGGCCCGGACGGCTCGGTGGTGGCCGGCAGCGGGCGTCTGAAGGAGCCGGCGAAGGGCGCGACCTATCCGGTGGTCGGCGCGGAGAAGGCCCTGGCCGAGCTGAACGAGGCCTCGAAGGGCACCGGCCCGATCGGCATCGGCGGCTGCGCCACGGACCCGCCGGCGAACGCGGACGGGCAGCCCGGCATGCCGGGCGACACGCCGGACGCGCCCTGCCGGACCTCGGTCGAGATGGCACCGCCGAACGTCGTGGAGGTGACCGGGGCGCGCTTCGGTCTGGCCGCGCAGTACGTGGACGGCGAGCAGGTGCTCGTACCGGCGTGGCTGTTCGAGGCGCGGGCGAAGACGGACGCGAAGCCGTACACGGTGACCCAGACGGCGGTGGAGCCGCGCTATCTGGCCCCGCCGGCCGCCTCGAAGCCCGCGCCCAACCCCACGCCGGAGCCCACACCGCCGCCGGACCAGGGGACGGCGCCGGTCCGGCAGATCACCTCGTTCACGACGGACCCGAGCGGCCGGACGTTGTCGGTGACCTTCTGGGGCGGGGTGTGCAGCACGTACACCGTGACGGCCGAGGAGAGCCCGCGGCAGGTCGTGGTGCGGATCGCGGAGAAGGCGCAGGAGCCCGGCCGGGTCTGCATCATGATGGCCGTGGAGATCACCCGTACGGTGTCGCTCCAGGCGCCGCTCGCCGACCGCCCGGTGGTGGACGGGGCGAGCAGCGAGGCGGTGCCCCGGTCGTAGGGCGAACGCGAGGACGTACGCGCGAGAGGGTGGCACCCGGAACTCCGGGTGCCACCCTCTCAGGCGTTCGCGGACGGCTTAGCTGAAGCTGTCGCCGCAGGCGCAGGAACCCGTCGCGTTCGGGTTGTCGATCGTGAAGCCCTGCTTCTCGATGGTGTCGACGAAGTCGATCGAGGCGCCGCCCAGGTACGGAGCGCTCATGCGGTCGGTGACGACCTTGACGCCGCCGAAGTCCTTGACGACGTCGCCGTCGAGCGTGCGCTCGTCGAAGAACAGCTGGTACCGCAGGCCGGAGCAGCCGCCGGGCTGAACGGCGACGCGCAGCGCCAGGTCGTCACGGCCCTCCTGGTCGAGCAGGGCCTTGACCTTGGCCGCGGCGGCGTCGGACAGGAGGATGCCGTCGCTGACAGTGGTCTTCTCGTCCGATACGGACATCTGCTTCTCTCCCGGGTTTGTACGGAGGCTGCTTGCCGACGGTTGCAACCGGCGGGGCCCCGGATTCATTCCAGGCCGAGGCCTGTCTTTCCCTGTCCATGCTCGCACACCGCGTCCGACGACGCGGAAGGCGAATGCGTCACATCGACACTATCGCCATCGTCAAAGTGACATGAACCGGTTATGATAGATAGCGTCATTTAGACGAAAAGGCTTTTCGAGGCTCACCGTAGAAGTAGAAAGGGTGCGTGACGTGACCACCGCCCAGCCCTTGGACGTCCAGCCGACGCCGCTCGCTCTCCTCCTCCTCGGCCGCGAGGCCGACCCGAAGAGCGAGCGCGGCGTGGAGTGCCCCGGCGACCTCCCGTCGCCCTCCGACCCGGACCTGGTGGAGCGCGCCCGCGCCGCCAAGGAGAAGCTGGGGGACAAGGTCTTCGTCCTCGGGCACCACTACCAGCGCGACGAGGTCATCCAGTTCGCCGACGTCACCGGCGACTCCTTCAAGCTCGCCCGTGACGCCGCCGCCAAGCCGGAGGCCGAGTACATCGTCTTCTGCGGTGTGCACTTCATGGCCGAGTCGGCGGACATCCTGACCGGTGACGACCAGAAGGTCGTGCTGCCCGACCTCGCCGCCGGCTGCTCGATGGCCGACATGGCCACCGCCGAGCAGGTCGCCGAGTGCTGGGACGTGCTCACCGAGGCCGGCGTCGCCGAGCAGGTCGTGCCCGTCTCGTACATGAACTCCTCCGCCGACATCAAGGCCTTCACCGGCAAGCACGGCGGCACCATCTGTACCTCGTCGAACGCGAAGAGGGCGCTGGACTGGGCCTTCGAGCAGGGCGAGAAGGTACTGTTCCTGCCCGACCAGCACCTGGGCCGCAACACCGCCGTCCGCGACATGGGCATGTCCCTGGACGACTGCGTGGTCTACAACCCGCACAAGCCGAACGGCGGGCTGACCGCGGAGGAGCTGCGCGCCGCGAAGATGATCCTGTGGCGGGGCCACTGCTCGGTGCACGGGCGCTTCTCGCTGGACTCGGTCGACGACGTGCGCGAGCGCATCCCGGGCGTCAACGTGCTCGTCCACCCCGAGTGCAAGCACGAGGTCGTGGCCGCGGCGGACTACGTGGGCTCGACGGAGTACATCATCAAGACCCTGGAGGCGGCCCCGGCCGGCTCGAAGTGGGCGATCGGCACCGAGCTGAACCTGGTGAAGCGCCTCGCCGACCGCTTCGCCCCGGAGGGCAAGGAGGTCGTCTTCCTCGACAAGACGGTCTGCTTCTGCTCGACCATGAACCGCATCGACCTGCCGCACCTGGTCTGGGCCCTCGAGTCCCTGGCCGAGGGCAACCTGGTCAACCGCATCCAGGTCGACCAGGAGACGGAGGCGTTCGCCAAGCTCGCGCTCGAGCGGATGCTGGCACTGCCGTAACGATTCCTCGTACGGACGAAGGGGTGGGCCCCCGCGCACTGCGCGCCGACCGGGTCTTCCGCGTCGGCGCCCGCGGGGCCGGCGCGCTCGTCCTCGTCATCATGACCCTCGTCGGCGTCTTCCTCGCGGTCCGCGC
>NZ_JBEZHV010000027.1:46017-96906 GCF_040650755.1 Streptomyces sp. NPDC048623
TCTGGGGGGGCCCCCCGCCCCCGGCGGGGGCCCCCACCCCTTTCCCGCCCCGGGTCCGGCACCGGAGCCCGGCCGCGGGGCCGGGCAAGCTCCGCCGCACGCGGCGTCCAGCACGCCCGGAGGGGGTGCCCCGCGCGACCGCGCGGAGCCCGGCCGGGGACGGCCTGCGCCTGCGGCGCGGCCGTGCGAGTTCCGCCGCGTGGGGCCCGACCGGCTCCCGGCTCGGCTCCCGCACGCGGGGCCGGCCCGCGGCGTCCCGGACGCCCGGAGGGGGGCCTCACACGATCGTGTGAGGCCCCCCTCCGGCGTTGAGCCGTGCTCAGACGCCCACGGCGTCCAGCGCGTCGCCCTCCGCCTCGGCCGCGTCGGCCGCGTCGTCGGCGGCCTCGGCGGCCTTGCCCGCCTTGCCCGCCTTGCCCGCCTTCTTCGCCGCGCGGCGCTCCTTGCGGAGCTCCACCATCGCGTACAGCGTCGGGACGAGCAGCAGGGTCAGCAGGGTCGAGGTGATCAGGCCGCCGATCACGACCACGGCCAGGGGCTGGGCGATGAAGCCGCCCTCGCCGGTGACGCCGAGCGCCATCGGGAGGAGGGCGAAGATCGTCGCCAGGGCGGTCATGAGGATCGGGCGGAGGCGGTGGCGGCCGCCCTCGATGACGGCCTCGACCACTCCCAGGCCCTGGGCCCGGTACTGGTTGATGAGGTCGATCAGGACGATCGCGTTGGTGACCACGATGCCGATGAGCATCAGCATGCCGATCATGGCCGGGACGCCCATCGGGGTGCCGGTGACGATCAGCAGGCCGATCGCGCCGGTGGCGGCGAACGGGATGGAGACCAGCAGGATCAGCGGCTGGATCAGCGACCGGAAGGTCGCCACGAGCAGCATGAACACGATCGCGACGGCCGCGAGCATGGCCAGGCCCAGGTTCACGAACGCGTCGCTCTGGTCCTCGGAGACACCGCCGATGGTCGCGGTCGCGCCGGCCGGCAGGTCGATCTCCTTGAGCTTGGTCTGCAGCGCCGCGCTGACCGCGCCGGTGTTGTCGCCGGTCGGGGTGGCGGTGATGGTCGCCGCCCGGGCACCGTCGATCCGGGTCTTGGAGACCGGTCCCGGCACCAGCTCGACGGTGGCGATGTCACCCAGCTTCACCGGGCCGATCGGCAGCGCCTTCAGCTCGGCGAGCGTCGTGGCCGGCTTGGCCGAGGTGAGGACGACATCGCGCTCGGCGTCGTCCAGGATCGCCGTACCGGCCGGGGTGCCGTGCACCGCCTGGGCGACGATCAGACCGAGGGTCGCGTCGTCGAAGCCGGCGTCGGCGGCCTTGTCGTTGGCGCGCACGGAGACCCGCGGGACCGACTGGGACAGGTCGCTCTGGACGTCGGTGACGTCCTTCAGCCCCTCGACGCCCTTCTTGACGGCGTCGGCGGCCTGCTTCAGGACATCGGCGTCGGCGGCCTTGACGACCACCTTGAGGTCCTGGTTGCTGAAGGCGTCGCCGCCCGCGATGGTGGTGTCGCCGATGCCGTCGAGCCTGCCGAGGGCCTCGTCGATGGCGTCGTGGGTCTTCTCGTACGAGGCCGAGTCCTCCAGGGTCACCTGGTAGGAGGCCTGGTTGGTGCCCGTACCGCCGCCGAAGGCCGCCATGAAGCCGGAGGAGCCGATGGTGACCTGGTAGTCCTTGACGCCCTCGGTGTCGGCGAGGACCTTCTCGACCTTCTTCGCGGCCTCGTCGGAGACGGCGAGGCTGGTGCCCGGCGGGAGCTCCTGCTTGATGCTGAGCAGCTTCTGCTCGCCCTGGTCGAAGAAGTTGGTCTTCAGCAGACCGCCCATGCCGAAGGTGACCCCGAGGACCACCAGCGCGATGACCAGGCTGGTGACCCGGCGCCGGGTGGCGAAGCGCAGCACCGGGACGTACGCGCGCTGCAGCCTGCTGCGGCTCTCCTTCTCCTCGGCCTGCCGGCGGGCCTCGTCCGGGTCCTCGGACGTGCCCTTGGGGGCGCGCAGGAACCAGTACGAGAGGACCGGGACCACGGTCAGCGAGACGAGCAGCGAGGCGAGCAGCGCGGCCGTGACGGTCAGCGAGAAGGAGCCGAACAGCTCGCCGACGATGCCGCCGACCAGGCCGATCGGCAGGAAGACGGCGACGGTGGTGAGGGTCGAGGACGTGACCGCGCCGGCCACCTCCCGGACCGCGGTGATGATCGCGGTCCGGCGCTCCTCGCCGTAGCCCAGGTGCCGCTTGATGTTCTCCAGGACCACGATCGAGTCGTCGACGACCCGGCCGATGGCGATGGTGAGGGCGCCCAGGGTGAGCATGTTGAGCGAGAGGTCACGGGTCCACAGCACGATCAGGGCGAGGACCACGGACAGCGGGATGGAGACCGCGGTGACCAGGGTGGAACGCAGCGAGGCCAGGAAGAGCAGGATCACGAGGACGGCCATGACCAGGCCGAGCGCGCCCTCCGTGGTGAGGCCGGCGATGGACTTGGCGACGGCCGGGCCCTGGTCGGAGACGACCGTGAGCTTCGCGCCGGCGCCCAGGTCCTCGCGCAGCTTCGGCAGCTTGTCCTCGACGGCGCGGGAGATGGTGACGGCGCTGCCGTCCTTGTCCATGGTGGTGACCACGGCGAGGCTGGGCCTGCCGTCGGTGCGGGTGACGGAGACCCGGCGGGCCTCGTCCTGCTCGACGGCGGCGACGTCGCCGAGGCGGACGGCCCTGCCCTGCGCGGGCTTGATGCGCAGGTCCTCGATCTGCTTGAGCGAGGTGAAACCGCCGCCGACCTGGACGGTGCGGTTCATGCCGTCCTCGGTGAAGGCGCCGGCGGGCATGGTGCCGCCGCCGTTCCTGATCGCCTCGGCGAGCTTCATGGTGGTCAGACCGGCCGCGGCGAGCTTCCGGTCGTCCGGGGTGACGGAGACCTGGAGCTCCTGGACGCCGTCGATGGTGACCTGGCCGACGCCGTCGATGTCCTTGAGGACCGGGACGACGGTGCGCTCCAGCTGGTCGGCGAGCGCCTGCGGGTCCTTGTCCGAGGAGACGGCGAGGACGACGGTCGGGATGTCGTCGGTGGAACCGGCCACGACCTGCGGGTCGACGCTGTCGGGCAGCTTGCTGCGGGAACGGTTCACCGCCTGCTGGACGTCGGCGACCAGCTGCTTGGTGCCCTCGTCGCCGTAGTCGAAGCTGGCCATGATGACGGCGCTGCCCTCGGAGGCGGTGGAGGTGACGCCCTTGACGCCGTCGACCGCCTTGAGGGCGTTCTCCAGCGGCTCGACGACCTGCTTCTCCACCACGTCGGGCGAGGCCCCCTGGTACGGGGCGATGACCGAGACCATCGGGAACTCGATCGAGGGCAGCAACTGCTGCTTCAGCTGCGGGATCGCGATGGCTCCGAAGAGGAGGGCGATGATCGACATCAGTCCGATCAGCGCCCGTTGCGCGAGGCTGAATCTGGACAGCCAGGACATGGGGACTCGTTTCTGTGGCGTACTCGTATTCGGCAGGTCGGCGGCCCGTGTTCGGCGCGTCCGCACCGTGTTCGGCGCGTCCGCACCGTGTTCGGCGCGTCTGCGGCGCTCTCGGCAGGCTCCGGACACCCGCGAGGGGTGCCCAGGTACACCCTCAGGCATGACAAGGGGCCGATTCCTCGGCCCCGGGTCCCAATTCCTCACGCCGCGCATACCGCGTCTGGAGTACGCGCCGCCACGGTGTCACTCCACCCTCGGACGTACCAACCCCGACTCGTACGCGGTGACCACCAGCTGGGCCCGGTCGCGGGCGCCCAGCTTGGCCATGGTCCGGTTGACATGCGTCTTGACGGTGAGCGGGCTGACGTCGAGCCGCTCGGCGATCTCGTCGTTGGAGTGCCCGCCCGCCACCAGGACGAGCACCTCGCGCTCGCGGGCGGTGAGCGCGGACAGGCGCTCGGAGTAGGCGGGGCCGCCGTCCTCGGCGGGGTCCGCGCCGCCGCCCTGGGCGAGGAAGGAGGCGATCAGGCCCTTGGTCGCGGCTGGCGAGAGCAGCGCCTCGCCGGCGTGCGCGACCCGGATGGCGCCGAGCAGTTCCTCCGGTTCGGCGCCCTTGCCGAGGAAGCCGGAGGCCCCGGCGCGCAGCGACTGCACCACGTACTCGTCGACCTCGAAGGTGGTCAGCATGACGATCCGCACGTCGGCGAGTTCGGGGTCGGCGGTGATCATGCGGGTAGCGGCGAGCCCGTCGGTGCCGGGCATCCGGATGTCCATGAGGACCACGTCCGCCCGGGTGGTGCGGGCGAGGGCCACCGCCTCGGCCCCGTCGGCGGCCTCGGCGACCACCTCCATGTCGGGCTCGGAGTTCACCAGGACCTTGAACGCGCTGCGCAGCAGGGCCTGGTCGTCGGCAAGCAGTACCCGGATGGTCACGCGTCCCCCTCGCAGTCGGCCGGCACCGGCAGTATCGCCTGCACCCGGAAGCCGCCCCCGTAGCGGGGTGCCGCGGTGAGCGTGCCGCCGAGCGCGGTGACCCGCTCGCGCATCCCGACCAGGCCGTGCCCGCCGCCCGGCCCGGGCGCCGGCACCACCGCGGGGCCGTCGTCGAGGACGGTGACCTCGACCGTACGGCCGACCCGCAGCACGCTCACCTCGGCCCTGGCCTCGGGGCCGGCGTGCTTGCGCACATTGGTCAGCGCCTCCTGGATGATCCGGTACGCGGCGAGGTCGACGGCGGCTGGCAGCGCGACGGCCGCGTCGGTACGGGCCACCTGGACCGGCAGGCCCGCGTTGCGGAAGGTGGCGAGCAGGTCGTCGAGGACCGCGAGGCCCGACACCGGTTCGGTGGGCGCCTCGGGGTCGCCCGACTGACGCAGCAGCCCGACGGTGGCACGCAGCTCGTCGAGGGCCGAGCGGGAGGCGGCCCGGACGTGCGCCAGGGCCTCCTTGGCCTGGTCGGGGCGCTTGTCCATGACGTGCGCGGCGACCCCGGCCTGCACGTTGACCAGCGCGATGTGGTGGGCGACGACGTCGTGCAGATCGCGGGCGATCCGCAGCCGTTCCTCGGCGACCCGCCGCCGCGCCTCCTCCTCGCGGCTGCGTTCGGCGCGCTCGGCCCGCTCCCGGATCGCGGCCACGAAGGCCCGGCGGCTGCGCACCGCGTCACCGGCGGCCGCGGCCATGCCGGTCCAGGCGAACACGCCGAGGTTCTCCTGCGCGTACCAGGGGGTGGGTCCGAAGACCATGGCGGCGAAGGTCAGCACGCCCATGGTGGCGAGGCCGAGCCGCCAGGTGGTGGGCCGGTCGGTGCGGGAGGCGACGGTGAACAGGGCGATGACGGCGCCCATCGTGACGGGCGCGGGCCGCTCGTCCCGGACCAGCTCCACCAGCGAGAAGAGGGTGGTGACGGCGAGCACCGGGATGGGCCGGCTGCGGCGGAACACCAGGGCGGCGGCGGCGAGCAGCATCAGGAGCAGGCCGGCCGCGGTGGGCACCCGGTCCCCGAAGGTGGGCCCGTCGGGGCTGCCGTGCGGGTCGGTGAAGGACCCGCAGACCATGGCGGCGAGCACCACGAGGGCGAGCCCCGCGTCGAAGGCGAGTGGGTGGGCCCGCAGCCGGTCCCGGGTCCGCGCGAGCGGGGTCCCGGTGGTCGGGTCGGCCGGGGTGGCCGGGGTGCCGTAGGTCGTCACCAGGAGAACGGTACGGGGTACGGACACCACCGCGCCCCGTCCCGGGTGCGGGGGACGGGGCACGGTGGGTGGTACGAGCCGGGGGCCGGGGCCCGGCAAGGGCCTCGGCCGGTCGCCCGCCGCCCGGGCCTCAGCTCAGCCGGGGATCAGACCGTCGTCGGAGAGCATCTGGCGGACCTCGTCGAGGCTCGCGTCGGGCGCGGGCAGGATCAGCTCGGAGGGCTCCAGGGCGTCGTCCGGAAGCGGCTCCCCCAGCTCCCTGACCTTGTCGAGCAGGGCGCCGAGGGTGCGGCGGAAGCCGTCCTCGTCGCCCGACTCCATCTCTTCCAGGAGTTCGTCGTCGAGCCCGTTGAGCTCGGCGAAGTGACTGTCGGCCAGGGTGACCTGGCCCTCCCCCATGATCCGTACGATCATGACGTGCCGTCCTCCTGCCGAAGGGGTTACTTCTCGAAGCGAGGCTGGGACTGCTGCTGGTTCTGGCCCTGGTTCTGCGCGGAGCCGTTGCCGCCCTCGATGGCCTGCTGCTGGGCGGACGGGCCTCCGGCCAGTTCGGCCTTCATCCGCTGGAGCTCCAGCTCCACGTCCGTACCGCCCGAGAGGCGGTCCAGCTCGGCCTGGATGTCGTCCTTGGCCAGGCCCGACTGGTCGTCGAGCGCGCCCGAGGCGAGCAGCTCGTCGATCGCGCCGGCCCGCGCCTGGAGCTGGGCGGTCTTGTCCTCGGCCCGCTGGATGGCCAGGCCGACGTCGCTCATCTCCTCCGAGATGCCGGAGAAGGACTCGGCGATCCGGGTCTGCGCCTGGGCGGCCGTGTACGTCGCCTTGATCGTCTCCTTCTTCGTACGGAAGGCGTCGACCTTGGCCTGCAGCCGCTGCGCCGCGAGGGTGAGCTTCTCCTCCTCGCCCTGCAGGGTCTGGTGCTGCACCTCCAGGTCGCTGACCTGCTGCTGCAGCGCGGCGCGCCGGGACAGCGCCTCGCGGGCCAGGTCCTCACGGCCGAGCGCCAGCGCCTTGCGGCCCTGGTCCTCCAGCTTGGAGGACTGCCCCTGCAGCTGGTTCAGCTGCAGTTCGAGGCGCTTGCGGGAGGTCGCCACGTCGGCGACGCCGCGGCGCACCTTCTGCAGCAGCTCCAGCTGCTTCTGGTAGGAGTAATCGAGGGTCTCGCGCGGATCCTCGGCCCGGTCGAGGGCCTTGTTTGCCTTCGCGCGGAAGATCATCCCCATACGCTTCATGACACCGCTCATGGGCTTCGCGCGCCCCCTTCTGACGGACTCGGCTCAAGCACTCCAACAAGAACCACAGTACGGTTCCTCACTCCATTACCGCACTGTTCGGGGCCCGATGTGCTCCTCCCCAAGAAGGAGTGGAGATCACCGGCCCTCCGGCCCAGGGAGTAGAGGGGCACTCCGGGTGTCCTTCCCCGCCCCGGGCACGGGGTCTGCCACCGGGCAGACCCGGGGTTCGGCAGCGAAGACGCGGGCCGTTAGCGGATCGTTCCCGCCCACGCTGGGTCCCACACCCCGCACCACGTACCCTTGGCCTTGTGTTCCGTAGCCGTTCGAAGGATGAGAAGGCCCCCACCGACAAGGTGACGGCGGACCTCTCCAAGCAGCCCCGCGACCCCGAGGCCCCCAAGGGCCGCCCGACCCCGAAGCGGAGTGACGCGCAGTCCCAGCGCCGCCGTGCGCAGTCAGCGCCGCTGGACCGCAAGGAGGCCGCCAAGCGTCAGCGCGAGGCCCGCCGCGCGGATCTCGCCCGCCAGCGCGAGGCGCTGAACAGCGGTGACGAGCGCTATCTGCCGGCCCGCGACAAGGGTCCGGTGCGGCGCTTCGTCCGCGACTTCGTCGACTCGCGCTTCGCGGTCGCCGAGTTCTTCCTGCCGATGGCCGTGGTCATCCTGGTCCTGTCGCTCTTCGGCAACACCAATCGCTCGCTGCAGAGCATCTCGCTGCTGCTGTGGGGCGTCGTGGTCGTGCTGATCGTGCTCGACTCGATCGGCCTCTGGTTCCGCCTGAAGAAGCAGCTCAACGAGCGCTTCCCGAACGAGCCGAAGCGCGGCGCCATCGCGTACGGCCTGATGCGCACGCTCCAGATGCGCCGGCTGCGGCTGCCGAAGCCGCAGGTCAAGCGCGGAGAGCGGCCCTGAGCGTCGAGCACCCGCCCGCGGCTCCGGCCGCGGGCGGTTCCGTCGGCGCGACCGGGGGCGAGGCACTTCCCGTGGTCGGCAGCCGGCCCGCCGAGCCCGGCGGGCTGCGCGACACCGTCCGCCAGGAACTGATCGCGCGCCAGCTCGACGAGCAGATAGGCGCCCGCTATCCGGTGGGGCAGCGGCTGCGCATCCTCGACGCGGGCATGGGACAGGGCACCCAGGCCCTGCGCCTGGCCCGGGCCGGGCACACGGTGACCGGTCTGGAGGCCGACCCCGAGCTGCTCCAGGCCGCCCGCGAGTCGCTCGCGACCGAACCGGCCGGGATCCGCGAGCGGGTCCGGCTGATCCACGGCGACGGGCGCGAGACCGGGGTGCACTTCCTGCCCGGCAGCTTCGACGTCGTCCTCTGTCACGGTGTGCTGATGTACGCCGACGAGCCCGACGCGCTGCTCGCGGGCCTGGCCCGGATGCTGGCCCCCGGGGGCCTGCTGTCCCTGGTGGTACGGAACGCGGAGGCGCTGGCCATGCGGCCGGGCCTCGCCGGGGACTGGGCGGGCGCGCTCGACGGCTTCGAGTCGGACACGTACACCGACCGCGACGGGGTGAAGGGGCGGGCCGACCGGCTCGACGCCCTCACCACGACGCTCGCCGGGATCGCGGCCCCGCTGCACGCCTGGTACGGGGTGCGGGTCTTCACCGACGGCATCCCCGCTGACATGGGCCTGCCGGCCGCCGCCGACCTCGAGCGGCTGCTCACCGCCGAGGACCGGGCCGGCCGCACCGAGCCGTACCGCCGGATCGCGGGCCTGCTGCACCTCTGCGGCGTACGGGGCTGAGGCGGACGGGAGCGGGGGCCGTTCCGGTGGCCACCGGTCCGCACCCCCCTGATCGGGTGTCTTCACCAAGGCGTACGCCTCCCGCGGCCCGGAGACTGCGGACATGAGACGTCTCCTGCTCCCCCTCGCCGCCGGGGCCTGTGCCGTCGCCCTGGTCGGCGGCTGCTCGGCCGGTGGCGCGCCGCGCGCCGAGCGGTCGCCGTCCGGACCGTCCACCCAGGCCGCCGCCGCTCCGCGGGTCTCCAACGAGCTCCAGGACGACTACCAGGAAGTGATCAAGGACGTCCTGCCGTCGGTGGTGCAGATCGACGCGTCGCAGAGCCTCGGTTCCGGCGTCGTCTACGACGACAAGGGCCACATCGTCACCAACGCGCATGTGGTCGGCGAGGAGCGGACGTTCCGGGTCTCGGCGGCGACCGGCGGGCAGCCGGTGACGGCGAAGCTCGTCTCCGCCTATCCCGAGCAGGACCTCGCGGTGATCAAGCTGGACAGCCTGCCGGAGGGGCTGAAGCCGGCGAAGCTCGGCGATTCGAGCAAGGTCGACATGGGGCAGATCGTGCTGGCGATGGGGTCTCCGCTCGGCCTGTCCGGCAGCGTCACCCAGGGCATCGTGTCGGCGACCGGCCGGACGGTCAGCGAGGGCAGCGAGGGCGGCGGGACCGGCGCGACGATCGGCAACCTGGTGCAGACCTCCGCCGCGATCAACCCGGGCAACAGCGGGGGCGCCCTCGTGAACCTGGACAGCGAGGTCATCGGCATCCCGACCCTCGCGGCGATCAGTCCGGACCTGGGCGGCGGCTCGGCGCCGGGCATCGGTTTCGCGATCCCCGCGTCGATGGTCAGGACGGTGGCCGACCAGATCATCGCGACCGGCAAGGTGACGGACTCGGGGCGGGCCGCGCTCGACATCACGGGCCGCACGATCGTGGACGAGAACAACGAGCCGGCCGGCGTCGCGATCGTCGAGGCGGAGCCGGGCGGGGCCGCCGCGAAGGCGGGGCTTCGCGCGGGTGACGTGATCACCCGCGTCGATGACGACCCGATCACCACGATCACCTCGCTCGCGGAGTCGCTGGCGGGCCGGAAGCCGGGCGACAAGGTGACGGTGACGTTCACGCGGGGCGCGCAGGAGGGCGAGGTCCAGGTCACGCTGGGCGAGATCTAACACCGCCGCGCCCGTTGTGCGCGCCCGCCCGTTGCAGGGCGCCTCGCCCCCCGTTGCGGGCCGCCCCGCTGCCCCCCGTTGTGGGCATACGTTCCGCAGGGGCGGAACGGGTGGGCACAACGGACGGCGCCCCTTGCCGGGCCTAGGCTCCCTGCGCCTGGACGGTCACCCGTAGGGCACTGCGCAACTGGTGCGGGTTCAGGCGCAGGTGCGGAACGCGCCCGCATGGGCGCCGTCCCGTGTGCCCACCCGTCCCGCCCCAGCGGGACGAATGCCCACACGGAGGCGACGACGGGCCACCGCCCATGCAGGGCGCAGGCTCGCAACGGAGTGGCGAGCCCCGCACCGTCAGGCACCGCCCAGCGGGCGCGGGCCCACGCGGAGGGCGGGCGGTGCTCCTGTCCTAGCCCTCGGCGTCCAGCGGCATCGGGCCGTAGATCTTCGCGCCGTCCTCCGACAGCGTCACCTGGTCCGCGCCTCCGTCCAGGAGGTCGCGCCAGTGTTCACCGATCCAGGACTCGGCGTCGCCCTGGGTGGTGAACTCCTCGGGGGTCACCACCGGCGTGACCTCGGTGCCGTCGGACTTCTCGAACCGCCACGTCCATGCCATGTCCGCCTCCGGTTGATCTTCCGGTTGATCGGTTTCCTGCCCGCAGCGTAGCCGGGCGCGCACCCCTCGCGGTGTCGCGGGAGGATCTGGGTGTGGAACTGACTCTGCTCGGCACCGGCGCCCCGCTCGGACTCCCCCGCCCCGACTGCCCGTGCGCCGTGTGCGCGGTGTCCCGCGGGGAGCGGGCGCGGGCCGCGACCTCGCTGCTCGTGGACGGGGCGCTGCTGCTCGACCTGACGCCGGGGGCCGCGCTGGCGGCCGCCCGTTCGGGGCACTCGCTGGTGGGCGTACGGCAGGTGCTGCTCACGCATCCGCACGACGGGCCGGCCGTGGAGGTCCCGGCGGGGCTTCCGACGGCGGGCCGGGTGCCGGACGGGCGGGAGCTGACGCTGATCAGCGGGCACCGGGTGCGGGCGATGCCGATGGATGCGCCGGGCACGGGGTACGAGGTGACGTCGGCGGACGGCGAGCGGTTGCTCTATCTGCCGCCGGGCGGCTCGCCGGCCGGTCTGGTGGACGACCACCGCAGGCCGTACGACCTGGTGGTGGCGGATGTGACGGGACGGCCGGACGCGCTGGCCCGGCTGCGGGCGACGGGCGCGGTCGGGCCGGCCACGGATGTGATCGCGGCGCATCTGGATCATGACGCCCCGGCCGGGGCCGAGCTGGACCGGCGGCTCGCGGCGGCGGGCGCGCGGGCGGTGCCGGACGGGACGACGCTGTACGTGGGCGAGTACCACGCGGTGCCGGACGTGCCGCGCCGCACGCTGGTCACCGGCGGCGCCCGGTCGGGCAAGTCGGTGGAGGCGGAGCGGCGGATGGAGACCTTCCCCGAGGTCGTGTACGTGGCGACGGGCGGGACCCGCGAGGGCGACCCGGAGTGGGCCCACCGGGTGGGCCTGCACCGGGACCGGCGGCCGGGCTCCTGGCGTACGGAGGAGACGACCGACCTGGTACCGCTGCTCGCGGCCGAGGGTCCGCCGCTGCTGATCGACTGTCTGTCGCTGTGGCTGACGGACGCCATGGACCGGGTCGGCGCCTGGGACGACGACACCTGGGCGGGCGGCGGGCGGGACGCGCTGGCGGCGCGGGTCGCGGAGCTGGTGGCGGCGGTCCGGGGGACCTCGCGGACGGTGGTGGCGGTGACCAACGAGGTGGGGTCGGGCGTGGTGCCGGCGACGGCCTCGGGGCGGCGCTTCCGGGACGAGCTGGGGCGGCTGAACGCGGCCTTCGGCGACGAGTGCGAGCAGGTGCTGCTCGTGGTCGCCGGGCAGGCGCTCGTCCTGCGCGGGTAGGCGCACGGGAACTCCGGGACAAGGCCCGGTCCACGGGGCCGCCCGGGCGGACGCGCGGGTAGGGTGCGATCGACCGCGTGACAGTGCCACGACACAGTGCCCACGACCGTATGGACGTCCTAGGTGGAAGCGACCTTGAACCTCGACGACTTCTCCGATCTGATCGAGCGCCCCGACGGGGGGATCCGGCGTGACGCCGAGGAGCGCAGGGAGCGCCTGAGCGTCCGGCCGGGCGCCCTGGGGCGGCTCGACGAGCTGGGCGAGTGGCTGTCGGCGGCGCAGGGTGCGGTGCCGGTGCGGCCGCTGGAGTCGCCGAAGGTGGTGCTGTTCGCGGGCGACCACGGTGTGGCCTCCCTCGACGTGTCGGGGCGGGCCGCGGGCACGGCGTACGAGCTGGTGCGCGCGGTGCTCGACGGTGCGAGCCCGGTGGCGGTGCTCGCGCGGGCCCAGCAGGTGCCGGTGCGGGTGGTGGACGCGGGTCTGGACTGCGATCCGGAGCTGCTGCCGGCCGAGGTGACGCGGCGCCGGGTGCGGCGCGGTGCGGGCCGGATCGACATCGAGGACGCGCTGACGGTCGAGGAGGCGCGGGCGGCGCTGGAGCTCGGCATCGCGGTGGCCGACGAGGAGGCCGACTCGGGCACCGATCTCGTCGTGCTCGGGGATCTGAGCGTGGGCGGCACGACCCCGGCGTCGACGCTGATCGCGGCGCTGTGCGGGACCGACGCGTCCGTGGTGACGGGCCGCGGCGGGGCCGGGATCGACGATCTGGCGTGGATGCGCAAGTGCGCGGCGATCCGGGACGCGCTGCGCCGGGCCCGGCCGGTGCTCGGCGACCAGCTGGAGCTGCTCGCGACGGTCGGCGGCGCCGATCTGACGGCGATGACCGGTTTCCTGCTCCAGGCCTCGGTGCGCCGGATGCCGGTGATCCTGGACGGTGTGGTGGGCGCGGCGTGTGCCCTGGTCGCGCAGCGGGCGGCGTTCCGGGCGCCGGACTGGTGGCTGGCGGGCCAGGTGAGCGGGGAGCCGGCGCAGGCGAAGGCGCTGGACCGGATGGCGCTCAACCCGCTGCTCGACCACGGCGTCACTGTGGGCGAGGGAACCGGGGCGCTGCTCGCGCTGCCCCTCGTCCGGGCCGCCGCCGCGCTGGCGGCGGAACTGCCGGAGGTTGCGGAGACCTCCGCTCCGGTGGCGGACGAGGTGGGCTGAGCCGACGGATCACGGCGCCGGGAGTGTTCCGCCCGCCACGCGGGCGTGGGCGCCCCCGGCGCCCCGCCAGGAGAAGCGGTGCCCCATATGATCGCTTTTCATGGGAGAGGTCCGTTTGTCCACCGAGGGAGCGCCCCAGAGCACGGTCCGTTCGCGGCGCAGCGCCGCGTTCGCCGTCTGGTATCTGCGGGTCGTCACGTTCATCAACTTCCTGAGCGCCGTCTGGGTGTCGTTCGGCAATGACCTGCGCCGGCACAACGAGGACAACTACTTCACCCCGTACATGCTGACGGCGGGCTTCGCCTCCGGCGCGTTCACGCTCTTCCTGGCGATCACCATGCGCCGCCGCAAGCGGGCCGCGTGGATCCTGAACTTCGTGCTCAGCGGGCTCTTCCTGCTGCTCTTCGCGCTGGTGATGGTCTTCCCCGAGATCCGGGAGCACCCCCAGAACTGGATCTCGCTGGTCCTCACGGCGGCCTTCTTCACGGCGCTGCTGCTCGGCCGCAAGGAGTTCTACGCGAAGGGCGACCGCTCCAACCCGCTGCTCGCCACCGCCGTGGCGGTCGGCGGACTGCTCGTCACCTCGCTGCTCGCCGCCGGTCTGGTGACGCTCACCAACGAGGCCACCGCGCCCTCCACGTTCCTGGAGCGCTGGCGGTACGGCGTGATGCGGCTGATCACCCTGGCCGCCGACGACTCGCGGTTCGCCGGCATCTCCACGCCCGGCTGGGTCGACGTGGTCATCAACGTGATGTCGACGCTGCTGCTCTTCGCCGTGCTCTTCGCGGCCTTCCGCTCCCGGCGGGCCGTCGACCCGCTCACCGAGGAGGACGAGGACCGGCTGCGGACGCTGCTCGACAAGCAGGGCGACCGGGACTCGCTCGGCTACTTCGCGCTGCGCCGCGAGAAGAGCGTGATCTGGTCCCCGAGCGAGAAGGCGGCGATCGCCTACCGGGTGGTCGGCGGGGTCTCGCTCGCCTCCGGCGACCCGATCGGCGACCCGGAGGCCTGGCCGGGCGCCATCGAGCCCTGGCTCGCCGAGGCCCGCGAGCACGGCTGGATCCCGGCCGTGATGGGCGCGAGCGAGGAGGCCGGCACGATCTACGCCCGGCACGGTCTGGACGCCCTGGAGCTGGGCGACGAGGCGATCGTGGAGACCGACGAGTTCACGCTGGACGGGCGGGCCATGCGGACCGTGCGGCAGGCCTTCAACCGGGTCAAGCGGGCCGGTTACGAGGTCCGCATCCGGCGCCACGAGGACATCCCGGCCGACGAGATGGCCGTCCTGCTCGCCAAGGCCGACGCCTGGCGGGACGGGGAGACCGAGCGCGGCTTCTCGATGGCGCTCGGGCGGCTCGGCGACCCTCGGGACGGGCGCTGCGTGATGCTGGAGTGCACGGACGAGAAGGGCGAGCTGCGGGCGCTGCTCTCCTTCGTGCCGTGGGGCCCCAAGGGGCTCTCGCTCGACCTGATGCGCCGCGACCGGGAGTCCGAGAACGGCCTGATGGAGTTCATGGTCATCGAACTGCTCCAGCGCGCGAAGGAGATCGGGATCACGCAGGTCTCGCTGAACTTCGCGATGTTCCGGTCCGTCTTCGAACGCGGCTCGAAGCTCGGGGCGGGACCCGTGCTGCGGATGTGGCGTTCGCTGCTCAGCTTCTTCTCCCGCTGGTGGCAGATCGAGTCGCTGTACCGCGCCAACGCCAAGTACCGACCGATCTGGGAGCCCCGATTCATGCTCTTCGAGAAGAGCGCCGACCTGCTGCGGATCGGCCTCGCCGCCGGCCGCGCCGAAGGCTTCCTGGAGGCCCCCGGTCTGCCCGGGTGGATGCACCGCAAGCACCTGGAAGGCAGACGTTGATCCCGCTGCCGGTACGGGCGTTCGCCCGCCGCGAGTGGGGCCCGCTGTACGGCACCGTACGGACGGCGCTGGTCACCCGGAGGTGGCGGGCGATCCCGATGACCCTGGCCGCCGTCTGCCTGACGTCCGTCCTCCAGATCGTGCAGAACCAGGACTGGGGCTACCAGGCGGTCCAGGACATCGGCTCCGTACGGGCGGAGGACCCGCTGGTCCTCTCCCTGCTCCGGACCCCGCTCTCGCTCTTCGTACCGGCGCTCGACCTGCCCGTGTGGGGCGCGCTCGGGCAGGTCCTGCTTGTCTTCGGGATCGCCGAGATCTGTCTCGGCAGGGTGCGGACCCTGCTCCTGGCGTACGTGGCGACGCTCGCCGGCACGCTGTACGCCCGGGTCGGCATCGCGCTCGGCCCGGACAGTCCGCTGGGTCTTCCGGCCACCGACGCGCAGGTGGTCGACACCGGCCCGTCGGCGGCGGTGGTCGCTCTCGCGGTGTACGTGTGCTGGCGCTCACGGGCGCGCTGGACCGGGACCCTGGTGATCGTCGCCATGGTGGTCGAGGTGCTGGTCAAGAACAACCTGGCGGGCAAGGAGCACATCGCGGCGATCGCGGCCGTGCTCCTGGCGGTCGCCCTCCAGGAGTGGCGGGCGCGTCGCCGGCGGCGCGGTCAGCCCGGGGGCGTGGAGCCGCGCCCCGGAACCCGCTCCTGGAAACCGCCGATCAGGTCCTGAGCCCTGCGCCGTACCTTCACCCAGCGCTTGTCGTGCCGGTAGGCGCGGATACGGGAGCGGGCCCGGGCGCGGTGGCGGCGCGGGTAGAGCCGGCGGGACCACCAGGAGCCGGGGCGGGCGAGGCGGACGGCGCCGACGATCGCCACGAACGGGATCAGGGTGCCGATCACGGCCATCCGGAACTTGCCCTTCACCAGGGTGACCAGGACGAAGAGGAAGTTGACCACGAGGGTGAGGATGAACGTCACCCGGTCCTGCCGCTCCTCCGACGTCATGTCGTTCACGCCGAGCGGGGAGAACCCGGCGAGAGCGAGCAGCACCAGGGCGGCGGTGAGCACCACCACCTCGACGCTCTGTCTGCCCGCCTCCGACCAGTAGACGTCGTCGAGGTGCAGGATCAGCGCGAACTCGTCGAGGACCAGGCCCGCGCCGACCCCGAAGATCACCGCGAACACCGCCGAGCCCACCCCGTGCCGCAGGCTGCCGACCGCGCCGAAGCCGCCGACGATGGTGAGCACCACCCCCGGCACGACGTGGTGGATGTGCAGCCCGCCGGCCGAGGAGACATTGCGGAAGGGGCCCTTGCCGGCCCGGATGAGCCGGGTGATGGTGCGGGTGACCGCGAAGGTCAGCACGAAGGAGGTCAGGGCGAGGAACAGCGGGAGTTTCCCGGGTTCCACGATGTTGCGGGAGAACCAGTGACCCATGCCACCCTCTGCCGATTGTTCAGCTTTCTTCCGTTCCGGCCCATTTAACCCTCCGTCCGGGGCACTACCCTTCCGCGGATGGACGGCCTGCGTTTCGCCTTCGGCACCCTCACCGTGCTCCCCGCCCGCATCACCCGCTGGGACCGCGACGCGGCCCGCGCCGGGATGCTCCGCGCCCCGCTCGCGGGCCTGGTCGTCGGCCTGTTCGCGGCCGCGGTCGGCGGGGTGTTCCTGCTGCTCGGGGCCGGCCCGCTGCTCGCCGCCGTCCTCACCGTCGCGGTGCCCGCACTGCTGACCCGCGGTCTGCACCTCGACGGGCTCGCCGACACCGCCGACGGACTCGGCAGCGCGAAGCCCGCGGAGGACGCGCTGCGCATCATGAAGCAGTCCGACATCGGCCCGTTCGGGGTCATCGCCCTCGTCCTCGTGCTGCTCGCCCAGGTCGCGGCCCTGTACGAGCTGTACGGGGAGGGCTGGGCGCACGGCGCGGTGGCCGCCGCCCTCGCCGCGACCGTCGCCCGCCTCGCCCTCACCTCCGCCTCCCGCGAGGGCGTCCCGGCGGCCCGCCCGGAGGGCCTGGGCGCGATCGTCGCCTCGACCGTCCCGGTCCGGGCCGCCGCCCTGACGGCCCTCGCGGTCCTGGCCCTCGCGGCGGCGAGCGGCGCGCTGTTCTCCCCCTGGGACGCCCTGCGCCAGGTGCTCGCCGCGCTCGCCGCGCTGGGCGTGGCGGAGCTGCTGCTGCGGCGGTGCGTGCGGCGCTTCGGCGGGGTGACGGGGGATGTGTTCGGGGCGGTGGAGGAGACGGCGGCGACGGTGGCGGTGGTGGCGCTGACGCTGGGCTGAGCCCACTTGCGACGCCGGTCAGCAGGGCCTGCGCCACACCCCCAGGTCGTACTTCTTCAGCATCGAGCTGAGCCCGAGTTCCTTCGACCGCGGGCAGAACTCCGTGAGCGGCAGCTCGTACTCGACGTGGAAGACCGCCTTCCCCGCCGCCACGAACGGCGTGAGCAGCTCGCACTCCTCGTACTCGGCGCACTGCTCGTTGACCGCGAAGTCGAAGTCGGGGAGGAGCTGCGGGATCTGGTCCAGGTCGTTCTTCAGGCCCACGGCCAGGCCCCGTTCGTGGGCGAGGCGGGCGATCAGACGGTTGTACGTGAGCTGGTCGGCGGCGGTGAGGGGGAAGCCGGTGCGGTTGGTGTAGCCGTCCATGTTGTCGGGTTCGACCGCGTCGAAGCCCTTGGCGCGGCACATGTCGAGGCGGGCCGCCATCAGCGGGCCGAGGACGTCGGTGCGGCGGATGTCGAGCCAGCGTTCGCCGGGCCAGCCGTTGCTCCTGCCGAGCACGGCCTTCGGGAACTGCGCGGCGTCGGGGCGGAACTCCTCCCAGGCGCCGGTGGAGAGGTAGCAGACGACCTTGCGGCCCCGGCCGTGCAGGTCGGCGACGGCCGCGGCCGGGTGGTCGAAGCCGTCGATGTCGTACACCGGCACGTCGACCGTCGGGTCGAGGCGGCCGCTGAGCTGCCACTGCCAGGCGAGGCCGGGCGCGGGGTGCCAGAGGTCCACCGACTTGTGGTCCGGGCCGACCGGGCGGTCCGGGCTTTCGGTCCGGTCGGGGGCGGGTGGCGTGGTGCAGGCCGCGGCGAGCAGCAACAGCGGGACGAGCAGGACCAGCAGACGTCTCATCGGACGGGCTCCAGGGTGTGCGGCAGGGTCCCCCACGGGTGCGCGCCGGTGCCGGGGACCGCGCAGTGCACCGGGGTGGCGGGGCGGGTGCCGGGCGGGGCCGCGTACACCAGATGGCAGTAGTGGGCGGCGACCGGCAGGTCGAGGCGCTGATAGGCGTCCCACGGGCCCTCGAAGGTGACGAGCAGTTCGGCGAGGGCCTCGTAGCCGGGGGCCGGCTGGGCGCCGTGGTTGAGGACCAGCGTGCGCGCCCCGGCCGCACGGGCCGACACCGCCAGGCGCCGGTAGTGCGGCAGCGCGCCCGGCTCGGTCGGCACCTGGTCGAGGAAGGCCCCGTCGGCCGCGTACCAGTCGCGGTGCCGCACCAGGTCGGCGACCACCTCGGCGTGCGGGCGGCGCCCGTAGTCGGTGTCGGCGTAGCCGAGGACCCGTACCCCGGCGGCCCGCAGCCGCGCGGCGACCTCGGCGAAGGCGGGGTCGGGCGCGGTGCCGGCGCCGCTCGCCGGGTTGAGGACGACGCCGTAGAGGGACGGCGCGGCCGCGAGGAGGGCGGCCCAGGCCTCGGGGCGGTCGGCGGGGTGCTCGTAGAACGGCACCAGGAGAGAGGCGTGCACAGTCCAAACCCCTAGACGCGGTGGGCGGTCGGTCGTACCAGCAGAACACAGGTGAGCACGCACAGCGCGGCGGCCGCGGCGCCCGCGGCGAGCGGTCCGGCGGCCGGGGCGAAGGCCTGCGCGAGCCCCTGGGCGACGGCCGCGAGCAGGCACACCACGGCCGCGCTCGCCACCGCGCCGAATGCCTGGAGCAGCAGCCCCAGCCACAGCACGGCGCCGACGAGCAGCAGCGAGGCGATCCGGGGCGCGGAGACGGCGGCGGCGCCGGGCCAGAGGAGCGCGGCGGCGGTGGTGAGGACGAGCAGCACGGCGAGGTAGCCGCCGAGGCAGCGGGCGAGCGCGCCGGTAGCGGCGCGCCGGAACTCGTCGGCCGTGGTGAGCAGGCGCAGCCTGGCGAGCCCGGCGGCGCGGAAGCGGTGCAGGAGCCATTCGGCCGGGCCCATGGAGAGGGTGAGCGCGATGACCGCGTCGGCGCCCGCGTACAGCACGAGCAGTCCGCTGCCGAGGCCGAACAGTCCGTACGGGAGGGAGCGCACGACCGGCGGCCCGCCGCGGCCCCGGGCGAGCCCGCCGGGCCGGGCCGGGCGGAGCACGAGCGCGGCGAAGCCGGTGGTGGCCGCGAGCGAGAGCAGCAGCAGCGTGACCCGCAGCGGCTCCGGCAGGTCGTAGCGGAAGGCGGGCACCGCGCCGGCGAGCGGCGACAGGGCCACGAGCAGGGCCCGCTCGCGGCCGAGGACGAGAAGCACGGTCGCCGCGGCCAGGTAGAGCGCCTGCCCGGCCCCGAACAGGGCGGCGGGCCCCTCCCCCGGAGCGGCCGCGGCCACCGCGACGGCCGCGCCGGCGAGCGCGCCGGCCGGGGCGCCGACGAGCAGCGCGCGGAGGGCAGCCGCCCGGTCGCCGAGCCCGAACCAGGTGTACGCGCGGTGCGCGAGCGCCTGGTTCCACACCCACCCGGTGACCGCCCCCGCGAACAACGGCACGGTCCCCGGCGGCAGCCCGTACCGCCCGGCCCCGCCGGCCAGCAACGGCGCCCCGAGCACATACGCGAGCCCGGGCAACGCGAACACGACCCCGCGCAGCAGACACCTGGCGAGCCCCGTGTGCCAGGGCCCGGCGGCCGGCACCTCGGGCGCCGGGTGACGCCGCTCGACGCGTGCGTACAGGTCCTCGGCGAGCGCGAAGGAGTCGTCGCGCCCGTACACGAGCCGGATGTGATCGTCCGTCATCCCGTCCGACTCGAGCAGCGCTGCCACCTCGTCGGGATGCACGGCGACGGCGACGAGCCCGTCGAGCCGGTCGGCGAGCTCGTCGAGCGGATCGGGAGCGAGGGCTGGGACGGCCGTCGGCCGCTGCCGGGCGGGCGAGGGCAGGCCGGGGGCGGGCAGGCCCGGGGGCGACGCGGCCGGGGCGGGGCCCGTCGTCGCGCGCTGGCGCGGGATCTGTGGCAGGGAGTCCCTCGTCGCGCCCGGCTTCAGCCACAGTGAGCCGCTCATGCGAGGGCACCTCCGCCGACCAGTTCGGCTCGCCAGGGGTCCGTCAGGCGGACCGTCCAGTCGAGGGGGTCCTCGGGGGCGGTGGTGGGGCGGCCGGCGAGTTCGAGGTAGATGCGGCGGAAGCCGTCGACCGAGCGGTGGAGGGTGAAGCGGTCGACGACGCGCCGGCGGGCGCGGCGGGCGAGGTCGGCGCGCCGGGTGTGGTCCCTCAGGAGCTCGGACACCGCCGCGGCCATCACCGCCGGTTCGCGGGGCGGGACGACGAGGCCGGTGTCGCCGACGGCCTCGCGGACGCCGCCGACGTCCGTGGAGACGGTGGCCCGGCCGCAGGACATCGCCTCGATGAGGGAGAAGGGGAAGCCCTCGCTGATGGAGGAGAGCATCACGACGTTGCCCGCCGCGTAGGCGCCGGCCACGTCCGCCGTACGCCCCTCGAAGACGACGCCGTCGGTGACGCCCAGTTCGGCGGCGAGCTTCTCCAGGCGCGTGCGGTAGTCCTCGTTGCCCGCCGGGACCGGGCCGAACAAGCGCAGCCGCAGCTCGGGGAGTTCGGCGCGGCAGATCGCGTACGCCCGGAGCAGGGTCTCCAGGTCCTTGATGGGGTCGACCCGGCCGACCCAGCTGAGGGTGGGGGTCTCGGGCTCGGGTCCGGCCCAGGGGAAAGCGGCGGGGTCGACGCCGTTGTAGACGGTGCGGATGCGGTCCGCGGGGGCGCCACCGCGCTCCTCCCAGCGCCGGTTGTACTGGTTGCAGGGGGTGATGAGGTCGGCCTTGAGGTAGCCGAGCGTGTTGAGCTCGCGGTAGAAGCCGAGGAGGAGGGACTTCACGGGGAAGCGCTGGGCCTCGGTGCGGTAGCCGAGGTAGCGCTCCCGCAGATAGATGCCGTGTTCGGTGAGCAGGAAGGGCACCCCTTCGAAGTGCTGGGCGGCGAGCGCCGGCAGCGTGGCGAGCCCGCTGGACACGGCGTGCGCGACCCGGTCGCCGGATATCCGGGCGGCGAGCGGGCGCAGTGCGTGTTCGAGCAGGTCGGTGGCGGTGAGGGCGTCGTGGACGGTGGGCCGGGCCGCGGCCGTCGGCAGGTGCGGCATGGACCAGATCCACATCAGGGCGCGCAGCACCCGCTCGGAGCGGAGTGCGGCGGTGAGCCCGCCGGCCCGGGCGAGGGCGGCGAGCTCGTACAGCGCCTCGCCGAAGTCGCAGCCGGCGGCGGGGTCGAGGATCGCGAGCAGGAAGCGCTCGTACGTGTCGAGGAAGCGGCGCCGTGCCCCGCCCCGCGGGGCCGCCCTGGCCCGCTCGGGGGCGGGGCCCCAGAGCGGGAAGGCGGTGTGCGCGGTGAGGTTCGGCGGCAGTTCCCAGGTGACGGGCTCCCGGCCGCTGCCGGTGAGCGCGAGGACGTGGAAGTCGACCTCGGGCATGCCCCGGATCAGCTGGTCGCACCAGGTGCTGACGCCGCCGTGGACATGTGGGTAGGTGCCTTCGGTGAGCATGGTGACATGGCGGCCACTGCTCGGCATGGGTGTGTCCCCCGGACGGTGCGTGCTGGTCGGGCGGTCGGTGGGTCGGTGAGGCGGTGGGTCGAACGGTCGGTCAGACCGTCGGTCAGGCGATCGGTCGAGCGGCTGCTCGGGCGGCCGCGGCGGTCACGCGGTCGTGGCCGCCGGGCCGGGCGGCGGGCCGGGCGGCGGGCCGCCGGGGCGGCCGCCCCGCCGCTCACGCCGTCGGGAGCCTGAGCGTGATGCCGCTCTGCAGCGGCTCCGGCGTCGTCCACGCCGACCGCGCGCCCGCGTACGCCGTACCGAACGCCGCCGTGCCGAGCAGGAGCTGCTTGCGGGTGCCCTCCGGCGCGGTGAGCGGGACCGCGACGCCGGACGGGGCCTTGACCGTGACGGTGGTGCCGATCCGGTAGGCGGTGACCTGGCCTGCGGCGAGCGCCCGCTCCCAGGCGGTACGGCGGTCGAGTTCGGTCCCGGCCTCCTTCTGGCGCGGGTTCACCAGGGGCGTGTTGTCGGCGTACAGCGCGCGGTAGTCCGCGAGGACCGTGTCGAGGACGGGGTAGAGGATGCGTTCCTCGGCGAGGTTGGACTGGTGGACGTAGTGCGGCCGGGGGTCGTTGCCCATGACGTGGGCCAGGGCGGTACGGGCCTCCTGCGGCACGATGTGCGCGGCGTAGCCGGTGGCGGTGTCGAGCGGGGCGGGCAGGCAGCTGGAGGCGGGGTTGTCCTCGCAGAGGCCGCTGCCGCCGTCGGCGCGGGAGGTGTAGATCCAGTTGTACTCGTCGGCCATCTCGGCGGCGGTGCCCACGTTGTAGTACACGTTCATGGGGTGCCGGGGGACGGTCTTCGCGGCGCCGCTGCCGGTGCCGACGGACCGCTGGGCCGGTTCGCGGGAGTTGTCGCTCGCCGTCCACTTCACGCCGTTGTCGGCGAGGGCGCCGGACAGGTTGGGGTTGTCGGCGGGCTGCTGGGGCAGGGTCTTCAGACCGGAGTGCTCTCCGGTGACGAGTTCGGTGCGGTCGACGGAGATGCCCTTGCCGGTCGCCCAGTTGAGGTTGTCCCTGATCTGGGCGGAGATCTCGGCGCGGGTGACCCACTGCGTCGCCCCGGCGGCGTCCTTGGCGCAGCTCCAGGGGACGGTCGTGGCGTCCTGGACGCAGCCGAGGAAGGGGTGGGTGTAGGTGTGGTTGATCCAGCGGTACTGCGCGCGGTCGGCGACCAGGCGCGTGGCGAGCGGGTCGCTGCCTCCGTGCTCGGTCCTCCACTGCTCGCCCTGGCCGCCGTTGTAGACCATGTCGAGCCGGAAGCCGGAGGACTTCTGCCAGGCGGCGGCGTAGGCGGCGTCGTCGGCGGTCATCCGGACCGGGTCGTCCCCGGCCTCGCCGTCGCCGCCGGGGCAGTCGAGGTCGCCGGGGGTGCAGTTGCGGACGGTGTCCCAGCGCGCGTCGGGCGCGAGGACGTCGTCGACGTGCACGGAGAGGTAGTTGCGGGACTGTCCGAGGTGGACGCCCTGGGTGAGCCATTCGACGATGCCGCGGGCCAGGGCCCGGAACTGGCGCTGGTACCGGTTGTAGGCGAAGGTCACGACGAGTTCGCGGCGCCCGTCGTGGGCGTACTCGCCGATCAGGCTGATCCGGCCGCCGTCCGCCGCGGGCATGTCGAGGAAGCTGGTGTAGCCGGCCCGGGGTCGGCCCGCGTAGCCGTAACTCTCGGAGACGGCCGGGTCGTTGTCCTCGAAGACCACCGGCCCGCGCAGATCGCGGAAGGGCCCGGCCTGCCCGGCGGGGGTGACATGGCCGACGGCCCCGTCGAGGACGCCGGACCAGCCGCCGTCGGTCGTGTAGTCGAGGCCGACGCCGGGGTGGGCCCAGGTGTACGCGTCGACCTGCGGGATGCCGAAGGCCGTCTCGTACGAGGTGAGCGCGGCCTGCTCGGCGGAGTCGGGCCCGAACACGGCCTCGTGCGGCAGGACCACGCCCTGGTACCTGGCGCGGGGCCGGCCGTCGACCGTGTCGCTGAGGAAGCCGGCGGTGAGCACCGGCCGGTCCGTGTCGTTCAGGTCGAGGGTGCGGTACGGGACCCCGGAGCCCTTGAGTTCGGCGGTGATGGCCTGGACCGCGCTGCCGCCGTCGTCGACGACGAGCACGGTCAGGTCGATCCGCGGCGCCGGTTCGGCGGCGCCGGCCTGCGCGGACGGCACGACGGTGGCGAGCAGCCCGGCCGCGGCGAGGGCGGCGAGCCGGGCCGTACGGGGCGCTCGTGCCGTACGGGGAGCGCGCGCCGCGCGGTGCGCGCGGGCGGCGCGGGCCGTGCGTCCGGTGCCGGTTCTGGGCGCGCTGAAGTGGCCGGAATCCATCGGTGGGTGTCCCCCCTCGGCAGGCCCGCCCGGACGGCGGGACCCGTGGAGATGTGCCGGAAGAGCGAAGGGCGGTGTGTCGCCCTTGCCTGATTGAGGCGAGTGTGAAACGCGTCCGGCCGGACCGGGCGTCAAACCCCGCAGAGACTCCACGGATGAGTGAATCAGCACCGCCGTGAGCGAAAGCAGTGAGCGAGCGTAGGCTCATTACCTGCGCTCACCGGGCCGAAATACGATGCGGCGGGCACGGTCGGCCCATCCCTCGACCGCCACAGAACTCAATGGAAGCGAGAAATCACCACCGTGACTGCTCTCACTCTCAGCACCGCCGGAGCGGCGACGCTGCGCGCCGACGCGGTCGTCGTCGGCGTCGCGAAGTCCGGTAAGACGCTGGTCGTCGCCCCGGGAGCCGAGGTCGTCGACGAGGCCTTCGACGGCGGTCTGGCCGCCGTCCTGGAGACCCTGGGCGCCTCGGGCGCCGAGGGTGAGGCGACCAAGCTGCCCTCCCCCGCCGGTCTGAAGGCCCCCGTCGTGCTCGCCGTCGGCCTGGGCTCCGCGCCCGAGGACGGCGAGGCCTATGGCACCGAGGCGCTGCGCCGCGCCGCCGGCACCGCCGCCCGCGCGCTGACCGGTTCGAAGAAGGCCGCCTTCGCCCTGCCCGTGGCCGACGCCGACGCCGCCGGCGCGATCGTCGAGGGCGCGCTGCTCGGCGCGTACGCCTACACCGCGTACCAGGAGAACGGCGAGGGCAAGAAGCAGCCGCTCGCCGAGGTCGCCCTGCTCGGCGCCAAGCCGCGCGACAAGGCCCACAAGGCCGCCGCGGAGCGCGCGACCGCCGTCGCCGAGGAGATGAACCGCGCCCGCGACCTCATCAACCAGCCGCCGAACGACCTGCACCCGGCCGCGTTCGCCGCCGCCGCGCAGGCCGCCGGCAAGGAGTACGGCCTCAAGGTGCAGGTGCTCGACGAGAAGGCGCTCGCCAAGGGCGGCTTCGGCGGCATCCTGGGCGTCGGCAACGGCTCGGTGAACCCGCCGCGCCTGGTCCGGGTCGCCTACACCCACCCGAAGGCGGAGAAGACCCTCGCCCTGGTCGGCAAGGGCATCACCTACGACTCGGGCGGCATCTCCCTGAAGCCGGCCGGCCACAACGAGACGATGAAGTGCGACATGAGCGGCGCCGCCGCCGTGTTCGCCACCGTCGTCGCCGCGGCCCGCCTCGGCCTCGCCGTCAACGTCACCGGCTGGCTGGCCCTCGCCGAGAACATGCCGTCCGGCTCCGCCACCCGCCCGGGCGACGTGCTGCGCATGTACAGCGGCAAGACCGTCGAGGTGCTCAACACCGACGCCGAGGGCCGTCTGGTCCTGGCCGACGCGCTGACCAAGGCCTCCGAGGAGAACCCGGACGCGATCGTCGACGTGGCCACCCTGACCGGTGCCATGGTCCTGGCGCTCGGCGACCGCACCTTCGGCATCATGGCCAACGACGACGCCTACCGGACCGCGATCCACGAGATCGCCGAGGAGGTCGGCGAGCAGTCCTGGCCGATGCCGCTCCCCGCGGACCTCCGCAAGACCATGGACTCCCCCACCGCCGACATGGCGAACATGGGCGTCCGCATGGGCGGCGGCCTGATCGCCGGTCTCTTCCTCCAGGAGTTCGTGGGCGAGGGCATCACCTGGGCCCACCTGGACATCGCGGGCCCGGCCTTCCACGAGGGCGCCCCGTACGGCTACACCCCGAAGGGCGGCACCGGCTCCGCGGTGCGCACCCTGGTGCGCCTGGCCGAGCGCACGGCCGACGGCGAGCTGTGAGCACTCGCTCGCCCGATGTGATGTGACGCGTACGACCCCGGTGGCCTCGGCCCCCGGGGTCGTACCCGTTCCGGGACCGTTCACCCGCGACGAAATCCGTACGATCCGACACCGCCGCCACCGGTCCGTACGGACGATCGGCCGTCTCAGGACGCGGCCCCGCGTCCCGCCGTCCGGCAACAAGTGCGAAGATGGGTTCTCGGCAGGACAGGGCCCCCACCACAGGGCCGACGAATATGCGGCCGGACACCCGGAGCCGCCGCCCCGTCAGCGAAGACGGGCGACGAGCGCACATGCATGGAGGACGTGACGTGGCGAACGACGCCAGCACCGTTTTCGACCTAGTGATCCTCGGCGGCGGTAGCGGCGGTTATGCCGCGGCGCTGCGCGGAGCGCAGCTGGGCCTGGACGTCGCACTGATCGAGAAGAACAAGCTCGGCGGCACCTGCCTGCACAACGGCTGCATCCCGACGAAGGCCCTGCTCCACGCCGGCGAGGTCGCCGACCAGGCGCGCGAGGCGGAGCAGTTCGGTGTCAAGGCCTCCTTCGAGGGCATCGACATCAAGGCCGTGCACAAGTACAAGGACGACGTGATCTCGGGCCTCTACAAGGGTCTGCAGGGTCTGGTCGCCTCCCGCAAGGTCACCTACATCGAGGGCACCGGCCACCTGTCCTCCCCGACCTCCGTCGACGTCGACGGGCGCCGGGTCGAGGGCCGCCACGTCCTCCTCGCCACCGGTTCCGTGCCGAAGTCCCTGCCGGGTCTGGAGATCGACGGCAACCGCATCATCTCCTCGGACCACGCGCTGACCCTGGACCGGGTGCCGGAGTCCGCGATCATCCTCGGCGGCGGTGTCATCGGCGTCGAGTTCGCCTCCGCGTGGAAGTCCTTCGGCACCGACGTCACGGTGATCGAGGGCCTGAAGCACCTCGTCCCGGTCGAGGACGAGAACAGCTCGAAGCTGCTGGAGCGCGCCTTCCGCAAGCGCGGCATCAAGTTCAACCTGGGCACGTTCTTCCAGTCGGCCGAGTACACCGAGACCGGTGTGAAGGTCACCCTGGCGGACGGCAAGACCTTCGAGGCCGAGGTGCTGCTCGTCGCCATCGGCCGCGGCCCGGTCTCCGCCGGTCTCGGGTACGAGGAGCAGGGCGTCGCGATGGACCGCGGCTACGTCCTGGTCGACGAGTACATGCGCACGAACGTGCCGACGATCTCGGCCGTGGGCGACCTCGTCCCGACGCTCCAGCTCGCGCACGTCGGCTTCGCCGAGGGCATCCTCGTCGCGGAGCGGCTCGCGGGTCTCAAGCCCGTTCCGATCGACTACGACGGCGTGCCGCGGGTGACGTACTGCCACCCCGAGGTCGCCTCCGTCGGCATCTCCGAGGCCAAGGCCAAGGAGATCTACGGCGCGGACAAGGTCGTCGCCCTGAAGTACAACCTCGCGGGCAACGGCAAGAGCAAGATCCTCAAGACCGCGGGCGAGATCAAGCTCGTCCAGGTCAAGGACGGTGCCGTGGTCGGCGTCCACATGGTCGGTGACCGCATGGGCGAGCAGGTCGGCGAAGCGCAGCTGATCTACAACTGGGAGGCGCTGCCGGCCGAGGTCGCGCAGCTCATCCACGCCCACCCGACGCAGAACGAGGCGCTCGGCGAGGCCCACCTGGCCCTGGCCGGCAAGCCTCTGCACTCCCACGACTGACGCTCACGTCATCACAGGGCGCGACGACCAACTTCCGCAATTCGTTAGGAGCAACTGAAACCATGTCGGTTTCCGTAACCCTGCCGGCGCTCGGCGAGAGCGTCACCGAGGGCACCGTCACCCGCTGGCTCAAGGCCGAGGGTGAGCGTGTCGAGGCCGACGAGCCGCTGCTCGAGGTCTCGACCGACAAGGTCGACACCGAGATCCCCGCCCCCGCCTCGGGCATCCTGGCCTCCATCAAGGTCGCCGAGGACGAGACGGTCGAGGTCGGCGCCGAGCTGGCCATCATCGACGACGGCACCGGCGCCCCGGCTGCCGCCCCGGCCCCGGCCGCCGAGCCGGTCGCCGTCCCCGCCCCGGCCCCGGTGGCCGAGGCCCCGGCCGCCCCGGCCCCGGTCGCTCCCGCCGCCCCGGCCGCCGCCGCCGGTGCCGCCCAGGGCACCGACGTCGTGCTGCCCGCGCTCGGCGAGTCCGTCACCGAGGGCACCGTGACCCGCTGGCTGAAGTCGGTCGGCGAGACCGTCGAGGCCGACGAGCCGCTGCTCGAGGTCTCCACGGACAAGGTCGACACCGAGATCCCCGCCCCCGCCTCCGGCGTTCTCCTGGAGATCGTCGTCGGCGAGGACGAGACCGCCGAGGTCGGCGCCAAGCTCGCCGTCATCGGTGCCGCGGGTGCCGCCCCGGCCGCCCCGGCCCCGGTCGCCGCCCCGGCCCCCGCCGCTGTTCCGGCCCCGGCCCCGGTGGCTCCGGCCGCTCCGGCTCCGGCGCCCGCCCCGGTGGCCCCGGCCGCCCCGGTCGCCGCTCCGGCTCCGGCCGCCCCCGTGGCCGCCCCGGCCCCCGTCGCGCCCGCCGCTCCGGCCGTCTCCCCGGCCGCCCCGGAGGACGAGGGCGCCTACGTGACCCCGCTGGTCCGCAAGCTCGCCACCGAGAACGGTGTCGACCTGTCGACCGTCAAGGGCTCCGGCGTCGGCGGCCGCATCCGCAAGCAGGACGTCCTCGCGGCCGCCGAGGCCAAGAAGGCCGCCGCCGCCGCTCCCGTCGCCGCCCCGACCGCTGCCGCCGCCGCGCCGAAGACCCCCGTCCTGGAGGTCTCCCCGCTGCGTGGCCAGACGGTCAAGATGACCCGCATGCGCAAGGTCATCGGCGACAACATGATGAAGGCGCTGCACGGCCAGGCCCAGCTGTCCTCGGTCGTCGAGGTCGACATCACCAAGCTGATGAAGCTGCGCGCCCGCGCCAAGGACGCGTTCGCGGCCCGCGAGGGCGTCAAGCTCTCCCCGATGCCGTTCTTCGTCAAGGCGGCGGCCCAGGCGCTGAAGGCCCACCCGGTCATCAACGCCCGGATCAACGAGGACGAGGGCACGATCACCTACTTCGACACCGAGAACATCGGTATCGCGGTGGACTCCGAGAAGGGCCTGATGACCCCGGTCATCAAGGGTGCGGGCGACCTGAACATCGCCGGCATCTCCAAGGCCACCGCCGAGCTGGCGGGCAAGGTCCGCGGCAACAAGATCACCCCGGACGAGCTCGCGGGCGCGACCTTCACGATCTCCAACACGGGTTCGCGCGGCGCGCTGTTCGACACCATCATCGTTCCGCCGAACCAGGTCGCCATCCTGGGCATCGGTGCCACGGTGAAGCGCCCGGCCGTGATCGAGACCGCCGAGGGCACCGTCATCGGCGTGCGCGACATGACCTACCTGACGCTCTCCTACGACCACCGTCTGGTGGACGGCGCCGACGCCGCCCGCTACCTGGTGGCCGTGAAGGCGATCCTGGAGGCCGGCGAGTTCGAGGTCGACCTCGGCCTCTGAGCCTGCCTGCTGGAGCCGCTGAGGCTACTGGCGAGTAAGAGGCGCGTGCACCGCAACGTAACGAGCCTCACCTGCGGCGCCCCCGTCCGGATGTGTTTCCGGGCGGGGGCGCCGCCGTATTGTCTAAGGGTCAAGAACTCCCGGAGGAGCCACTCAATGACCGTCCCCGTCGTCCATTCGCTGCGCGAGCAGATCCGCGAGCACATCGTGGAGGGCATCGTCAGCGGACGCTGGAAGCCGGGCGAGCGCATCGTGGAGCGGCGGATCGCGACGGAGCTGGAGGTCTCGCAGACCCCGGTCCGGGAGGCGCTGCGCGAGCTGGAGTCGCTGCGGCTGATCGAGTCGGCGCCGAACAAGGGCGTCCGGGTGCGCAATCTGACCGCCGCGGACCTGGAGGAGAGCTATCCGGTCCGGGCCGGTCTGGAGCAGATCGCGGCGGAGCTGGCGGCCGGCCGGCTCGCGGCCGACTGCTCGGCCCTGGAGCCGCACGTGGCGGCGCTGTACGAGGCGGACGCGGCCTCCGACGGCACGGCGCAGGTGCGGCACACGGTGGCCTTCCACCGGGAGCTGGTGCGGGCGGCCGGGAACAGCGTGCTCCTCCACACCTGGGAGGGCCTGGGCATCGAGGTGTTCACGGCGCTCTCGATCCGCTGGCTCGGCACGGTGCAGAAGTCGTACGCGGAGGAGCACCAGGAGCTGGTGGAGGCCTTCCGGCGGGGCGACCCGGACATCGGGGCGCTGGTGAAGGCGCATGTACTGGGGTGCGCGCCGCGCGCCTGACGCCCGACCTCACACTGTCGTACGAGCGGGCCTGCCTCCGGGCGGGCCCGCTCGTCCGTGTGAGCTCCGTGTGACCGGCGTCTCAGATCAGCGGCTTCACCTGCGAAAACAAGGCACCGGGTGCCCTCTTTCGCGGCACCCTGTGCCGACTTTGGTGCTCCGGGCACCTTTTTCTTGCCGAAGCTTTGATCGATCATCGATCGGAGGCTTACAGTCTTCGGCGGGCCGTCACCCGGCCCTTCGCCCTGTCCTGCCAGACAAGGCCTTTTTATCTCCACCCCATCTGTCCGGAAGGCGGCGATCATGACCGGTCCCGTAGGCAACATTCCGAGCGAGCTCGATCAGCTCCCGGACCGTGACACCGAGGAGACCGCCGAGTGGGCGGCCTCCCTCGACGCCGTCACCAAGGCCGCCGGCCCCCACCGGGCCGCCTACCTGATGCGCCGCACCCTCCAGCACGCCGAAGGCGCGGGCCTGGCCCTGCCCAAGCTCCTGGAGACGGACTACCTCAACACCATCCCCACCTCCGCCGAGCCGGTCATCGACGGCGACGAGGAGATGGAGCGGAAGATCACCGCGTGGAACCGCTGGAACGCGGCCGCGATGGTCACCCGCGGCTCCAAGCACGGCGTCGGCGGCCACATCGCGACCTTCGCGTCCGCGGCCTGGCTGTACGAGACCGGCTTCAACCACTTCTTCCGCGGCAAGGAGGGGGACGGCTCCGGCGACCAGCTCTACATCCAGGGCCACGCCTCCCCCGGCATCTACGCCCGCGCCTTCCTCGACGGGCGCCTGACCGAGGCGCACCTCGACAACTTCCGGCAGGAGGCCGGCGGCAACGGCCTGCCCTCCTACCCGCACCCGCGCCGTCTCCCCTGGCTGTGGGAGTTCCCCACCGTCTCCATGGGTCTCGGCCCGCTCTCCGCGATCTACCAGGCGCGCTTCAACCGCTACCTGACCAACCGCGGCATCAAGGACGTCTCCGCCTCGCACGTCTGGGCCTTCCTGGGCGACGGCGAGATGGACGAGCCCGAGTCGACGGCGGCGCTCGCCCTCGCGGCCCGCGAGGGTCTGGACAACCTGACCTTCGTCATCAACTGCAACCTGCAGCGTCTCGACGGCCCGGTGCGCGCCAACTTCAAGATCGTGCAGGAGCTGGAGGCCGCGTTCCGCGGTGCCGGCTGGAACGTCGTGAAGACCCTGTGGGGCAACGCCTGGGACGAGCTGTTCCAGCTCGACACCACCGGCGCCCTGGTCCGCCGCCTCCGCGAGGTCCCCGACGCGCAGGTCCAGACGTACCAGACCCGCGACGCCGCCTACATCCGCGAGGACTTCTTCGGCAAGGACCCGGCGCTCGTCGCGATGGCGCGGCTGCTGTCCGACGACAAGATCCTCGAGTGCTTCCACCTCTCGCGCGGTGGCCACGAGCCGCGCAAGGTGTACGCCGCCTACAAGGCCGCCCTGGAGTTCAAGGGCGCGCCGACGGTGATCCTGGCGCAGACGGTGAAGGGCTTCACCCTGGGCGAGGGCTTCGCGTCGAAGAACGCGAACCACCAGATGAAGAAGCTGTCCTCGGACGAGTTCAAGGACATGCGGGACCTGCTCGACCTGCCGATCTCGGACGCCCAGTTCACCGACGGCGTGGTCCCCTACGGCCACCCGGGCGCCGACTCCCCCGAGGTCCGCTACCTCCAGGAGCGCCGCGCGGCCCTCGGCGGTCCCGCCCCGGCCCGCCGCACGCACCCGCTGGCGCCGCTGCCGGCCCCGGCCGACAAGGCCTTCGCCGCCTTCGACAAGGGCTCCGGCTCGCAGAACCTGGCCACGACGATGGCGTTCGTGCGCCTGGTCAAGGACCTGGTCCGCGACAAGGAGACCGGTAAGCGCTGGGTCCCGATCGTCCCGGACGAGGCCCGTACCTTCGGTATGGAGTCGCTGTTCCCGTCGCTCGGCATCTACTCGCCGAAGGGCCAGACGTACGAGCCGGTCGACCGCGACCAGCTGATGTACTACAAGGAGGCCGTCAACGGCCAGATCCTGAACGAGGGCATCACCGAGGCCGGCTCGATGGCCGACTTCATCGCCGCGTCCACCGCGTACGCGACGCACGGCGAGGCGATGATCCCGTTCTACATCTTCTACTCGATGTTCGGCTGGCAGCGGACCGCCGACCAGATGTGGCAGCTCGGCGACCAGCTCGGCCGCGGCTTCCTCGTCGGCGCGACCGCCGGCCGTACGACCCTGACCGGTGAGGGCCTGCAGCACGCCGACGGCCACTCCCCCGTCATCGCGGCCACCAACCCGGCGGCACTGAGCTACGACCCGGCGTTCGCCTACGAGGTCGCGGCCATCGTCAAGGAGGGTCTGCGCCGGATGTACGGCGAGGCCGCCGAGGGCGAGGACCAGAACGTCTTCTACTACCTCACCGTCTACAACGAGCCGCTGCCGCAGCCGGCCAAGCCGGGCCACGCGGGCGTGGACGAGGGCATCGTCAAGGGCCTGTACCGCTACAACACGGCCGAGTCGGCCGGGCTGACCGTGCCCGCCAACGCGCCGCGGATCCAGCTGCTCGGCTCGGGCACGGCGATCCACTGGGCCCTGGAGGCGCAGCGGCTGCTCGCCGAGGAGTGGGGCGTGGCCGCCGACGTGTGGTCCGCGACCTCGTGGACCGAGCTGCGCCGCGACGCGCTTGAGGCCGACGCGGCCCTGCTGCGCGGCGAGGAGCGCGTGCCGTACGTCCGCCAGGTCCTGGAGGGCGTGGACTCCCCTGTCCTGGCCGTGTCCGACTACATGCGCCAGGTCCCGGACCAGATCGCGCAGTGGGTCGAGCAGGACTGGACCTCGCTCGGCGCCGACGGCTTCGGCCTGTCGGACACCCGCACGGCCGCCCGCCGCCACTTCGGCGTCGACGCCCAGTCCATCGTGGTCGCCGCCCTGGCCCAGCTCGCCCGCCGCGGCGAGGTCCAGGCGACCTCGGTGAAGGAGGCACGGGAGCGCTACGGCCTGTAAGGGCCTCACATCCGTCCGAGGGGCCGCTTCCGTACGCACATACGGAGGCGGCCCCTCGGCGTACTCCGCCGCACCCCCGTGTGGGCAATCGTCCCGCTGGGCGGGACGGGTGGGCACACGGGACCGCGCCCTGGCGGCGCGTCCGCCCCCTGCACCTGCCCGCACCACACGGCGCCGCGCCTCCTTGGCGGGCGTCCGAAGCGGTAGGGGCCTAGGCCCAGCCCACGAGGTCCGTGTGGATGACAGGCTGGGGGCATGCGTGCCGCCCGCCTCATCAAGCTGGTCCTGCTGCTCCAGTCCCGGCCGTCGATGACGGCCGCCGAGCTCGCCGCCGAGCTGGAGGTGTCGGAGCGGACCATCACCCGGGACGCGCTCGCACTCTCGGAGGCGGGGGTTCCGGTGTACGCGGACCGGGGGCGGGCCGGCGGGTACCGCCTGGTCGGCGGCTACCGGACACGGCTCACCGGGCTCGCGCGCGGGGAGGCGGAGGCGCTGTTCCTGTCCGGGCTGCCGGGGGCGCTGCGGGACATGGGGCTCGCGGACGCGGCCTCGGCGGCGCGGCTGAAGGTGTCGGCGGCGCTGCTGCCGTCGTTGCGGGACGCGCCGGAGGCGGTGGGGCGGCGGTTCCATCTGGACGCGCCGGCCTGGTTCCAGGAGCCCCGGACGCCGGAGCTGCTCGCGCCGGTGGCGGAGGCGGTGTGGGGCGACCGGCCGGTGCGGGCCCGCTACCGGCGCGGCGACGGCGAGGTGGAGCGCGAGCTCCAGCCGTACGGGCTCGTCCTGAAGGCCGGCGTCTGGTACCTGTGCGCGCGGGCGGGCGACGCCTTCCGCACGTACCGGGTGGACCGGTTCGCCGGTGTGGAGCTCCTCGGGGAGCCCTTCGAGCGGGATCCGGACTTCGATCTGGCGGCGTTCTGGAGCGAGCGGTCGGCCGAGTTCGCGCGCTCGCTGCTGCGCGCGGAGGTGGTGCTGCGGCTCACGGAGGCGGGGGCGCGGCAGCTGCCGTATGTGACGGACCGGGCGGCGGCCGGCGAGGCACTCGCGGCGGGGGTGGCCGAGGCGGACGGCCGGCTGCGGGTGGTGCTGCCGGTGGAGGACGAGGAGGTCGCCTTCGGGCAGCTGCTCGGGCTCGGCCCGGAGGCCGAGGTGGTGGCCCCGGACGGCCTGCGCGAACGGTTCGCGGCGGCCGCCCGGGCGATGGCCGAGCGCTACCGGTAGTCCGCCGGGTTCACGTCCGGGTCGGTCTCCTTGGCGAGCAGGAAGCCCCAGGAGTCGGGCCGGGATCCGTCGGCGTCGGTGAAGCCGTACTCCCTGGCGAGCTGTCCGCTGTCGAGGGACCGCCCGTTCCAGCGGGCCCGGTCGGGGTCGGCGGCGAGGGCGGCGACGGCCCGTCCGACGTAGACCGGGGACTCGGAGACGGCGAAGTCGGGGAGCTTCTCGGTGGCATCGCGCCAGTTCTCCTCGGTGACGCCGAAGCCGGCGAGCATCTGCTCGGAGCGGAGCCAGCCGGGGCTGACGGAGACGGCGGTGCCGGCCGAGTCGGCGAGCTCCTCGGCGAGGCCGAACGCCATCCGGATGGGTGCGTTCTTGGTGAGGTCGTAGAAGAGGTTCTCGCGGTAGTGGCCGCCGTTGTACGCGGTGGTGCCGTCGGTGACCTCGACGACCAGGCCGCCGGGGTGACGGGTGAGCAGCGGGAGGGCGGTGTGGGAGGTGACGAGGTGCGTCTTCACGCCGAGTTCGAGCATCCGCAGACCGTCGGTGAGGTCGATCTCCCAGGTCTTCTTGCCGAAGGAGGAGCCGATGAGGTGCTCGCCGCCCCAGACGTCGTTGACGAGGACGTCCAGCCGGCCGCGCTCGCGGTCGATCCGCCCGACGAGAGCGCGGACCTGCTCGGGCTCCAGATGGTCGGTGGGCACGGCGATGCCCTCGCCCCCGGCTGCGGTCACCAGGTCGGCGGTCTCCTCGATGGTCTCGGTGCTCCGGCCGACCTCGCTGACCTCGGCACGGGTGGTGCGCCCGGTGACATAGACGGTGGCTCCGGCGGCACCGAGCTGGACGGCGATGGCGCGTCCCGCGCCACGGGTGGCGCCTGCGACGAGGGCGATACGGCCGGTGAGGGGCTTGTTCTCCTGGGTCATGCGAGCAGCCTGGCAGGGAAATCCGACATCTTCTGTCCGGATTGATTTCAGCCGATTCCGGGTGCGTCGCCCCGCGGCAGCCACGATGCTTGTCCCGTGATGGACGAGACGGAGTTCTGGGAGATCATCGACTCCACCCGGGAGGGCGCCGAGGGCGACCCGGAGGAGCACGCCGACCTGCTCGTGGAGCGCCTCACCCGGCTCGACCCGGACTCCGTGGTGGACTTCGCCCGCCACTTCGAGGCCCGCTACAACCGCGCGTTCAGCTGGGAGCTGTGGGGCGCGGCGACGGTGCTGCTCGACGGGGCGGCGGACGACACCTTCGACTGGTTCCGGTGCTGGCTGATCGGCCAGGGCCGGGAGGTCTTCGAGGGCGCGGTCCACGATCCGGACGCGCTGGCGGAGCTCCTCGACGACTTCGATCCGGAGATCGACGGGGACGGCGAGGAGCTGGGGTTCGCGGCGGACGAGGCGTACGAGCAGCTGACCGGCGCGGAGACGCCGGAGCTGGGCATTCCGCCGCAGGGCGCGGAACCGCAGGGCACCCCGTTCGACCTGGACGACGACGGCGTGCTCGCGGCCCGCTTCCCGCGCCTGTGGGCCCGCTTCGGCCCCGGCTGAGGGCCGAGGGCGGGGGGCAGGACCGGTCCGCCGTCAGAAGTGGGTGCCGCCGTCGATGCGGACCTCCGTTCCGGTGATGAACCTGCCGTCCTCGCTCGCGAGCATCGCGACGACACCGGCGACGGTCTCGGGGCCGGCGAAGCCCTGGCCCAGCGCGGGGGCGAGCTTGGCGAAGAGCGACCAGTCGGTGTCCTCGGGCAGGCCGGGGCCCTGGGACTGCTTGCTGGCGCCGGAGCCGTCGGTCATGCCGGAGGAGATGGAGCCGGGCTGGACGGCGGTGAAGCGTATGCCCTGCTTGGCGTACTCGGCGGCGAGCGCGTGGGTCATGGACTGGATGCCGCCCTTGCTGGCCGCGTAGGCCGCCATATAGGGGTGGGCGAACATCGCCGAGGTGGAGGAGAAGTTGACGACGGCGGCGTCGTGACCCTCCAGGAGCGCCGGGATCGCCTCGCGGATCACCAGGAAGGTGCCGGTCAGGTTGACCCGGATCACCTGCTCGAAGGCGTCGAGGCCGGTCTCGTGGGTGTGCGAGGAGCGCAGGATGCCCGCCGCGTTGACCAGCACGTCCAGGCCGCCGAGGGCCTCGACGGCGGCGGCGACACCCGCGCGCACGGAGGTCTCGTCACCGACGTTCACGACGACGGTGGTGAGGCGGTCGACCGCGTCTCCGGCCTTGGTGACGGTGTCCTTGAGGCCGTCCTCGCTGATGTCGGCGGCGACGACCCGCCCGCCCTCGGCCAGCAGGCGCAGCACGGTGGCCTGGCCGATGCCGGAGCCGCCGCCGGTGACGAGTGCGCGGCGTCCCTCGTAACGGGTCAGCTGGTTCATGACGACAACCTCTCGATCTCACGCTTCGTTCTCTTCTCGATAACGCCACCGTACGCCAATGTGGCACGTTTTGCCATACCTGCATGGAGTGCAATTCTGGCAGGCGCAGGCGTACGCTGAGGGGCGTGAGCACCAAGCCCCCCTCCCTGACGGAGCGCCGCAAGGCCGCCACCCAGCTCGACATCGCCCGTGCGGCGGCCGAGCTGTTCACCGAGCGCGGGCCCGACGACACCACCGCCGAGGACATCGCCCAGCGGGCCGGGGTCGCCCTGCGCACCTTCTACCGGTACTTCCGTTCCAAGCAGGACGCCGTCGCCCCGCTCCTCGCGGGCGGTGCCGACCGCTGGCGCGCCGAGCTGGCCGCCACCGGTCCCGGCACCGCGCTGCCGACCGCCCTGGAGCGGTCGATCGCCGAGTCCCTCGCCGCCGCGGACGCCGAGGCCGAGGAGGGCCTGCGGTGGACCCGCGGGCTGCTGCGCGCGGCCGCGTCCGACCCGGCGCTCCGGGCGGTCTGGTTCCGGGTCAACCAGGAGTCGGAGGACCGGCTGCGCGTGGTCCTCGCCGACCTGGCGGGCCCCGCGGCCGACCCCCTGGAACTGCGGCTCGCGGCGGCCGCGGCCACCGACTCGATACGGCTCGCCCTGGAGACCTGGGCCGAGACCGACGCCCCGGTGCACGGCCCGGGCTCCCCGGCCGAGATCGCGGTGCGCTGCCTGCGCGAACTCATGGGCGGGATGCGGCTCCTCGCGCCCCCGCCGGCCGAGCAGTGACCTCGGTCGAACAGTGACCTCGGCCGAGCGGTGACCTCAGCCGAGCAGTGAGCGGCCCATCAGCACGTCGTCCACATACGCCCCCGCGAGCAGGAACTCGCCCGGCAGCACGCCCTCGACCGTGAACCCCTCGCTCTCGTAGAGCGCGCGGGCCGGGGCATTGTGGCCGAGGACCCGCAGCGTGATGCGGGTGGCGCCCTCGGCGCGGGCCCGGTCGAGCGCGGCGCGCAGCAGGGTGCGGGCCACGCCCCGGCCCCGGGCGGCCTCGGCGACGGCGAGCCCCTGGATCTGGCGTACGTGGGTGTGGCAGGCCATGGGGGTGGGCGGGACGAGCCGGAGGTAGCCGACCGCCCCCTCGGCCCCGGCGTCCGCCACCAGGTAGTGCGCGGGCAGGTGCCGCTCGTCGAAGAAGGGCTGCCCGGGCCCGGATGCGGGCAGCACGGCGTGCAGGGTCGACCAGGTGGCGCGGTCGAGTGCCGCGAGGGCGGGCTCGTCGGCGGCCTCGGCCCCGCGGACCCGGATCTCCGGGTGCTTCGAGTCTTTCGGTATCTCCGGAACGATCATGCGGGCCACTGTGCCACGGCGGGCCTGGGGAGGGCAGGATGGCGGCATGCACCGTTCTCCTGGACGCTCCTCCCGGCCCTCCGCCCGGCCTTCCGCCCGCCGCCGGGTGGCCGTCACCGGCGCGTCCGGACTCATCGGCTCCGCCCTCGTGCGCTCTCTGCGCGCCGACGGCCACGACGTCCTGCGCCTGGTCCGCCGGCCCGCGGCCACCGCCGACGAGGTCGAGTGGGACCCGGCGCGCCTCCATGTGGACGCCGCCGGCCTGGTCGGGGTCGACGCGGTCGTGCACCTGGCGGGGGCGGGCGTCGGCGAGCGGCGCTGGAACGAGACGTACAAGAAGGAGATCCGCGAGAGCCGGGTGCTCGGCACCCGCGCCATCGCCGAGGCCCTCGCCTCGCTCGCCGACCCGCCCGAGGTGCTGGTCTGCGGCACCGCGCTCGGCTACTACGGCGACACCGGCACCCGCGCGGTCGACGAGAGCGCGCCCGCGGGCGAGGGCTTCCTGCCCGAGGTGTGCGTGGCCTGGGAGGCCGCGGCGGCGCCCGCCGAGGCGGCCGGGATCCGCGTCGCGTACGCCCGTACCGGCCTGGTCGTGGCCCGCCGGGGCGGGGCCTGGGGGCGGCTCTTCCCGCTGTTCCGGGCCGGGCTCGGCGGGCGGATGGGCGACGGGCACCAGTACTGGAGCTTCATCGCGCTGCACGACGAGGTCGCCGCGCTGCGCCACCTCGCCGACACCCCGGGGGTGTCCGGGCCGGTGAACCTGACCGCGCCGGAACCGGTCACCAACCGCGAGGTGACGGCGGCGATGGGGCGGGTGCTGCGCCGCCCGGCCTTCTGCCATGTGCCGGCGCAGGCGCTGCGGGTGGTGCTCGGGGAGTTCGCCGGGGATGTGCTGGGCAGTCAGCGGGTACTGCCGGGGCGCCTGTTGGAGACCGGCTTCGACTTCGCGTTCCCGACCATCGACGAGGCGGTACGGGCCGCCGCCCACTGACACCGCCCGCCGCGAGCGACCCTCCCCGCCGATACCGCTCCTCACTGACGAACCGTCATCCTCCGTTTTCCCAGCGGTCTCCCCGGCGTGCCCCCGGGTGTGCTCCCCCGTGCTGCGTGCACCCCGTCGCGCGCGGCTGCCCGCCGTGGGAGCGCTGCCTAGTCTCGTGGCGAACGAGGGCATTCCGGGGGCCCGTTGGGGGCATAGGCCTCCCACAAGCCGCGCCGACCTGGGGAGGGGCACGTGCTCAACAACGCGGACGTCGTCGTCGTAGGAGCGGGAATCGCGGGTCTCGCGACCGCTCATCAGCTGGCCGGGGCCGGTCTCTCGGTCACGGTCCTGGAGGCCGCGCCGCATGTCGGCGGCCGGATGGCGACCGACACCGTCGACGGTTTCCGGCTCGACCGGCTGGGACCGCTGTTCACGGCGCCGGAGGTCGCGGGTGTGCCGCTGCGTCCGTTCGCGCCGGGGGTGCTGGTGCACAGCGACGGGCGGTACGCACGCTGGGGTGCGCCGCACACACCGTGGGGCACGGGGCCCTGGGGCACGGGGGGCGTACGGGGTCTGGGGGGAGCGCGCGGGATGGCGCGCGCCCTTGCAGGCGCCCCGCGCAACCCGGCCGTCTCGCTGGACCAGGCGCGCCTGGGGGCGTCGCTCGTCCGGCTCGCCACCACGCCCGCCCAGCGGCTGCTCACCCGCACGGAGCGCACCGCACGCGAGGCCCTGTCGGCCCGGCTGCCCGTGCGCACCGTGCAGGGCGTGCTGCGCCCGCTGCTCGCCGCGCTGCTCGGCGACCCGGATCTGTCGACCTCCAGCCGTCGGGCCGACCTCGCGCTCCGGTCCTTCGCGCGGGGCCGGCCCGGGGTGCCGGAGGGCGGTTCGGGCGCGCTGGTGGAGCGGCTCGCGGCGGGACTGCCGCCGGGCTCCGTCCGTACCGGCGTACGGGTCACCGACGCGTCGATCTCGCGGGTGACGACCGAGGAGCACGGGGTCTTCGGCTGCCGGGCGGTCGTCCTGGCGACCGGCGGCCGGACGGCGGCCGAGCTGCTGCCGGGGCTGCGGGTGCCGGACTACCACCCGGCGACCGTCCTCCACCACACGGCGCCGGCCGCGCCGATGACGGACCCGGTGCTGGTCCTGGAGGCCGACCCCGGCGGGCCGGTCGCCCACACGGCCGTCATGAGCACGGTCGACCCGCGCCGCGCCCCCGACGGACGCGTCCTGATCACCTCGACGGTGCTCGGCACCCCGCCGGACGACACCGAACGCCGGGTCCGCAAACACCTGGCGACCCTCTACGGCGCGTCCACCGACGACTGGGAACTTCTCGCCCTCCACCACACCCCGGCCGCCTACCCGGCCATGCGCCCCCCGTTCGACCCCGAACGCCCCGTCCGTCTCCTCTCCGGCCTCTACGTCTGCGGCGACCACCGCTCCACCGGCACCCCCTTCGGCGCCCTCGCCTCGGCCCACCGCGCGGCCTCGGCGCTCCTTGCGGACCTGGGCGTGCGGGCGGGGGCGACGGAGGGGGGCGCGGAGGCGGCGTAGGGGCGGGGACCCCGGGGCGGCGCGCCCCGGCGCCGGAGGCGGTCAGCCCAGGGCCGCCACCCGGTCGCGGTAGGTGCGGGCGGCCGGGGCGTCGCGGTAGGGCTCCAGGCGGCGTTCGAAGTCGCGGACGTATTCGAGGGCGCGGGCCGAGCGCATTTCGGACGCCTGCTGGGCGGCTTCGGCGCCGAGGGCGCAGGCCTGGTCGAGTTCGCCGAGGGCGAGACGGGCGGAGGCGAGGACGACGCGGCAGAAGAGGCGGCTGCGGGCGAAGCCGGGGGCGCGGAGCTGGAGGGCGCGTTCGGCGTGCTGGGCGGCGGCGCGGTACTGCTGGAGGTCGCGGTGGCAGTGGCCGAACTCGTCGGCGAGCTGCGCCTCGTCGAAGGAGCGCGCCCAGTACGGCACCTCGTCGCCGGGCCGTGCCGCCTCCAGGGCCCGCTCGGCGCGGGCGAGGGAGGCGCCGCAGGCCCGGGAGTCGCCGAGGACGCCGTGTCCGCGCGCCTCGACCGAGTGGAGCAGGGCCTGGACGACGGGCGGGGCGCCGGCGCCGACGCCCTGCTGGGCGACCCGCGCGAGCTGCACCGCCTCGCGCCCGTGCCCGAGGTAGACGGCCTGGTGGCTCATGGTGATCAGGACGTACGAGCCGTAGGCCCGGTCCCCCGCCGCCTGGGCGAGCCGCAGCGCCTGCACGAAGTAGCGCTGGGCGAGACCGTGCGCCGCGATGTCGTACGAGGTCCAGCCGGCGAGCCGGGTGAGGTCGGCGGCGGCGCCGAACAGACGGCGCCCGACGCTCTCCCCGTACGTGCCGCGCAGCATCGGCTCGGCCTCGTGCTCCAGGTAGCGGACCAGGGCCTGGCGGGCGTGCCCGCCGCCGTACGCGTGGTCGAGGGTGCGGAACAGCTCGCCGACGGAGCGCAGCGCGGCCACGTCGCCGCTGGACACCCGCTGGCCGGGTCCGCGGTCGGTGCCGCGCTGGCGGGGGACGGAGGTGTGGCGGCCCTGGGCGGGCACCCTCGGGTCCGCACCGCCCGGGGCGCCCGGGACGGTGCGGCCGTGGGAGCCATGAGAGCCGTAGCCGTGCCCATGGCCGGGGGCGCCCGGCGCCGCGGGCTCCCCGCGCGCCACCCGTTCGTCCGCCCGGCCGATCAGCCAGTCGCGGCTCGGCACGACGAGACCCGCCGGGGTGAAGGCGATCTTCCGCAGTTCGGCATGGCTTCCGGAGTCCTTGCGCCACAGGCCGCTGACGATGTCCACGGCCTCCTCCGGCGTCGCCGCGAACTCCAGACCCGCGTACACCGGCGCGCACGCGTCGAGCCCCAGGTCCTGTGCGGAGAGCCGGCGGCCGAGGCGCCGGGTGAAGACCTCGGCGATCAGCGCCGGCGTGGTGCCGCGCGGCTGCTGTCCGCGCAGCCACCGCGTCACCGAGGTCTTGTCGTAGCGGAGGTCGAGGCCGTGTTCCAGGCCGAGCTGGTCCACCCGTCTGGCGAGACCCGCGTTGGAGAAGCCCGCCTCGGCGATGAGCGCGGCGAGCTGGCGGTTCGGGATGCGCTGCGAGGGTCGTTCCGTCATCAGCTGTGCGGTCTCCTGCCTTCCGGGCCCGGGTTGGCAGCCCGTGTGGACCCTCATGGCCCTCATGGAACGGCGTGAATTTAGCGGCAGTCGTGGGGTTTACCACCACCTTCGCCCCACATTCATCCGATCGTGTGAGGATTGACCGGTCGCTGACGCGACCGGTCCGGACCGGCGTAGAAGGCCTCGCCCTTCCGCCGGAGGGGTGCTCGCGCACCTGCCGGAGGCCGTTCGGGCGCACCGCCGTACAGTGGCATGGGCGCGAATGACGCATGGTGCCGAGCCGGCTCCCACCCCCGGGAAGATCCCCGGGAACCCGGCCCACGGCACCCAGGAGGAGGCATTGCCGTGAGTGAGCTGCGATTCGTCCGTCTGGGCTTCGGCGAGGACGCCGTCGACTACCAGGTGGCGTGGGACAAGCAGCGCGAGGTGCACGCCGCACGGTTCGCCGACGAGGTCGAGGACACCTGCCTGCTCCTGGAGCACCCGCCCGTGTACACCGCGGGTCGGCGCACCGCGGACAGCGAGCGCCCGCTCGACGGCACGCCGGTCGTGGACGTCGACCGCGGCGGGAAGATCACCTGGCACGGCCCCGGCCAGCTGGTGGGCTACCCGATCATGAAGCTGCCCCGCCCGGTCGACGTGGTCGCCCACGTGCGCCGTCTGGAGGAGGCGCTGATCCGTACCGCCGCCGAGTTCGGCCTGGAGACCACCCGGGTCGAGGGCCGCAGCGGCGTGTGGGTGCTCGGCGACCCGGTCGAGCAGCGCCCGGCGATCGGCGGGCTCTCCCTGGACTTCGACCCGCGGCTGACCGACGAGGAGTTCGACCCGCGGCTGAACGGCCCCGAGTACGCCCCGTCCAACGCCGGCCAGCGCCGCGAGGACCGCAAGCTCGCGGCCATCGGCATCCGGGTCGCCAAGGGCGTGACCATGCACGGCTTCTCGTTCAACGTGAACCCGGACAACACCTGGTTCGACCGGATCATCCCGTGCGGCATCCGCGACGCGGGCGTGGCCTCGCTCGCCAACGAGCTGGGCCGGGACGTCACGATCGAGGAGGTGCTCCCGGTGGTGGAGCGCCACCTGCGCGAGGTGATGGCGGACGCGGTGCTCAAGCCGCGCGACATCGAGCGACCGGCTGAGCCGGTGACGGCGGCGCCTGTGGCGGCGGAGCCTGTGACGGAGCCGGCCTCGGCCTGAGGAATGCCGACCCCTGGCCATGGGTTGGCCAGAGCGTAAAGGCATGGGAAGCAACGGGCGTACCCTGGTGTGCGCCGAAGAATCGAAGCTACAGGAGCCGATGTGTCCGCAGTCGCACCCGACGGACGCAAGATGCTGCGCCTTGAGGTCCGGAACAGCCAGACCCCCATCGAGCGCAAGCCCGAGTGGATCAAGACCCGGGCGAAGATGGGGCCCGAGTACAACAAGATGCAGGGCCTGGTGAAGGCCGAGGGCCTGCACACGGTCTGCCAGGAGGCGGGCTGTCCCAACATCTTCGAGTGCTGGGAGGACCGCGAGGCGACCTTCCTCATCGGCGGCGACCAGTGCACCCGCCGCTGCGACTTCTGCCAGATCGACACCGGCAAGCCGCAGGCCCTCGACCGTGACGAGCCCCGCCGGGTCGGCGAGTCCGTCGTCACGATGGACCTGAACTACGCCACGATCACCGGCGTCGCCCGCGACGACCTGGAGGACGGCGGCGCGTGGCTGTACGCGGAGACCGTGCGCCAGATCCACCGGCAGACCGCGGAGCGCGCCGCCGGCCGCACCAAGGTCGAGCTGCTCGCCCCCGATTTCAACGCGGTGCCGGAGCTGCTCAAGGAGGTCTTCGACTCCCGCCCCGAGGTCTTCGCGCACAACGTCGAGACGGTGCCGCGGGTCTTCAAGCGGATCCGCCCCGGCTTCCGCTACGAGCGCTCGCTCGACGTGATCACCAAGGCCCGTGACTACGGTCTGGTCACGAAGTCCAACCTGATCCTCGGCATGGGCGAGACCCGCGAGGAGGTCAGCGAGGCGCTGCAGCACCTGCACGACGCGGGCTGCGAGCTGATCACCATCACGCAGTACCTGCGCCCCTCCGTCCGGCACCACCCCGTGGAGCGCTGGGTGAAGCCGCAGGAGTTCGTGGAGCTGAAGGAGGAGGCCGAGGAGATCGGCTTCTCCGGTGTGATGTCGGGCCCGCTGGTCCGCTCCTCGTACCGGGCCGGCCGCCTCTACCAGCAGGCGATCGAGAAGCGCGGCGCGGGCACGGTGGACGCGGCCCAGGCCGTCTGAGTCCCCCGCCCCTCTCCGGGCGCCCCGCCTCCCCGGGTTCCCCCGACTGCCTCTGTGGCCCGTACGCACCGCGTACGGGCCACAGGCCGTTTCTGTACGGCGATCCCGCGCGTCCCGGCGGCCTCATCCGTCTCGTCAGGGTTTCATCAGTGTTTGACCCCCGGGTCACGCCCTGGTAACACCGTTCTGTGAGTCTGTACTCACTCACCGCCACCGAGCGTTCACGGAGGCCCTCGCCCATGCAGGCCGCGCACATCCGAGCCAACGCCTTCCCGACCGTCACCGGCGCCCTGCGGGCCGTCGAGTCCGTGCTGCTCGCCGGTGGGCAGCGCACCGCCCGTCGCAATGCCTGGACCTCGGTCCTCGAGGACCGCCGCCGGGCCAAGGACCGGGTCGAGGCCGAGCATGTGATGGAGGCCGTGGAGGGGCGCGCGTCCCGGGGCACGTAAACTTCAGGACATGGCGAGGAAGGCAAACACCACGGGCGGCGCTGACGCCGCGAACCCCGGGCGACTGAAGCAGATCGCCCTCACGTACAAGATGACCCGGAAGGCCGACCCGAAGGTCGGTCTCGTCGTCGCGGGCGTGGGCATCGTCGTACTCGGTGTCCTCCTCGCGATCGGCTTCCTGATCGGTCACCCGGTCTATCTGGGCATCCTCGGCTTCGTCCTGGCGTTCCTGGCGATGGCCATCGTCTTCGGCCGGCGCGCCGAGAAGGCGGCCTTCGGGCAGATGGAGGGCCAGCCGGGCGCGGCCGCGGCGGTGCTGCAGAACATCGGGCGCGGCTGGACGGTGACCCCGGCGGTCGCGATGAACCGCAACCAGGACGTCGTGCACCGGGCGGTCGGCCGTCAGGGCATCGTGCTGGTCGGCGAGGGCAACCCGAACCGGCTGAAGACGCTGCTCGCGGCCGAGAAGAAGAAGATGGCCAGGATCGTGGTGGACGTCCCGGTGACGGACATCCTCGTCGGCAACGACGAGGAGGCGGGCCAGGTCCCGCTGAAGAAGGTCCGCACCAAGATGCTGAAGCTGCCGCGGCTGCTGTCCGGCCCGCAGGTGACGGCCGCCAACGACCGGCTGCGGGCGATGGGCGACCTGATGAGCAACATGCCGCTGCCGAAGGGTCCGATGCCGAAGGGCATGCGGATGCCGCGGGGCGGGAAGACGCGCTGAGCGCGCACGCCTGATCCATACGAACGGGAAGCGCCCCGGACCTGCTCGGTCCGGGGCGCTTCGCGTTGTTCGTACGGGTGTCAGATCCGGACCTGGACGGCGCCGGAGAAGCGGTCGTGCAGGCCGCGGCCGTCGCGGTCCCAGATGAGGGCCGGGAGGGCGAGGCAGACCAGGACGCTGCGCAGGACCACGCGCAGGAAGCCGAGGCGGCCGCCGTGCACGGAGACGACCCGGAGGCCGAAGAGGCGCTTACCGGGGGTGAAGCCGACGGTGCCGACCGTGAGCACGCTCATCGCCAGCAGGATCACGATCGCCCAGTTCTGGTTGACCTGGTCGTAGCGGTGGGTGATGAGGCCGTATGCGATCAGGCTGCAGAGCGCCCAGTCGACGGCGAGGGCGCCGAGGCGGCGGCCGGGACGGGCGATGGAGCCGGGGCCCTCCTCGGGCAGGCCGAGCTGCTGCCCTCGGTAACCGAAGTCCACGCCCGCTTGTTCGGCCGCGGCGCGGGGGCCGGAGAGCCATGATCCGAGTGCTTGCCTGTTGTCCACCCGACCACGGTACTGCGCCCGTTTTTGATCACTTCGGCCCGGGTGGCCGGGAACCCGCCGGGCTGCGAGGCACACCCGCCCCGGTTAACTTCGACGAAACAAATGGGTCATGCTTGAGAAATCACGTCTGCCTATGGTCGGGTCCAGCGTGTGCCACCGCACTGGCCGCACGACCGAGCTGCAAGCCCGCCCCTCCCCGGGCCGGGAGTAGGAGGAGTTGGATGTTCCAGAACGCCGACGAGGCCAAGAAATTCATCAAGGACAACGACGTCAAGATGGTCGACGTCCGGTTCTGCGACCTTCCGGGCGTGATGCAGCACTTCACGATCCCGGCGACGGCGTTCGACCCGTCCGAGGAGCTGGCCTTCGACGGTTCGTCGATCCGCGGTTTCCAGGCCATCCACGAGTCGGACATGGCCCTGCGCGCCGACCTGTCGACGGCCCGCCTGGACCCGTTCCGCGCCGACAAGACGCTGAACATCAACTTCTTCATCCACGACCCGATCACGGGCGAGCAGTACAGCCGTGACCCGCGCAACATCGCGAAGAAGGCGGAGGCGTACCTGGCCTCCACCGGTATCGCCGACACCGCGTACTTCGGCCCCGAGGCCGAGTTCTACGTGTTCGACTCGGTCCGCTTCGAGACCGCCGCGAACCAGGGCTTCTACCACATCGACTCCGAGGCCGGCGCCTGGAACACCGGCAAGGAGGAGGACAACCGGGGCTACAAGGTCCGCTACAAGGGCGGCTACTTCCCGGCCCCGCCGGTCGACCACTTCGCCGACCTGCGCGCGGAGATGTCCCTGGAGCTGGAGAAGGTCGGCCTGCAGGTCGAGCGCCAGCACCACGAGGTCGGCACGGCCGGCCAGGCGGAGATCAACTACAAGTTCAACACGCTGCTCGCCGCGGCCGACGACCTGATGCTGTTCAAGTACATCATCAAGAACGTCGCCTGGCGCAACGGCAAGACCGCGACCTTCATGCCGAAGCCGATCTTCGGCGACAACGGCTCGGGCATGCACGTCCACCAGTCGCTGTGGTCGAACGGCGACCCGCTGTTCTACGACGAGGCCGGCTACGCGGGCCTGTCGGACACCGCGCGCTACTACATCGGCGGCATCCTGAAGCACGCCCCGTCGCTGCTCGCCTTCACCAACCCGACGGTGAACTCGTACCACCGTCTGGTCCCGGGCTTCGAGGCCCCGATCAACCTGGTCTACTCGCAGCGCAACCGCTCCGCCGCGATGCGTATCCCGATCACGGGCTCGAACCCGAAGGCCAAGCGCGTCGAGTTCCGCGCGCCGGACCCGTCCTCGAACCCGTACCTCGCCTTCTCCGCGCTCCTCCTCGCGGGCCTCGACGGCGTCAAGAACAAGATCGAGCCGGCCGAGCCGATCGACAAGGACCTGTACGAGCTGGCTCCCGAGGAGCACGCGAACGTCGCCCAGGTCCCGACCAACCTCGAGGCCGTCCTCCGTGCCCTGGAGGAGGACCACGAGTACCTGCAGGCGGGCGGTGTCTTCACCTCCGACCTGATCGAGACGTGGATCGACTACAAGCGCACCCACGAGATCGCCCCGATCCAGCTCCGCCCGCACCCGCACGAGTTCGAGCTCTACTTCGACCTCTAAGCCGTAGCGGCTGCTCGACGAGGCTGATCGCCGAGGCCCGTCGCCCCTTCGAGGGGGCGGCGGGCCTCGCCGCGTTCACACGGGGGCTTGCGTCGGGGTCAGCGGCCGTAGCGGATCAGGGCACGGACCATGTGGCAGGTGGTGTCGGACGGCGGGTGGATGCCGAGCTGGGCGGCCGTGCCGCGTATCTTCGCGTTCGTCGCCCGCGAGGGCAGGTAGACGCCCGCGTCGAGCAGGGCGATCGCGAGGCGCATGGCCTTCAGCCGGCGGTTGTGGGTGACGTACCACTCACGGGGGCGGCCCGCGGGGAGCGGCTGCTTCCGGAGGGGCTTCCAGGATTCGATGGACGGTGTCCTGAGCGTGGCTACGGCCATGGGCGACCTCCTGGCGAACGGGGGTGGGGGCCCTCCCCGGGACCCTCACCTTCACCCCCCATTTTAGTGGCCGCCACTGACAATCGTCCCTGGCCAGACGGGCATTGACGGGGTTGGGGAGGGAGGTTTGAAGGTACGTTGGAGGGCATGGAGATCTGGATCAACCCCGCCTGTTCCAAGTGCCGCAGCGCACTGACCCTGCTCGACGCCGAGGGTGCCGACTACACCGTGCGCCGCTACCTGGAGGACGTGCCGTCGCCGGACGAGATCCGCGCGGTCCTCGAACGGCTCGGCCTGGAGCCGTGGGACATCACCCGCACCCAGGAGGCGGCCGCGAAGGAGCTGGGCGTCAAGGACTGGCCGCGCGACGAGGCGAGCCGGGACCGCTGGGTGGAGGCGCTGGCCGCGCACCCGAAGCTGATCCAGCGCCCGATCATCACCGCCGAGGACGGCACGGCCGTGGTCGCCCGCTCCGAGGAGGCGGTGCGGGACGCGCTGTCCCGCTGAGTCAGCTCCCCGTGCCCATGAGGGGGCGGGCCGCGGCGGCGACCGACTCGGCCTCGGCGAGGATCTCGGTGAGCCGGGCTCCGAAGCGCACGTCGCAGGCGTGGGCCCGGCCGGTGCGGACGGACTCCAGGAGGGCGTCGACGGCCGCGCCGAAGGCGTCGAGGGCACCGTCCCAGTGGGGCATGACGGCCTTGCCGTGCTCGCCGTACACGGAGAGCGCGGCCTCGGCGGAGGCGGCCGGGGCGCTGAGGGTGAGGGTGGCGGTGCTGCTCGCGCCCGAGGTGTGGCGCAGCGTCAGGTGACGGGTGTCCGCGCGGCCCTCGGTGCAGCTGATGGAGGTGACGTCACCGAGGATCGGCAGGAAGACGGACAGGACGTGCGGGCCGACGTCCCACAGGCCGCCCTTGTCCCTCCGCCAGGGAGAGGCCGCGTAGACACTGTCGGCGTCCGGGGAGAACAGCGCGCCCAGCCAGTGCGCCTCGCCGAGGAACCAGCCGCCCGCGGCGACCTGTTCGGATATCCAGCGCGCGGTGGGCGGGGCGAAGCGCAGGGTGCAGAACACCACGGAGGCCACACCGGCGCCGGTCACCGCGTCGGCGAGCTCGCGGGCGGTGTCCGCCGAGGTCGTCACCGGCTTGTCGAGTATGACGTGGCAGCCGGCCGCGGCGGCCCGCGCGGCCAGCGGGGCCTGCACCTCCGGCGGCAGGGCGAGGGCGACCGCGTCGCTCGCCGCGAACAGCGCGTCCACGTCCTCGTACGCCCGGGTCCCGAACCCCGCGGCGAGCGCGGCCGCGGCCTCGGGCCGTCTGCCCCACACGCCGCTGAACTCCACGTCCGGATGGGCCGCGAGCGCGGGCGCGTGAGTGCGCTCGGCCCAGGGGCCGGTGCCGAGGAGTCCGATGCGGGTCTTCGTGCCTGTGAGCTTCGTCATGCCCACCAGTCTGCCGGTCCCCGCCGCGCCCCGGATCAGGGGTCCCCCTGACCGGTCCCCGGCCCGCCCCGGAGCGCACGTCCGGGGCGCACGTCCGGGCGCGAACCCGCGCGAACCCACGCGTTACCGAGGGCGCGAACGGAGGGCTGAGTAACACGGGGTTCACAAACGGGCAACCGATGGGAAATCCCGTGTTGCGAAGCTGCGCACGACGCAGACACCGCCACCGCGGCTCTCGCAACGGCGCGAGCCACCGCCGAGCGCGGAGCAGAGCACCCGCAGCACGCCAAAGGATGAGGCCCCGTGACCTTCAAGGCTGAGTACATCTGGATCGACGGCACCGAGCCGACCGCCAAGCTCCGTTCCAAGACGAAGATCATCACCGGTGCGGTGCTTCCGCTGGAGGAGCTGCCGATCTGGGGCTTCGACGGTTCCAGCACCAACCAGGCCAAGGGCCACGCCTCGGACCGTGTCCTCAAGCCGGTCTTCTCCTGCCCGGACCCGATCCGCGGCGGCGACGACATCCTGGTGCTGTGCGAGGTCCTGAACACGGACATGACGCCGCACGCGTCCAACACGCGTGCCGCGCTGGCCGAGGTGTACGCGAAGTACGCGTCGCAGGAGCCGATCTTCGGCATCGAGCAGGAGTACACCTTCTTCGACGGCGAGCGCCCGCTCGGCTTCCCGGTCGGCGGCTTCCCGGCCCCGCAGGGCGGCTACTACTGCGGCGTCGGCGCGGACGAGATCTTCGGCCGTGACGTCGTCGAGGCGCACCTGGAGAACTGCCTGAAGGCGGGTCTGGGCATCTCCGGCATCAACGCCGAGGTCATGCCGGGCCAGTGGGAGTTCCAGGTCGGCCCGCTGGCGCCGCTGGACGTCGCCGACCAGCTGTGGGTGGCCCGCTGGCTGCTCTACCGCACGGCCGAGGACTTCAAGGTCTCCGCGACGCTCGACCCGAAGCCGGTGAAGGGCGACTGGAACGGCGCGGGCGCGCACACCAACTTCTCCACCAGGGCGATGCGCGAGGGTTACGACGCGATCATCACCGCGTGCGAGTCGCTGGGCGAGGGCTCGAAGCCGCTCGACCACGTCAAGAACTACGGCGCCGGCATCGACGACCGCCTGACCGGTCTGCACGAGACCGCCCCGTGGGACAAGTACTCCTACGGCGTCTCCGACCGCGGCGCCTCGGTCCGCATCCCGTGGCAGGTCGAGCAGGACCAGAAGGGCTACATCGAGGACCGGCGCCCGAACGCCAACGTGGACCCGTACACGGTGACCCGCCTCCTGGTGGACACCTGCTGCGAGGCCCTGGAGAAGGCCGGCCAGGTCTGATCCGCCGGGTTCCCCCTGGTTTCCGCCCGGTTCCACCGGTACTCCGAGAGGGGCGCCCGCCGTACCACGCGGTGAGAACGGGCTTTCCGGCCGCGGCGAGCGGGGCGACCGGGGCGACCGCTCCGTC